>NZ_DASVTO010000033.1:0-9041 GCF_036387535.1 Sphingomonas sp.
CGGACCCTAGCGTGCGGTCATGACAAATGCGCGCGCCAAAAACGGGTCAGCCGCGCGTCGCGGCCTGCATCCGCCAGCGCATGAACCGCGGTGCCGCAGCGGGCACCAGCCGCATCGCCAGCAGGGCCGTCCGCCACGCCAGCGTGCGCGTACGGGCGCCAGCGCGACGCAGTTCGCGAAGACCGCCGCGGACGTCGCCCGCCACCACCATCGCTTCGCCTTGCGCGAACGCGATGTCCCTGTCGATCGTGGCGCGGACCGCGCGGGCCGTGCGCTGTTCCGGGCGACCGTCCAGCCGTGCGACCGCGCCGTCATAGACATGCGCCACCGCGTGCAGCAGCGGCAGTCGCGCCGCCGACAGCGAATCCGTACGGCGGCGATAGCGGTGCAGCGCGCGCGGTACATAGCCGCACCGCCAGCCACGTTCCAGCAATCGGATCCAGAGATCGAGATCCTCCGCGGATTGCAGCTGTTCCGACCAGCCACCGACAGCACGCACCGCCGACGCCTGTAGCATGCAGGCGGTGAAGACGTTGAACTGGCGCGCAAGGACCCGATCGAGCGTGACAGGGGGGACCTGTGGCAGAACCGCGGAAAAGCGCCGGCCTTCCAATCGTACATTGCCGACGAAGGTTGCGTCGCAGGTGACGAAGCCGAGGTCCGGGTCCGCCGCCATCGCGCCGGTCATTTCCGCCAGATAATCGGGCGCATAGGCATCGTCACCGTCCAGTAGCGCGATCAACGGCGCGCGCGCCGCGGCAAGCGCGGCATTGCGGGCCGCCGATACGCCGGCATGCGCCGTCCGCAGCAGCCGGATGCGTGTGTCGCCCGCGAACGGCCGGAGCGCGGCGACAAGATCGTCCGGTGATCCGTCGTCCACGACAATCGCCTCCCAGTCCGCCAATGTCTGCGCCTGGAGCGAGCGGATCGTGTCCGCGATGAACGCGGCGCAACGGTAGGCGGGAACCAGCACGGACACGATCGGGATGGGCGGAGCCGGCATAGGATCGCAAGCCGTACCCGCTCCGCCGGGCGTCAACAACCGGATAGAGGGTTAACAACGCATCGACCGCCGTCTACGCCCTTGAAAACAGGGGCGGCGGCGTGGCGACGGCTATTTCTCCTCTACGTCCCTGGTGTCGTTCTCGTCCGTTGCGGTGTCCTCGCGCGCGACGCGTGCGGTCATGCCGGTGGCCTCGGCATCCTCCAGCATCTGTTCGCTCTGTGGCGTAGGTTCCGGCGGCGGAACCGCTTCCGTCACCGTCTCGGCCGCGTTGCTGACGGGTGTCACAGGTTCCGGCTCCGGCCGGGGTTCCGGCTCCGGGGCTGGCTCCTCGGCTATGGGTTCGTTGTAAGGGGCGGGCTCCGGCGCCGGCTCGCTGCGGTTGCAGGCGGTGAGGCCGACCAGGAGAGCGGCGGACAGCAGGAGCGGCAGGCGGGTCTTCATCGATTGGTCCTAACGCGAGGCGAGGGCAGCGGCGCGGGCACCGCGTGCCTCGATCTTGGAAGCGAGGATGCCGTCCCAGTCATAGGGATCGCCCCGAAAGTTGATCTGGCCGTTCGCGCTGGCAAAGGCGGTCCAGTAGAGCAGATAGACGGTCACGGGGGTCGTCAGGCGCACCCGCTTCGTATCGCCCTCCGCGATCGCCGTCTCGACGCCGCCGGCATAATCGGGATTGTCCGCCAGCAGCAGGTTGGCGAGTTCGACCGGCTTTTCGAGCCGGACGCAACCATGGCTGGCCAGCCGGTCCCAACGGGAAAAGCCGGCCTGCGCGGGCGTGTCGTGCAGATAGACGGAATAGGGATTGTCGAAATCGAACTTCAGCCGACCCAGCGCGCTCTGATCGCCTGCCGCCTGTTGCAGGCGGTTGCCACCGCCATCGAGCGGAATGACCTTGATCGCGTTGCGGCGGAAATAGCCGGGATTGGCCTTCTCCTTCGGCCACAGTTCCTTCGTCGCGATCGAAGTGGGGACATTCCAGGGCGGATTGATGACGATACTGTGGATGCGCGATTGCAGCATCGGCGTATTGTCGCCCGGGCGACCGGTGACCGCCTTCATCGACGTGACCGGCCGATCGCCGTCGAACACGGTGAGCACGGCCGCGGCAATGTTGACCTGGACCCGGTCCTTGTCGAGATCCTGCGGCAGCCAGCGCCAGCGTTCCATATTGGCCATGATCTGCCGCACGCGATCACGCGCGGGGACGTTGAGCGCGGCCAGCGTCTGTTTCGATACGATACCGCTGGGATTGATGCCGTAGCGACGCTGGGCCCGACGCACTGCGTTCAGCAGGGCGAGATCGAAGGTCGTGCCGGTCGTGGCGACCGCGTCATCCTCGACCGCGAGCCGCTTGCGCAGCGCGAGGACGCGTGGGCCGGTGGCGTTCAGCGTCATGTCCGGACCGGGTTCCAGCATCGGCCAGCCGCCAGCAGCCTCGATCGCGCGGTAGGTCTTCAACCCCTTCATCAGCCCGTCATAGCCGGCATAGGGCGGCGGCAAGGCAGCGATCCAGGCGGCAAGCCGATCCTTCGCGATCGCCTGCGAAAAGGAAGGCCAGGGATCATAGGCGGCAGGACGCAGCCCCCAGTCCTTCAGGAAATCCGCTGTGTCCAGCCGGCCGCTATGCACCGCGCGCGCATGATCGAGTGCGGCCACGATCAGGTCGGCATCGCCGCGGTCGGCCGCCTCGCCATCCGAATCGCGCAGGTCGTGACGCAACCCCTGACCGGCGGCACCGTCGATCATCGCCGCCAACTGTTTCGCCTGATTGCGGGTGAGCGTCGGCAGGACGCGGGGCGGCGGGGGCGCCATGGTGACCGTGGTCGGAGCGGGAATGCCGAAGGTCGGGATGGAGGCAGACTGGGCAAGAACCGGCAGCATCGGCACCGCCAGCAGCGCCGCGAAGGCGGGGTAGGTCGCCGCACGAAGGAACAGGCGGTTCGGCAAGGTCGGGAACTCCACTAACATGTCCGCGGCATAGCCCGCCCGTGCCCCCAGCGTCTACCGCGCTTCACCCTTCGCCAGCCTGAACCGAGGTCGGCGCACTTCGTGTCGCCTGAGCGGTGGAGATGCAGTCAGGCGGGCTGAAGCGCCAGAATTGCCGAGACGGCATCAACGTGGCTGCGTTGTGCCTGATCGATGCAATAGCCGTTCGCGCGTTCGCGAAGCGTGGCTGGCCGCGGTTGCAAGAGCATCCTGTCCAGCAGGCCCGCGAGTTGTAGGGGGCAGGGTTCCGCCAAGATCGCGCAGCCGTCGGCATCGCCCACCAAGGTGCGCGCGGCGGGGAAGCAATCGGTGGCGACCACCCGGCAATTTGTCGCCATCGCTTCCAGCACGACGGCCGGCAAACCTTCGTAACGCGAGGTCAAAGCAAAGATATCTGCCCGCGCAAACCAGGAAGAAACATCATCGACAAAGCCCGGAAGACTGATGCGACCGTCCATCCCCAATTCGGATATCAAGGCTTCCAATTTTCCACGATCCGGCCCTTCTCCCAGAAGAACCAGCCGCGCGCCCGTGTTGCGCATTGCGGCGAAGCCCCGGATCAGGAGATCCAGGCGCTTCTGCGGGGCCAGGCGACCGACCCCGAGGATCAACGGTGCGGACGCGTCGTTCCGCAGTGGCTGTGCGAGCATGGCCGCCGTGACATAGGGGTTTGCCACGGTCTGGAAGCGGCCCGCCGCTACCGGAAAAGCGGTGCGCAAGTGACAGGTTTCAGGCTCGCTCAGCGTCAGGACCAGATCGGCGATGCGGAACATGCGTCGATAATACCAACGGCGATAATGACGAGAAAACAGTCCGTCTTTCGGGCGGATGATCGGGTTGGTGGTCTTCAGCACCAACCGGCTGTTCCGCAGTCCCGAAAGCCGAAGCCCCGCGGTGGTGATCTTGTTCATGTTGTTGCCGGTCGAGAGGATGCAGTCCGGCCGGTTCTGGCGCAAATGGCCTATGAAGGCCGGAAGGTTTCGAAGCAGATCCCTGCCGCGGCTCCCGGTGCGGGTGCCTAGGGTGGTGACGCGCACCGTATCCAGGACGAGCGGCAGTAACGATTTCTCGGCGCTGCCGCCGCTGCAGAATATCACGATTTCCGTATCGAAGCCGGCGGCGGCGAAACCATTCGCAACATGCACGCAGACGCGGTCGGTCCCGCCACATCCCAGCATGTGAGTCGTCAACAGAATTTTCATCGACGTCGTTGCTCCGCGCTGATCGGCGCTCAGGATAAAGATACGCTCCCGTAACGCGAGACGATGTAGGGAATATTGCGGCATCATGACATATCAAGCATGATCGCCGCACATCATCTGCCATATGGCCGGGCGTGACACGGACAAGGTTGGCTCGACGCCGGATCGGGCATGATGCCCGGTTGGACGCGGTATCAATCCTGAAAGCGCAAAATCCTCAGGACATCAAGCCGGCAGCGCGCAACGCGTTTGCGATGACATTGCTGACCGGGTCGGCGGCTGGCGCCGCGGGTGTCGCCGCGCTCACCGCGGGTGCATCGGTTTGCAGGCCCCAGAACGACAGAATGCAGTGCGACGACGCGATGCCGACGTCGAGCATGAAGGCACCGGGGGCGCCGTGATCCGTGCCGGCGCCGGGATCGATCGGGGTGCCGTGCCCCATGCCGGCGATACGATATTCCTCCAGCACCGCGCGCCCGTTCGGATCGCGCCAGGTGCGGTGGGTATGCGCGCCGATCCGGTCGCTGTTGCTGGGGCGGTCCGGCAGATGATGGAGGTCGCGCCACTGTGCGGCGATCGCGTCGGCATTGCCGGGCGCGACGGTATGATCGGCGGTGCCGTGCCAGATCGACAGGATCGGCCAGGATCCGGCGGGCGGAGCGGCGCTGCGGGCGCGGGCGGCCAGTTCGTCGCGCGTCGGGCCGCCATGGCCGCGCATCCGGTCAAACGCCTCCGGCATCGTGGCGGCGGCACCGAAGGGCAGGCCCGCGATCACCGCCCCGCCGGCGAACACGTCCGGATAGGCGGCCAGCATGACGGCGGTCATCGCGCCCCCGGCCGACAGGCCGGTGACGAAGATGCGGGCCGGATCGATTTCGTGATCGGCCACCATCCGCGCGACCATGTTGCGGATGGACAAGGGTTCGCCGCCGCCGCGCGCGGTGTCACCGGGCACGAACCAGTTGAAGCAGAGATTCGGATTGTTCGCGCGCTGCTGTTCCGGGAACAACAGCGCGAAGCCGTGGCGATCCGCCAGCCGCGACCAGCCCGAGCCATGGTCATAGCCTGCGGCGGTCTGGGTGCAGCCGTGCAGCACGACGACCAACGCGGCGCCGGGCCGGAGCCCGGCGGGAACATAGCAACGCGCCCGCAGCGCGCCGGGGTTGCCGCCGAAATCGGAAAGGTCCGTCAGCCGGTCCTCCGCCGAGCCGCCATGGTCGAGCCCCGGCAGGCTGGCACGCGCGGTGAGGCGCGCGATCGTGTCGCTGATGTTCCGCATGGCGCCGGCTTCCTGTCTGCCTGAACAGCGTTCCTGCTGCACTGCACAATAGATGGTTCCGAACGCGGTGGGGTCAATAGCCGATGTGTTTTCCCCCCGAGACAGCCTATGCCGCCGGAATGACCAAGGGACAGGCGACGGCAATGGGCGACGAGAAGCTCGCGGGGTATGAGAATATCGTGACGGGAGATCGCAGCGGGCGCGCGGCGATCGACGCGGCGGGAACGATCCCGCCCGTCTCCGCGCCGGAAATCCGCAGCCTGCTGGGGTTGGTGGTTGCGACCGCGGTGGTGAGTGCGTTGTATTTCGCGCAGGACGTGCTGATCCCGATCACGCTGTCGGTCATGCTGTCGTTCGTGCTGTCGCCGCTGGTCAATCTGTTGCAGCGGGCGGGATTGTGGCGGGCGCCGTCGGTCGTCCTGACAGTCCTGCTGGCGGTCGGGGTGCTGGCGGCGGTCGGGACCCTGATCGGAACGCAGACGGCGAACCTGGCCGCGGACGCGCCCAGCTATGCCCGGACGATCGAGCGCAAGGTGTCCGGGGTGCAGGCGTTCGCCACCGCACGGCTGGCGTCGCTGTCCAAGGAGTTCGCCCCGCGGCAGCGGCCGGGTGCGCACGCCGCCGGCACCGGCCTTCGTACGCCGGTTCCGCGCGTCGTGACGGAGGAGCGGCGGCCGGTACTGGTGGAGGTCGCGCCGGAACGGACGTCGCCGCTGATGGTGGCCAAGACCATCCTGGAGCCGATCCTCGGTCCCTTGGAAACCACGGTGATCGTGCTGATCGTCGCGATCTTCGTGCTGTTGCAGAAGGAGGACCTGCGTGATCGGTTCATCCGGCTGTTCGGATCGCACGACCTGCAGCGGACGACGCTGGCGATGGACGAGGCGGGACAGCGACTGAGCCGCTATTTCGTCTCGCAACTGGCGGTGAATACCGGATTCGGGATCATCATCGCGAGCGGGCTGGCGCTGATCGGCGTGCCGTCCGCGTTGATGTGGGGCATATTGGCGGGCCTGTTGCGGTTCGTGCCCTATATCGGGTCGTTCCTGGCGGCCGTGGCGCCGATCGCGCTGGCGGCGGCGATCGACCCGGGCTGGGGAACCGCGATCGCGGTCGCCTTGCTGTTCCTGATCGTCGAACCACTGCTGGGCTATGTCGTGGAGCCGTTGCTCTATGGCCATTCGACCGGGTTGTCGCCGGTGTCGGTGATCGTGGCGGCGGTGTTTTGGACGTGGATCTGGGGGCCGATCGGGCTGATCCTGTCGACACCGATGACCTTGTGCCTGGTCGTGCTCGGCCGGCATGTGAAATCGCTGGAATTCTTTGACGTACTGCTGGGTGATCGGCCCGCATTGTCGGCGGTCGACAGCTTCTATCACCGCATCCTAGCCGACAATCCCGACGAGGCGCTGGCGCAGGCGGAGGCGATCCTGGGTGAGCGCACGCTGGAGGCCTATTATGACGGGGTGGTGCTGGGCGGATTGAAGCTGGCCGGGATCGACCAGTTGCGCGGGACCATCGACGGCGCGCGCGCCGCCCGGATGACGCGGTCGACACTGGCGCTGATCGATGATCTGGCCGACCATGTCGACGCGACCGCGGTGGGGCGGGATCCGGCCGATGACCTGCTGGCGCCGGGCGGGCGTGTGGCGTGCATCGCGGGGCGCGGACCGTTCGATGATGCGGTGACGGCCATGCTGACGCAATTGCTTGCGCGGCGGGGCGTCGATGCCCGACCGATCGCGCATGAGGCCGCGTCACGCGATGCGATCGGCGCGCTGGATCTGGACGGCGTGGCGGTGGTCGTGGTGTCCTGCCTCGAACTGGCGGGAACGCCGGCGCATCTGCGCTACCTGGTCAAGCGGGTGCGCCACCATGCGCCCGCCGCCCGGATCGTGGTGGGACTGTGGCCGGAGGGTGAAGCGGCGCTGACCAGCGTGGACGTGCAGCGGCAACTGGGTGCCGACCACCATGTCGGCACGCTGTCCGCAGCGGTCACGGCAACGCTGTCGGCGTTGCGGGCCCGATCCGCCATGTCGGACGTTGCCACCGGAACCAAGAAGAAGGAGCTGTCATGAACTGGTTGGGTATGATGATCGGCGCGGCCATCGATCGCGAGGATGGCGACAGCGGGATCAAGGGTGCGATCATCGGCGGGATCACCGAGACGGTCGTGCGCGCGGCCGTACCGCTGGCAGTGACGTTCGCCATCGGTTGGGGCGTGCAATACGGGCTGCGCAAGGCGGTCGAGGCGGCGGGTGGCCAATTGAACCGGTCCGGCACCGCGGTCTGAACGCTGCCGCGTCCATATGCGAAACATATGCGGAGCGTGGTTCTTGTCACTCGCTTCGCTATGCGCAGGGGTGTGATAGCGGCGATCCAGACAGGGAAGAATGCGGGCATGACGACGGGGATTGACGCGAAGGTCGAGGGCATCGTGCCCGTCCATCATGGTCCGACCGAACATACCGCCACGTTGGCGCTGGGCGCGATCGGGGTGGTGTTCGGCGACATCGGGACGTCGCCGCTCTATGCGTTGAAGGAAAGCTTCATCGGCCATCACCGCCTGGTGGTCGATACGCCGCATCTCTACGGCGTGATTTCGCTGATCTTCTGGACGATGACGCTGATCGTCACGTTGAAATATGTGCTCATCATCCTGCGCGCGGACAATCATGGCGAGGGCGGCAGCCTGGCGCTGCTCGCGCTGATCGTGCGCAACAGCGAAGGGCGTGGCTGGACCAAGGGGATCGTGCTTCTGGGCATCGTCGCCACCGCCCTGTTCTACGGCGATGCGATCATCACTCCGGCGATCTCGGTGTTGTCGGCGGTGGAGGGGCTGACCATCGTGCAATCCGGGCTGGCGCCGCTGGTGCTGCCCGTGGCGATCGCGGTCATCATCGTGCTGTTCATGATCCAGTCGCGCGGGACCGCGAAGGTGGGCATGATCTTCGGCCCGGTGATGCTGGTGTATTTCGCGGTGCTGGCGGTGCTGGGCGGGATCAGCGTGCTGCAGCATCCCAAGGTGTTGATGGCGCTGAGCCCCCATTATGCGTTCGAGTTCTTCGCCATGGACCCGATGCGCGCCTTTCTTGCGCTGGGCTCCGTGGTGCTGGCCGTCACCGGGGCGGAGGCGCTGTATGCCGACATGGGGCATTTCGGGCGTAAGGCGATCGCCATTTCCTGGCTCTACATTGCCTTTCCCTGCCTGTTGCTCAACTATCTGGGGCAAGCGGCGCTGTTGATCGAAACGCCTGCGGCGATCGTCAATCCCTTCTACCTGCTCGCGCCGGAATCGCTGCGGCTGCCGCTGGTCATCCTGGCGACGCTGGCGACGATCATCGCCAGCCAGGCGGTGATCTCCGGCGCGTTTTCGGTGACGCAGCAGGCAATCCAGCTCGGGTTCCTGCCGCGATTGAAGGTGGCGCATACCAGCGCGACGGCCGCGGGACAGATCTACCTGCCACTGGTCAACTGGGTGCTGCTGGGGCTGGTGATCCTGCTGGTGCTGGGGTTCCGGACATCGAGCAACCTGGCCGCGGCCTATGGCATTGCCGTCACCGGAACGATG
>NZ_DASVTO010000034.1:0-11865 GCF_036387535.1 Sphingomonas sp.
AACCTGTGCGATCCAGGCGGAGCCGTTCAGTTCGGCCGAGGTGCGACATGGCCCGATGCGCATCGTGGAGCCCGGCTTCCCCATATTGGGGTTCGCGCCGTCGGATCAGGCCGGCGGCGACGTGGCGGCGGTGGCGGCGACCTTTGCGGAGCGCGGCGCCATCACGCTGATCGCCGGATCGGGCGGTGTCCTGCCGGCGCTGACCGATCATCCCGCCACCGAACCCATTGCGATGCTGGCGAGTTTCTATGGCATGGCCGAGGCGCTGTCGATGGTTCGTGGCATGGATCCGGACTCGCCCCCGCATCTGGCAAAGGTGACGCAGACGCTATGACACGGTTTCGGTTCGCGGGCGGCCATGTCGCGACGGCGGCGGGGGTGCTGGATGGCGCGGAAATCGTGGTCGATGGCGCGCTGATCCAGTCGATCGCGCCATTGTCCGATCCGACCGGCGCGGTCGATCTGGCGGGTGGCTGGGTCATGCCGGGCTTCATCGATACGCAGGTGAATGGCGGCGGCGGCGTTCTGTTCAACGACGACACCAGCGTCGACGGGATCGCGGCGATCGGTGCGGCGCATGCGCGCTATGGTACGACCGCGTTCCTGCCGACGCTGATCAGCGAGGAGCCGGCCCGGATCGCGATGGCGCTGGATGCGGTCGATGCGGCGATCGATGCCGGCGTGCCTGGTGTCGTGGGCGTGCATATCGAAGGGCCGGTGCTCAACACCGCCCGCAAGGGCATTCACGACGCCACCAAGTTCCGGGCGCTGGACCCGGAGATGATGGCCCTGCTGGTGCGGCCCCGGCGTGGGCGCGTGATGCTGACGGTCGCACCGGAGCGGGTGGCGCTGGCGGATATCGCCACGCTGGTCGCGGCCGGCGTGATCGTGAGCGCGGGGCACAGCGAGGCCGATTACGACACGATGATCGCGGCGTTCGATGCCGGGCTGAGCGGGATCACGCACCTGTTCAATGCGATGGCGCCCCTGCATCAGCGATCGCCCGGCGTCGTCGGTGCGGCACTGGACGATCCGCGGCCCTGGTGCGGGCTGATCGTCGACAATGTCCATGTTGCGGCCGCGGTGCTGCGCATCGGGATGAAGGCGCGCCCGTTCGATCGCATGATGCTGGTGACCGATGCGATGCCGTCCGTCGGTGGCCATGGCGGGTTCATGCTGCAGGGGCGGCAGATCGATGTCGCCGGCGGCATCTGCACCTTCGCCGATGGAACGCTGGCGGGATCGGACCTGAATATGGCGACCGCGGTTTCCAACAGTGTCACCGATCTGCGGCTGACCCCGGATGCCGCGGCGGCGATGGCGTCGGCCCATCCGGCGGCGTTCCTGGGATTGTCGCAGGAACGCGGCAGCCTGGCGCCGGGTCTGCGCGCCGATTGGGCGGTGCTGGATGCGGCATTGAACCCTGTGAAGACCCGGATCGCGCAGGAGAGCGTGCTGGCATGACGGTCGCACGTCGCGAGTTGCTGATGGGAACCGCGGCGATCGGGTTGACGGGTGGCACCGCGCCGGCGTTCGCAGCCAGGGTCGAGCCCGGCATCGGGGCCCTGCCGATGCCCCGTCCCGATGATCGGATGCCGCCGGCGCTGCCGGTGCAGGATCCCAGCCGGATCCTGTTGAACCGGGGCTGGCTGTTCCATGAAGGTGATGTCACGCCGTTACCGCCCGCGGGACATAATGCGACCTATCAGAGCGTTAAGGCGGGCAATGCGCAGGGTGCGGCCGCGCCCGATCATGACGACAGCGATTGGCAACCCGTCACGGTGCCGCACGACTGGGCATCGTTCCAGCCGTTCGACCGGAGCGCAAACCTGTCGCAGGGCTATCGACGGCGGGGTATCGGCTGGTATCGGCGGACCGTGCAGCTGGACCCGGCCGATCGCGGCAAGCGGATCGAGCTTCAGTTCGGCGGTATCGCGACCAACGCCACCATCTGGATCAACGGCAGCGTCGTCGCGCATAACTGGTCCGGCTATAACAGCCTGTATGTCGACATGACGCCGTTCGCCCGGTTCGGCGACGAGATGAACATCATCGCGGTGCGCGTCGATGCAAGCGTGATGGAAGGGTGGTGGTATGAGGGCGCCGGCCTGTATCGCCATGTCTGGCTGGCGCGGCGCGCCTCCGTTTCGATCGCGACCGATGGCGTCCATGCCGATCCGCGCCGCGATGCCGCGGGCGGCTGGGCCGTGCCGGTCACTGCGACGCTGACCAGCATTGCCGACATGGCGGCGGAGATCGAGATCGTGGCCACGCTGATCGATCCCGAGGGTCGCGCGGTGGCGACCGGCACGGCGCACGCGAACGTATCGCCGCTGGAGCAGGCGTCCGCATCGCTGACGCTCGCGGTGCCCGATCCGGCCTTGTGGTCGGTGGAGCGACCGACGCTCTATACCGTCCGAACGGTCTTGCGCCGCGACGGCGCGGTGATCGACGAGCGCAGCGTCCCCATCGGGTTCCGCACCATCCTGTTCGATCCGGACCGCGGCCTGCTGCTGAACGGGCGCGCCGTGAAGCTGAAGGGGGTGTGCATTCATCAGGATCATGCGGGTGTCGGCACCGCGATCCCGGATGCGCTGGTACTGTGGCGGCTGCAACGGTTGAAGGCGATGGGGTGCAACGCGATTCGTTGTTCACACAATGCGCCCGCGCCCGAATTGCTGGATTGGTGCGACCGGCTGGGCATTCTCGTCATGGACGAGAACCGGCAGTTCAACCCGAGCCCGGATTATATGGCGCAGCTGGAATGGCTGGTCCGGCGCGACCGCAATCATCCCAGCGTCATCCTGTGGTCGGTGTTCAACGAAGAACCGATGCAAGGCACCGAGGCCGGGGTCGCGATGGTGCGGCGGATGGCGCATGCCGTCACCCGGCTGGACGACAGCCGTCCGGTGACCGCCGCGATGAACGGCGCCTTCTTCGATCCGGTGAATGTCAGCCAGGTGGTGGGCGTCGCCGGCTTCAACTATTATCAGGGCGATTATGATCGGTTCCACGCGCTGAACCCGTCGCGTCCGATGACGAGTTCCGAGGATACGAGCGCGTTCATGACGCGCGGAGCGTATGAGAGCGATGCGAAGGCGCAGGTCGCCTCATCCTACGACACAGACCATGCGAGCTGGGGCGATTCGCACCGCAACGCGTGGAAGATGATCGCGGAGCGCGGGTTCGTGGCCGGCGGGTTCGTGTGGACCGGCTTCGATTATCATGGCGAGCCGACGCCTTATGAATGGCCGACGATTTCGAGTTTCTTCGGGATCATGGACCTGTGCGGATTTCCGAAGACGGCGTTCGACATCCACCGCGCGCATTGGGTGGACAATGCGCCCGTCGTCGCGCTGTTCCCGCACTGGACCTGGCCGGGGCGGGAGGGGCAGCCGGTCAAGGTCATGGTCATGTCCAATGCCGAGCGCGTGGCGCTGCGGCTGAACGGGCGGACGATCGGCGAGGTCGCGGTAGACCGGCTGATGGGCAATAGCTGGGACGTGCCCTATGCGCCCGGCCGGATCGAGGTGATCGCCTATCGCGGCGGGCGCGAAGTTGCACGCGCCGGGCAGGAAACGGTGGGCGCGCCGGTGGCGCTGCGGCTGACCCCGGCGCGGACAGTGATGGCGGGCGATGGCGAGGATGCGCAGCCAATCACGATCGATGCCGTCGATGCCAAGGGCCGGCATGTGCCGACCGCCAACCTGCCGACGACCTTCACGGTCGAAGGGGCGGCGATCATCGGGGTCGGCAACGGCAATCCCAACAGCCATGAACCGGAAAAGGGTGGCGCGCGCGCGCTGTTCAACGGGCTGGCGCAGATGATCGTACAGGCGGACACCGGCCGGGGGCGGATCATGGTACGCGCGACCGCGCCCGGGCTGCGCGCGGCGACGTTGCGCATCGATCGGTTGCACGCCACGCCGCGTCCGCAGGTACCGGCGGCACCGCCGGGGGCGGAGATCCGCGGCTGGCGGCGATCGCCCCCGCTGACCAGCCGGCCCGAACCGACGCTGGCGCCCGCCGACAGCGACAATAACAGCTGGGCCTTCGTGCGGCCGGGGGTGGCGACGCCGCCGGAGGCGGAGCGCAGCTGGCGCGTGTATCGCACACTGGTGACGCCGACGCGCAAGGTCGCGTCCGCCGGCGGCACCCTGCGCTTTGCCGCGGTGGCGGGGCGCGCGGAGCTGTGGATCGACGACCGCCGCGTGGCGACCAAGACCGATCCGGCGGCGGGACCGATCGGCGCGGCGGTGCCGGCCGGAAACACGCCGTACCGCGTCGTCCTGATCATCGATGCGGCGGCGGGGGCATCATCGGGGATGACCGGGCGCGTGACACTGGCCGCCAGATAGTACCAAAATATAACCTGCGTGACGGTTTGATGTCATAAAGGTATTGTGATTTGCGGTCCCTCCGATAGTCTGCCCGCGATCAAGGAAAAGGGCCGAGATGGAAGCGTTCACGGTTATGGCGCCGCTGGCCGGCTGGGTAACGGCCTTGACCGACGTGCCGGATGCGGTCTTTGCGCAGCGGTTGCTGGGGGACGGGCTGGCGATCGATCCCACCGGCGACACTTTGCACGCACCCTGCGATGCAACGATCGTGTCGATCCATGCGGGGCGGCATGCGATCGCCTTGCGCACCGGCATCGGCGCCGAACTGCTGATCCATCTGGGGATCGATACGGTGGCGCTGGGTGGCGCGGGGATCACGCCGCTGGTGGCGGCCGGGGCCAGCGTGCGCAGCGGCAATCCGTTGCTGCGGTTCGATCTGGACGCGCTGGTGCAGCAGGCGCGCGCGGTGGTGACGCCGATCATCATGACCGATCCCGAACGCTTCGTCGTTACGCCGATCGCGCAGGGACTGGTGCAGCCGGGCGACCCGTTGTTCCGGATCATGGTGATCGAGGGCACGCAGCGCGACGCCCCCGCAGCGGAAGGCGCGCTGATGCGGCGCACGGCGCGGGTCGCGCTGGATCACGGCATCCATGCGCGGCCGGCGGCCCGGCTGGCGGCAGCGGTGCGGGGCCTTTCGGCGCAGGTGACGCTGATCCACGGTCAACGCCGCGCGGCGGCGAGCAGCCCGATCGCGATGCTGTCGCTGGGCGCAGCACATGGCACCGAATTGATGATCGAGGCGCAGGGCGCGGACGCGGCGGCGGCGCTGGACGCGGTGGCGCGAATCCTGGCGGACGACCGTCCAGAGGCGCCGGCCGCGGTGCGGACACCGACGGTGGCAGTCGCGGAGGGGCCGGGCCTGCGCGGTGTCGCGGCGGCGCCGGGGCTGGCCGTCGGCCGTGCCGTCTGGCTGCGGAGCCAGGAGATCGTCGTTCCCGAAACGGGAGCAAGCGTGGCAGCGGAGACGATGCTGTTGAACGACGCGCTGACGCGGGTCGGCGCCGACATGACGGCGGCGGCGGCGGGAATCGGCGGCGATGTCATCGCCGCGCAACAGGCCTTGCTGGATGATCCGGCACTGATCGACGCCGCAAGGGCACAGATCGCGGACGGGCGGAGCGCGGCCTTTGCCTATCGCAGCGTGCTGCGCGCGCAGGCGGCGACGCTGGCCGAGACCGGCGATGCCCGGATCGCGGAACGCGGCGAGGATCTGCGCGATCTGGAAGGGCGGGTGCTGCGTGCGCTGCTGGGCGAGGAGGCCGCGGGCCTGGCGTTTGCGCCGGGCACGATCCTGCTGGCGCACGAACTGTTGCCGTCGCAGGTGGCGGCGCTGGACCCTGCGGTCGTCGCGGGGATCGCGCTGGTGGCGGGTGGGCCGACCTCGCATGCGTCGATCCTGGCGGCGGGGCTGGGCGTGCCGATGGCGGTGGCGTTCGGGCCTGCGCTGACGACGGTGGCGGAGGGCGCCAATCTGGTGCTGGACGCCGATCGCGGCATGCTGGACGTCGATCCGCCCATGGAACGGATGGCGGCCGCGACCACCCGGATCGCCGCGCGGCAGGCGACGGAAGCGGCGGCGCGGGCGCAGGGTGACGCGCCCTGTCATACCGCGGACGGCACGAGGATCGAGATCTTCGCCAATCTGGGATCGATCGCCGATGCGCGCGCGGCGGCCGACGAAGGTGCGGAGGGATGCGGATTGTTGCGAACCGAGTTCCTGTTCCTGGAACGGACCGAGCCGCCATCGACCGAACAGCAGGCGGCGGATTATCAGGGGATCGCCGACGCGTTGGGCGACAAGCCGCTGATCGTGCGCTTGCTGGATGTCGGCGGCGACAAGCCCGCGCCCTATCTGGCGATCGCGCCGGAGGAGAATCCAGCGCTGGGGCTGCGCGGTATCCGCGTTGCGCTGGCCCGGCCGGACATCCTGGATGCACAGTTGCGCGCGATCCTGGCCGTGAAGCCGGCGGGGCAATGCCGGATCATGGTGCCGATGGTCGCAAGCGTGGCCGAACTGGATGCGGTGATCGCCGCGGTCGAGCGGCTGCGGGACGAACTGGGCATCGCGACCCCGGTGGCGGTCGGGGTGATGGTGGAAACCCCGGCGGCGGCGATGACCGCGGACCTGCTGGCCGAACGCGCGGCGTTCCTGTCGATCGGGACCAACGATCTGACCCAATATACGCTGGCCATGGACCGTGGGAATGCGGCGGTTGCGGCGGGCGTGGACGGGCTGCACCCGGCGGTGCTGCGGTTGATCGCGGCGACGTGCGACGGCGCGCGGCGGCACGGCACGCCGGTGGGCGTGTGCGGCGGGCTGGCGGCCGATCCGCTGGCGGTGCCGATCCTGATCGGTCTGGGGGTCGACGAACTGTCGGTCCCGCCGGCGCGGATCGTGGCGACCAAGGCGCAGGTCGCGACCCTGTCGCAGCGCGCCTGCGCGGCCTTTGCCCGCACGATGCTGGCGTGCGAAACGGCGGCGGCGGTCCGCACCGCGGCGGCCGCCTTCGTTCAGGGAGAGCTTGCATGACGTCGCCCATGGCCTTTTTCCAGCCGCTGGGTCGCGCGCTGATGCTGCCGATCGCGGTGTTGCCGATCGCCGGCCTGTTGCTGCGCATCGGGCAGCCCGACATGCTGGATATCGCCTTCATCAGCGCGGCGGGCGATGCGATCTTTTCCAACCTGGGCCTGTTGTTTGCGATCGGCGTCGCGGCCGGGTTCGCGCGCGACGGCAATGGCGCGGCCTGCCTGGCGGGGGTGGTCTGCTTCCTGGTGGCGGGAAAGGGTGCGGGCGTGCTGATCGCGGTGCCGGCGGATGCGACCGCGGGGCTGACCGGGGCATCGGTGGATCTGGCCACAGCGGCGTTCCGGACCAAGGCGATCGCCAAGCTGGAAGTGCCGATCGGCATTCTGTCAGGATTGATCGGCGGCCTGTTCTACAACCGCTATTCGGCGATGAAGCTACCAGAATATCTCGCTTTCTTCGGCGGGCGCCGGTTCGTGCCGATCGTCAGCGGACTGGCGGGGCTGGCGATCGCGGCGGCGGTCGGGCTGGGGTATGGCGCGATCAGCGGGGGGATCGACGCCCTGAGCCGCGGGATCGTTGGCGCCGGCGGTACCGGGCTGTTCGCATTCGGGTTGCTCAACCGGTTGCTGCTGGTGACCGGGCTGCACCATGTGCTGAACAATATCGCCTGGTTCGTGGTCGGCGATTATCAAGGGACCACCGGCGACCTCCGCCGCTTTTTCGCTGGCGATCCGGGTGCAGGTGCGTTCATGAGCGGGTTCTTCCCGGTGATGATGTTCGGCCTGCCCGCCGCATGCCTCGCCATGTACCGGTCGGCGCTGCCGGATCGGCGGAAGGCGGTGGGCGGCATGCTGCTGAGCCTGGCGCTGACGTCGTTCCTGACCGGGGTGACCGAACCGATCGAGTTCAGCTTCATGTTTCTGGCGCCGGTGCTGTACGGCATTCATGCGGTGCTGACCGGGATTTCGATGGCGCTGATGTCCGCGCTGGGCGTGCATCTGGGCTTCGGATTTTCGGCGGGGCTGTTCGATTATGTCCTGAACTTCGGCAAGGCGACGCGACCGCTGCTGCTGCTGCCGGTGGGGGCGGTGTATTTCCTGCTCTATTACGGGCTGTTCCGCGTGGCGATCGTGAAGCTGAACCTGTCCACACCGGGGCGCGAGGCGGAACCGGTGGTCAGGGCCGATGCGCCCGCCGGTGAACGCGGACTGGCGTTCGTGGCCGCGATGGGCGGGGCGGCGAACCTGCAGGGAATCGGTGCGTGCACCACGCGGCTGCGGTTGACGGTGGCGGATCAGGCGAAGGTGGACGAAGCGGCGTTGAAGGCGCTGGGCGCGCGCGCGGTGCTGCGTCCGGGGGGGACGGCGGTGCAGGTCGTACTGGGACCGGTCGCCGATACGGTCGCGATGGAAATGCGCAGCGCCGCCGATCGCCCGGTCGTGGCAAGCGCGCCGGTGACGGTCACCGCACCCGCCTATGTCCTCCCCGATGCGATCGTGGCCGCGCTGGGCGGGGCGGGCAACATCGTCATGACCAGCCGCCACCACCGGCGGGTCCGGATCGAACTGACCGATCCGGCGCGGGTGGCGGAGGCGGCCCTGACGCAAGCGGGCGTGCGCGGGATCGCACACCCGGCGCCACGCATGGTTCACCTGTTGCTGGCGGACTGATCCCGTAGCCGGCCGATCAGGCGAACCAACAGGGGTTCGATCGCTTCTGCCATCCGGCGTTGTCCGACGGTGTCGGGATGGAGCGGCTTGCCGGGATGCGGCAACCGTGGATCGTAGAAGACCGCGGGATCGAGCGTGCCGTCCGCCTTCATGAAGATACCACCGATGTCGCGATAGGTGACGCGCGGATGACCGACATAATGGCGCGCCAGATAGCGGTTGACCGCGCGGTCCGTGGCGGTTTTCGCCTCCGAGATTCCGCTGGGCAGGATGCCGAGCAGCAGGATCTTCGTATCCGGCAACCGATTTCTCAGTTCCGCCACGACGGCATCGATCCCGCGCTGCGTATCGATCGCCGAGCGGCCGGCCTGGGTGTCGTTGGTGCCGATCAGCAGGACGGCGGCCTTCGGATGGATGCCGTCAATCTCCCCATGGCGCAGCCGCCAGAGGACATGCGCGGTCGTGTCGCCGCTATATCCCAGGTTCAACGCGCCACGCGGAGCGTAGAAGGCCTGCCAGATCGGCTTGAAATCCTCGTCCGGCGGATCGGACTTGTCGTAGTTGTTGGTGATCGAATCCCCGATCAGCAGGACCTTGGGATCGGGATCCGCGGCCAGCGTCGCGAGCAACGCCCGGTGGCGAGCAGCCCACCAGGCCTGGTTCAGCCGATCCTGCGGCGTGACGGGCGGCGGTATCGATGCGGTCGGAGCGAGCCCCGGCGCAGGGGGCAAAGCCGCAACAGCCGGGCCGATGGCAAGCCATGCCAGCCATGCGACCCGCTGCAGCGCCTGTCTGGTCGTCATCCGCGTTGATCCCATCATTTTGCCCGGCGCTTGATATCGGGCCATCCGCGACACTGTCGAGCCGGATGCGGCCGGAGTGCATTGATCCGGCTTCGGTCGCGCCCATATCGCGGTGGCGCAGGGCTCCTGATCCGGGTGGTCGGTAGCGGAGCGAACGCGGATGACGGACGATCGATTTGCGGACAGGACACGCGCGGTGCCACGCGGGCGGCTGTCGCGGCTGAGCGCGTTCGGGCGGCTGGCGGGCGGGGTGGCCGGCGGCATGGTGGCGGAAGGTGCGCGCCGCCTGGCCGATGGCGAGCGGCCGCGGATGCGCGACATGCTGCTGACGCCTGCGAACATCGGCAAGGTGACGGACCAGCTGTCGCATTTGCGCGGCGCCGCGATGAAGCTGGGGCAGATGATATCGATGGACGCGGGCGACATGCTGCCGCCCGAACTGACCGAGATCCTGGCGCGGCTGCGCGACCGGGCACATGCCATGCCGCCGGGGCAGTTGCAGCAGGTGCTGGCCGGGCAATGGGGGCGCGACTGGCGCATGCGGTTCGCGCGGTTCGGGCCGACGCCGATCGCGGCGGCATCGATTGGTCAGGTCCACCGCGCCACCATGCGCGACGGGCGCGAACTGGCGATCAAGGTGCAGTATCCGGGTGTGAAGGACAGCATTGACGCCGATGTCGACAACGTCGCCACGCTGCTCCGGATTTCGGGATTGCTGCCAAAGGAGCTGGCGATCGCGCCGTTGCTGGCCGCGGCCAAGCAGCAGTTGCATGAAGAGGCGGATTATTTGCGCGAAGGCGAGCAGATGGCGCGATTTGGCGCGTTGCTCGCGGGTTCGCCGGCCTATGTCGTGCCGGCTCTGGACCGTGACCTGACGACCGACCGGGTGCTGGCGATGGAATATCTGCCCGGTGTGGCGATCGAAAGCATCGGCGATGCACCGGCGGAGGTGCGCGACGGCGCGGTGCGCGCGTTGATCGCGCTGGTGCTGCGCGAACTGTTCGAATTCGGGCGGATGCAGACCGACCCCAATTTCGCCAATTACCGGTTCCAGCCGGAAACGGGGAAGCTGGTGCTGCTCGATTTCGGGGCGGCACGGCCGGTGGGGGCGGACATCGCCCGCGATTATCACCGCCTGCTGATGGCCGGGCTTGACGGCGATGGCGATGCGGTGCGCGATGCGGCGGTGGCGGCCGGTTTCCTGGGTGCGGCGGCGGTGGCGCGGCATCAGCCGTTGATCGACCGCATGATCGGCGTGATCCTGACCGAGATGAACCGCACGGGACCGTTCGATTTCGGCGACCGCGCCTTTGTCGGCGTGCTGCGCGATCAGGGGATGGAAATGGCGGCGGATCGCGCGACCTGGCACCTGCCGCCGGTCGACATGCTGTTCGTGCAGCGCAAGATCAGCGGCACGGCGTTGCTGGCCGCGCGGTTGAAGGCGCGGGTGGATGTAAGAGCGATGATCCTCGGGTATCGGGACTGGACGGGCGATCCGGCCATGGCGCCGGACGGGACGCAGACGGAGGAACGACCATGAAGATCAGCGCGCGCAATCAGATCGAGGGCCGCATCGTGTCCGTGACACCGGGCGCGGTCAATGCGGCGGTGAAGGTGGATATCGGCGGCGGGACGATCATCACGTCCAGCATCACCGAGGAAGCGATCGCGGACCTGGGCCTGACAATCGGCGATACGGTGATCGTGATCGTGAAGGCGAGCGACGTCCTGATCGGAAAGTAGCGGGTGCTGCGCATCGGGGCGCTCAAGATCAAGGCGCAGCTGTTCTGCGGGGACGAACGCGCAATCGGGCCGGGGCGGGCGGACCTGCTGGATGCCATCGACCGGCATGGGTCGATTTCCGCGGCCGGGCGCGCTCTGGGGATGAGCTATCGCTACACCTGGTTGCTGGTCGACGCGATGAACCGATGCTTTGCCGAGCGACTGGTGATGACGCATGCCGGCGGCGCCCGGCTGTCGGATAACGGGCGGCGCGTGCTGGGCGCCTATCGCGCCGTCGAAGCCGCGCTGGTGGATGCGGCGCGGGCGCATGGCGCGCTGGCCGAACTGGAGGCGCTGATGCTGCCGACGCCGCGTCTGCCGGGCGACGGCGTTGCGGAAGGTGTGGCGGAGTAGGGTCAGGCGCTGGCCGCGGCGCGGATCGCGGCTTCGAACCGGGCGAAGCGGGCGCTGTCGCGGAGCCGGGCTTCGCTCTCCCGCGCGACGCGGAAGCCGATGCGGCGCATGGCATCGAAGCCGGCTAGAGCGTGACCGCACCTGACCGATTCCCTTTGGCTTGGAAATGTGATTCAAGCTGCTGACTGGATAGGAGGCCAGCAGCGATGGCGCGTCCTTATTCTCAAGATCTCCGCGACCGTGTGATTTCGAGTGTGGCGTCGGGAGCGACGTGCCGCGAGGCGGCGGCGCGGTTTGGGGTTGGTCTGGCGACGGCGGTGCGCTGG
>NZ_DASVTO010000035.1:0-6450 GCF_036387535.1 Sphingomonas sp.
GAACGAAAATCCGCCCCTGCCGGTGCTGCGCGACGGCACGTCGGGCTGAGGCGACAGCCGCCAAACCGCCGCAATTGCACCATCTTTGCCCATCTATAATCCTCCGCAGCGGGAGGATGCGATGGCGGCGACAGGCGGCAGCAGGCGACACCGACTTTGCGTGTTGATCCCCGTGCTGATGGCGGCGAGCATCGACGATGCGCGGGCACAGCGCACCCGGCCCAAGCCGCCGCCACCCGCAAATATGCCAAAGGACATCATCGTCACCGCGCGGCGGGTGCCCGGATCGGCGGTCGGATCGATCGCTCCCATCGCGATCATCGATCAGGAGATGATCCGCACGCTGGCGCCGACGAGCATGCGCGATCTGCTGACGCGATTGACGGCGCTGTCGTCGTCGGCGGGGGGCGGCAGTCCGGTGCTGCTGCTGAACGGCCGCCGGCTGGCCGACCCGGCGGAGGTGCAGAACCTGCCGCCCGAGGCGATCGAACGCGCCGAGATCTTGTCCGAACAGGACGCCGCACGCTTCGGCTTTCCGCCAACCGTCAAGGTGATGAACTTCATCACCAAGAAGCGGTTTCGTGGCACGACGGTGGTGCAGGTGGTCGGCACCACGACGGAGGGCGGTGGCGAGACGAATTATGTCGAGGCGAACGCGACGCGGATCGATGGCCCGCGGCGCACGTCGCTGGCGGTATCCCATCTGCGCCTGAACCCGATCCTGCAAAGCGAGCGCGCGATCGTGCCCGATCCCGACACGCTGCCCGCAGGCGTGAATGGAGCGGATATCGGCCGCTATCGCTCGCTCCAGCAGCGTACCGACACGGTGCGGGTCGACGGAACGATGGCGACGCCGGTCGGCAAGACGGTGACGGCATCGCTGAACCTGTCGATGGAGGCGCAGCGTAACGCGGGGCTGAACGGTCTGCTGGCCACGCCCGACGGCGGCACCCTGGCCGATCGGGCGCTACGCCAGCGGAGCACCAACCTGACCTTGCGCGCGAGCAACACGGTGCAGGGCAGCATCCGCCGCTGGGCATGGAGCGTCACCAACAGCTATGACCAAGTGCGCAACGCCGCGTCTTCGCAGCAGGGGATCGCGCCGCCTGGGGCGCTCGATGTCGGCGCGGAGGATGCGACGATCCGCTCGACCAGCCGCAGCCTGACGCGCACCGGGACGCTGGTTAGCAAGGCGGTGGCGAACGGGCCGGTCGTGCGCTTGCCGGCGGGCGACGCACAGGTGACGGTGACCGCGGACTATGCCCGATCGACGAGCGTGGGCAGCCAGCCGGGACTGGTCGACAGCCGGCTCGACCTGACCCGCACGATCGCGGGCGCCAGCGTCAACGCCGATCTGCCGATCGCCTCGCCGACCGGCGCCTTGTCCTTTATCGGCGGCTTGTCCGCCAACGGCATGATCGGGGTGTCCGACGTGTCGCGTTACGGCCGGCTTGTCAGCAGCAATTACGGGCTAGCGTGGGCGCCTGTGACACCGATCCAGTTCACCGCATCGGTCACCAGCACGCAGACGCCGCCGGCGATCGCATCGCTTGCAGCACCCATCCTGACATCGCCCAACACGCCGTTCTTCGACTTTACGACCGGTGCGACCGTATCGGTCACGACGCTGACGGGTGGGAACCCCGGCCTGGCCCCCGAGCGGCGACGGGCGACCGCGATCGGAATCAACGTGAAGCCGTTCAAGGCACGGGAATTTCGCGTCAATCTGAACTATGTCGACACCGATATCGTCAACCAGGCAGCATATCTCGGCAGCCTGACACAGCCGTTCCAGGCGGCGTTTCCCGGCCAGTTCGTCCGCGATGCGAACGGCCGATTGGCGCAGGTCGATCTGCGCCCGGTCAGTCTGGCGAACGAGCGGGAGCGGCTCTTGCGGCTGACCGTCAATCTCTTCACTCCGCTCGGCCCGGCGCCACCGCCGCCGCCAGCCGCACCGGCGGGCGATGCCGCGAAGGCGGCTAGGGCGGCGAAGGACGCGCCGCCACCACCGCCGCCCAAGCAGCGGCCGACCCTGTTCGGCCTCGTCAATGCCACGCTGCGCCTCGACGATCGCCTGACCTTGCGCCCCGGTCTGCCCGCGCTCGACCTGCTCGACGGCGCCACGTTGACCGGCACGGGCGGGCGGCCACGCTGGGAAGCCGACGGCAACCTGAGCCTGGCGATCGGGGCGATCAACCTGAGCATGTACGGCAGGGTGCAGGGGCCGACCCGCGTGCGCAGCGAGATCGCGGCGTCCGACCTGCGATTTTCCGGGCGCATCTGGCTCGTGCCCTACATGCAGATGGACATCGAGCGCGTGGTGCGCCGGCCCTGGACGCGCAAATTGTCGATGGCTTTCGTGATCGAGAACCTGTTGAACGACCGCATCGACGTGCGCGATCGAACCGGCGCGGTGCCCAACCGGTTCCAGCCGGCCTATCTCGATCCCTATGGCAGATCGATCCGCGCATCTTTGCGCAAAGTATTTTAAAGCAGCAGCGGCTGGGTCGGCTCTGCGTCGCCGCGCGCGATGCCCGACAGGGTCAGCCCCAGCAACCGGACGCCGTCGGGCACCGGCAGCAACGCGGCGAGGAGCGTTTCGCCCAGCGCGAGAAAGTGTGCCGCGCTCGTGATCGGCCCGGCCTGCGACCGGGCGCGGGTGATGGTGCGGAAATCGGCGTGGCGCAGTTTGAGCGTGACGGTGCGCCCCGCCATGCCGCTGCGTTCGATCCGCACCCAGGCCGCATCGGCCACCCTTGCCAGGGCAGCGTGGAGCGCGGCGGGATCGGACAGATTGGTCTCGAACGTCCGTTCCGCCCCGACCGACTTGGCGTCACGGTGGCTGCGCACCGGCCGTTCGTCGATACCGCGCGCGGCGCCGTACAGATACGGCGCAGCCTTGCCGAAATGCGCGTGCAGTTCGGCAAGGCTGCGCGCGCGCAGGTCCGCCCCCGTCAGGATGCCCAGCGCTTCCATCCGCCGCGCCGTGACGGGGCCGACGCCGTGGAAGCGCTTGACGGGGAGGGAGGCGACGAACGCTGCGCCGGCGGCCGGGGGGATGACGCACAGGCCGTCGGGCTTGTTCTGGTCGGATGCCAGCTTGGCGATGAACTTGTTGTAGCTGACGCCCGCCGATGCGGTGAGGCCGGTGTCGGCGCGGATGCGCGCGCGGATCGCCTCCGCAATCGCCTTCGCGGAGCCCAGCGCGTGGCGATCCACGCTGACGTCGAGATAGGCTTCGTCGAGCGACAGCGGTTCGACCGCGTCGGTATAATGGGCGAAGATGGCGCGGATTTGCTGCGAAACCCCGCGATACACGTCGAAGCGGGGCGGCACGAAGATCAGGTCGGGACAGCGCCTGAGCGCGGTGACCGACGGCATCGCGCTGCGCACGCCGAACGTCCGTGCTTCGTAACTGGCCGCTGCCACCACGCCGCGCGCGCGCGAACCGCCGACCGCGACCGGACGCCCGCGCAACGCCGGATCGTCGCGCTGTTCGACCGATGCGTAGAAGGCGTCCATGTCGACGTGGATGATCTTGCGGGTCGCCTTCTCCATGTCGGGACCCGTTTACCACAAACCGGTGTTGATTTTCGAGGCTTTGCCGGCTTCAAGGCGGATCATGGATCAGGCGAGCCACTGGCGGATCGAACAGGCAGACCAATTTTCTGTCATCGTCGATGCCGAAGACTATTTCCGCACCGCGCGTCATGCGATGCTGAATGCCAAGCAGCGGATCATGCTGGTCGGCTGGGATTTCGATGCGCGTATCGAATTGGACCACGCGTGCAGCAAGGACGAAGGACCGCGCCCGGTCGGCGAGTTCATCTATTGGCTGGTGCAGCGCAATCCCCAACTGCACGTCTATCTGCTGCGCTGGGACGTCGGGGCGTTGAAGGGTCTGTTCCGCGGCATCACGATCTTCACCGTGCTCAAATGGATGGTGCATCCGCGTATCCACACCAAGCTGGACGGTCATCACCCGACCGGCGCTTCGCATCACCAGAAAGTCGTCGTCATCGACGATTGCCTGGCGTTCTGCGGTGGGATCGACATGACCGGCGACCGCTGGGACACGCGCAGCCATTTGGACAAGGACCCGGAACGCGTCCAGCCGTCGGGCAACCCGTACAAGCCGTGGCACGACGCCACGAGCGCAGCGACCGGGCCCGTCGCCGCCGCGCTCGGCCACATGGCGCGCGACCGCTGGGTCCGTGCCGGCGGCAAGCCGATCGCGCCCGTGGTTGGCCACGAGCCGTGCTGGCCGGCACATCTGAGAGTCGATTTCGAAACCATGCCGGTGCGCATCGCGCGCACCGTGCCCCGGATGCGCGACCAGGAACCGGTGCACGAATCCGAAGCGCTGTTCCTCGAACAGATCGCCGCCGCCAAACGCCACGTCTATGTCGAGAGCCAGTATTTCGCCTCTCGTCGGATCGCCGAGGCCATCGCCGCCCGGCTGGGCGAGGCCGATGGCCCCGAATTCGTCATCATCAATCCGTTGACGGCGCAAGGCTGGCTGGAGCCGATGGCGATGGACACCGCGCGGGCGCGGCTGGTCACCGCGCTGTGGCGGCGCGATCGGTTCCAGCGGCTGCGGCTGTATCATCCTTACACGGCCGGGGGCACGCCCATCTATGTCCACGCCAAGATCCTGATCGCCGACGACCGGGTGCTGCGGCTGGGATCGTCGAACATGAACAACCGCTCGCTGCGGCTCGACACCGAATGCGACCTGGCGATCCAAGCGGATACGGCGACCGATCGCGCGCGCGTGACCGCGATCCGCGACGACCTGATCGCCGAGCATCTGGGCGTCGCGCCGGATGTGGTGGAAGCCGCCATCGCGCGCACCGGATCGCTGATCGCCGCGATCGAGGGGCTGCGCGGGGAGGGCCGTTCGTTGCGCGCCTATGAGGTCCCCGATCTGACCGCGGTCGAGACGTGGCTGGCCGACAACGAAGTGCTCGACCCCGAAGGACCGGACGAGATGTTCGAGGCACTCTCGGCGCGCGGCCTTTTCCGCCGGCTCCGCCGACCCGGTTCGAAGGCCCCAAAGATGCGCCTCGGTAGATAAGCGGGATGATCTACCCGTCGATGGAACCGCAAGGGGGGTTGATCGGCTATGACAGTGGCGGATACCGGTTTAGTATTGGACAAACGTCGCCGCTCAAGGGGATATAGTTGCTCGAATCTGCGCTTTTGCCGATGGCATCCACCGGCGTTTCCGGGCTGGACGAGATCCTGGGCGGGGGGCTGACTCCCGATCGCATGTATCTGGTCGAAGGCACGCCGGGCACCGGCAAGACCACGCTGGGGCTGGGCTTCCTGCTCGCCGGCGTGGAGGCGAACGAGGCCGGCCTGTACATCACGCTGGCGGAGACCGAGATCGAGCTGCGCGCGGTCGCGGCCACCCACGGCTGGACGCTCGATGCGCTCGACCTGTTCGAGATGGTGCCCGCCGACGGGTTCGCCGAGGACCAGGAACAGACGCTGCTCCACCCCAGCGAAGTCGAGCTGGGCGAGACGGTGCGCGCGATCATGGCCAAGATCGACGAGGCGCGGCCGCGGCGGGTGGTGCTCGACAGCCTGTCCGAGCTTCGCCTGCTGGCGCAAAATCCGATCCGCTATCGCCGCCAGATCCTGGCGCTGAAGCATTTCTTCTCGACCCGGCGGTGCACCGTCATGGTGCTGGACGACAAGAGCGCCAACGGCAGCGACCTGCAACTGCACAGCATCGCGCACGGCGTACTGGCGCTGGAACAGACTCTGTCGGGGTTCGGGGCGCAGCGGCGGCGGCTGCATGTCGTGAAGATGCGCGGCATGCGCTACATGGGCGGCTATCACGATTTCGAGATCGAACCGGGCGGGCTATGCGTCTATCCCCGTCTGGTCGCGGCCCAACACGGCATGCCGTTCACCGATCTGGCGGTTTCGACTGGCGCCGCAGAACTGGATGCATTGCTGGGTGGAGGGCTGGTGCCGGGCACCGCCACGCTGCTGACCGGTGCTGCGGGCGTGGGCAAGACCACCGCCGCCGTGCAGTGCATGATCGCCGGCCTGAAGCGCGGCGAGCCGGCCGCCTATTTCCTGTTCGACGAACGCCTGCCGACGCTGGTGAAGCGCAGCGCCGCGCTGGGCATGGATTTGCAGCCGTATCTCGACAGCGGGCTGTTGCGCATCCGGGCGATCGATCCGGCCGAATTGTCGCCGGGCGAATTCGCAGGCGCAGTGCGCGACGCGGTGACGCAGGCGCGCGCGCGGATCGTCGTGATCGACAGTCTGAACGCGTATCTGCACGCCATGCCCAACGAACAGTTCCTGGTTCTCCAGATGCACGAGATGCTGACATATCTGGGGCAGCACGGTATCGTCACGCTGCTGATCCTGGGTCTCCACGGTGTGATGGGCGAGGGCAAATCCGATGTCGACATCAGCTATCTGTCCGAC
>NZ_DASVTO010000036.1:0-52267 GCF_036387535.1 Sphingomonas sp.
CAGTTCGGCGACGCCGTTCGGGAAACTGACCGGCAACCGTCCCGACGGATTGACCGCACCCGACAGCACCCGGGCGATCGCGCGCCCGCCGGCCGTGCCGGGAAACCAGGCCTCCACCACCGCGCGGACCTTGCTGATCCATGGCATCAGCACCGGCCCGCCGCTTTCCACCACCACGATCGTGTTGGGGTTGGCCGCCGCCACCGCCGCCACCAACGCATCCTGATTGCCCGACAGCGCCAGATCGGCATCGCGGCTTTCGGTCGTCCACTGCGTCACGAACAGGATCGCGACGGCGCTGCGTTTTGCCAGCGCGACGGCGGCGGCAATGTCGGTTCCGCTGGCAAATGCGATCTTCGCCTTTGGCAGTTCGCGGCGCATTTCGGTCAGTGGGGCGGACGGATGATAGACCACCGGCCCCGGCCAACCGCGCGGTTCCAGCCCCGGAACGGCATTGCCGCCGACCGGATGCACCTGCGCCGATCCGCCGCCGGACAGCACGCCCGCATCGGCATGGCCCCCGATCACCGCGATGCTACCGACCAATGCCGGCAGTGGCAGCATATCGCGATCGTTCTTCAGCAGCACGATTCCCTGTTCCGCGATCGCGCCGCTGGTGGCGGCATCGGCGGCGTAGTCGATAGGCTGGTCCGGCCTCACCGGCCGGTCGACCACGCCTGCCACGATCATCGCGCGCACGATCCGTCGCGCCATGTCGTCCAGCCGCGCCGCCGGCACTGTCCCGGCGTCGATCGCGGCGGACAGCGGCGCGCCAAAATAGCGTTCCTTGTCGAACGGCCAGCCCGATTGCTGGTCCAGGCCGCCATTGACCGACGCGACCGTACTGTGAACCGCGCCCCAATCGGACATCACGAACCCGCGATATCCCCAGTCGCGCTTCAGCATGTCGGTCAGCAGCGCCTTGTTCTCGCAACTATGTGTCCCATTGACCTTGTTGTAGGCGCACATGACCGATCCCGGCCGTGATCCTTCCAGCGCGATCTGCACCGCCAGATAATCGGACACGCGCGCCGCCGCCTCGTCGATCCGCGCATCGACGATGATTCGCCCGGTTCCTGCGCATTCACCGCGAAATGCTTCAGCGTGGAGATCACACCAGCCGATTGCACACCGCGGATCTGTGCGCCGGTGATGACGCCGTTCAGCAACGGATCCTCACCGCTATTCTCGAAATTGCGCCCGCTGCGCGGTTCCCGGACCAGTACCGCGCTGCCGGCGAGCAGGACGTTGTAGCCCGACGCCCGCGCCTCGCCGCCGATCATCGCGCCACCGCGCATCGCCAGCGCCGGATCCCAGCTGGCCGCGATCGCCAGGCTGGACGGCAACGCGGTGCGCCCGCGCTTCTCCGCCGCCGGCCCGACGCCCGATACGCCGATCCCGGAATCACTCTCCCATAGCGGAGGCAGGCCCAGGCGGGCGATGCCGGGGATATAGCCCGCCGATCCCGGATAAGCGCCGGGCGGCGGCGTGAAGCCGCGCGTCGCCTGCTCGCCGGTGGCATAGCCGAATATCAATTTCAGCTTCTCCGCACGCGTCATGGCGGCGATCAGCTGGTCGACCCGGGCGTCGACACCCGCCACCGCCGGCTGCGACGACACCGGCGCCGCGGTGGCTATCAAGGCCGCCGCCAGGATTCGGGCGAAAGTCATGCGATCAAATTCCTGTCCGCCGCCGGCGATCCACGGGATCGCATCGTAAAGAAAGCGCCCGCCGCAGCGCGCGGGCGCATGCGACGGGCCAGGTCCAAGCCGTGCCGTAGAAACAGGGAGGCAAAGCCGGCACGGCAAGCTGACGATCAGTTGCGGATCCGCACGCCCAACGTCAGACGCCGCTCGTACAGATTCTGCTGATAAAACAGATTCTTGAACTGCGCATATTGCTGGTCATAGGCGTCGGTCAGGTTTGTGCCCTGCGCAAACACCGTGATATTCGGCGTCACGTCATAGCTGGCCGACGCATCCAGATACCCGACGGGCTTGGAATAAACGGCAAGCACGTCGCCATCACTGACACCATTGACCGACTGCAACCCTGCGAACCGCTTGCTCCGCCAGTTATAGGCCACGCGCGCCTGGATCGGTCCCTTCTGGTAAAAGCCGACGATATTATACTGATATCGGCTATTGTCCGGCACCGGCAGCTGCTTGCCGAACAGATCGGTGTTGGAACTGCTGCTGTCCGACAGCGTGAAGTTCGCGTTGGCACCGAACCCGCTCAGGAAGCCGGGCAGGAAATCGAACTGCTGCTGATAACCCAGCTCCAGCCCCTTGATCTTGCCGCCCTTGCCATTGCCGGTTGAGGATACCACACCACCGGCCCGCACCACGCCATCCTGATCCGCGATCGGCAGGACTTCATTGATCGCCTGCGGGAAGGATTTGACGTCGAACAGGAAAACCGCCGCACTCAGCAGACCGCCCTGTCCGAAATAATATTCGTACGAGGCGTTATAGTTGGTAGACTGGTAAGGTTCCAGGTTTGGATTACCCGAATTGCCCTGCAAAAATACCTGCAGCGTGCTTGGCTGATCGGGATATCGACCGTTATTGGCGCCATAATATAGAACCTGACCTGCACCGAGGTCGAACAGGTTGAGCGACCCTACGACCTTTGCCGCAGCAAGGCGCAGCTTCTGACGATCGGTAACATCGAACGTCAGGTTGGCCGACGGTAGAAAGCGATTGAACGTCTTTTTGGTCTCTACTGTACCGAGGTTCAGGAAGACGCCATTATAGTTGCCGCCCGTTCCGATGAACTGGGCGGGATCCGTGCGGTTGGCAAATACCGACCGCTGGGTCCGAATGTAACGCAGGCCGATGTTACCGGAGAAATCCACGCCCAGCATGCCGGTGTCGTCACCAAAATTGGCCTGCCCGTAGAGCGTGCTGTTCTTCTCCGTCACGCGGAAGCTGCGCGTCGGATCGACATAGGGTGCGTTACCGGGGAACAGGCTGTTCTGGAACGCGAGCGGGTCGGCCATCGCGTTCGGGTCCAGCGCCGGGATACCCGCCGCCGGGACGCCGTTGAACACGAAATTGCTATAGTTGCGCACCTGATTGCCCAGTGCGGGGAAGGTATAGATCGGCAGGACCGAACGCCCGTCGATCGCCGGGCGGCCGGTATGGCCGATCTGCGGATCCTTGAAGAAATACAGGTCGCCCGGGCCGTTCAACAGTCCGAGGCCGTCGACCGTCACCGGCGCCAGATACTTGAACTCCTCCACCGACACCTTGCGCGTGTTGTAGCGCGCCCCGAAATCGACCGAGCGCAGGAACCCGTCAAACTGATAGCTGCCGTCCGCGCGGAACGCATCGGTCTTGGCTCGGCGCTTGTCGCCAAAGCCCCAGGTGGACTGCAACACATAATTGGCCGGGTTGGTGACGTCGGTTCCGAACGCCAGCGTGGGAAATTTGGTGGTGTAATCGATCCCGATGTCCACCGTCGGGAACCCGGCGGCATTGGCGAAGGTGGTGCAGGACGCCGGCGCCGCAGCCGGCGCGTTCTGGCACGCCGCCGTCGTACCGCGCGTGATCAGCGATCCGGTGACCGGCTTCGAATCCGCCTGCGACGAAACGGAGTCGCGTGATGCGTCGCCATGGACCCAGCGCAACGAACCCTTGAACCGGCCGCCATTGTCATAGGCGAGTTCCAGGTTGGTGTTATACGCTTCGGACACATTGTTCTGCGCGGCGCTGTTGACGGCGAAGCCCGGCAGACGGAAATTGCCGAGGGTGACGACGCCGTTCGCGTCCACGTCGGACCCCGCCAGCAGCGGGCGCGGGGCATAACCGCTGTTCAACTGCAGGTTGACCGCGCGGTTCTGCTCCTCAAGCCGGGTATAGGCGGCTTCCCCGGTCAGCGTCAGGGAATCGGACAGCTTGGCCTGCGCGGAGGCGTTGAGGCCGTAGCGTTCGCGCGATGTCTTGCGGTTGCTGTTGCTGACGACCGCCGGTTGATACACATAATCCTTGTCGGCAAACCGCGTGCTGTTCGTGATATCGCCATCTCCGCGCAGATCGCGGCCCGACAGGGCGTCCGTCGACACCAGCCAGCTGTTGCCGGTATCGATCCCGATATTGGCAAGGTCAGCCTTGGAATAGGAGCCGGCCACCAGCACCCCGAACCGGTCGTTCCGCCAGCCGAGCAGGCCGGAATATAGCTGGTTCAACTTCTTCACGCGCGACCCGTAGGAGCCTTCTGCCGAAGCGGTGGCGGAAACGCCCTGCTTCAGGTCGAATGGCCGCCTGGTCTTCAGGTCGATCGTGCCGCTGACGCCGCCTTCCAGCTGGCGCGCCGTCGGCGACTTGAACACGTCCACGCCTGAAAACAGCGTCGGCGGAATATCGGTGAAGTTAGGCTGCGCACCGTCGATGTTCTGGCCACCCAGGAACTGCTCGCCATTGATCGTCACCAGCACCTGGCCCAGGCCACGGACGTTGACCGATGCGCCTTCGCCGGCCGACCGGCCGATCTGGATGCCCGGCACGCGCTGCAGCGAATCCGCGATCGTGGCGTCGGGAAGCTTGCCGATATCTTCCGCCACGATGCTGTCCACGATCTGCGGCGCCAGCCGCTTCAGGTCGACGGCCTTGCGCTGCGCGCCGCGCACGCCCAGCACGACGACCTCATCACCGGCCGCACCGGCGGCGGGGGCGTCCGGCACCGGCTGGTTCATGACCGGGCCCGCCGCCGCACCGGGCGTTTCCTGCGCCAGCAACGGCGCGGACGCCAGGCAGCAGGCCGCAAGCGATGTCGCCGCCAACAACGCGGCGCGGGGAGCGGGACGATAGTGGTTCTTCATGGACTGGCCTTATCATTCAGGCGCGGATCACCGCCGCACGTCCCAAGCCAGGCCGGCCGGTCCGTGCGCGGGATCGCGCAGTGCTGTGGGACGTGACGCCGGCTTTACGCGGCGCTCACGACGAAGTTCGCCGAAGGCGCGGGCACGCGTCAGACGATGATGGTCGGGCGATCTGGCGGCATGCACATCCTCCTGCGGGGCGTCATTACGCCTCCTGTGAGCGTCACCCTCTACATTCGGTCCATCGGCGTCAAGAGATAATACAATTTGTTTCTATTTATCGCGGGCCCGACTGAGTTCGCCGATCAGATAGCTTCGGATTCGCTCCGTGCGCTCGGGCGATGGCGGCGCCAATATGCCGCGACCATGCGTCGGCAGATGGTCCGCCGCGGACAAGGCATCGTCTCCGAACACATAATGATCGAACCAGCCCCGTACGGCCGCGCGTTCATCGGGCGGCATGTCGCGAATCGCCATGATGGCATGGACCAGCGCCGGGAACGGCGACGCCGCGTCCGCCTGTCCCCACCAGTAATTCACCAGCACGTTGAACGCGCCGATCGCCTTGACATCATGCCACCACAGCGACGGAATGAAGATCGCGTCACCCGGTTCCAGCACCGCGACCTGCATTCGTGCGCGGGCCGCCGCAAAGCGTGGGTAGCGATCCAAATCGGGCGCCTCCAGGTCGACCATGCTGACCGGCCGCCCGGCAATCGTCTGGTCGAGCGGCCCGGGATACAGATTTGCGATCTCGTCGGGCGGGAACAGGCAGAAACGCCGCCGCCCCGCAACCACCACGGCGACATTCCGGGCCTCGTCATAATGCGTCGAAACACGGCTGGCATTCCCGATCCACACGCGCGGCACCGCGTCCGGTGTGGCCAGCGGCAGCGGGTTGGCCGCGGTCCAGCCCGGCAGATGGTCCGCCGCCGCCGCCGCACCGGCATAGATTGCAGGGGATCCAGGCGTGCTGCCGATCGCCAGCAATTGACCGACAAGCGTCGACAGCGACACCTTGCCGCGCTCGAAATTGAACCCGCGCAGGTCGTCCCGGTAGAAGAAGCGCCCTCCCACCTCCGGCGCTGCCGCCATCACGTCGGATGGCCGCCCACCCTCGAACGATAGCAGATGGTCGGCGATCGCGCGGTCCGACGTGCGGGCCGCGCGCACCGCCGGCCAGTCGGCCGCAAGCCCGCGCATCACGACCGGGTGGTACGCCGGGGCAATTTCCGCCTCGAACCGCGCTGATGTTACGGCATCGATCTCGATAACGGGCAGGCCCGTGACATCGGTCACCGGCTACCGCCACAATCTGCCGCCACCGGATCCCAGATCACACGCATACTCACAGCCGTACCCGAACCAGCGAACCGCCGCGCTTTGGGGGCATCATAGTCATCGGGCGTCGACCCGTCGATGACAGTTTATCATATCGATGCGGCAGGACTTCATGACGCCATCACGCGGTGGTCCGGCGATACCATGGCCGCCGTACCGCCTGTCGGGCGATGGTCGTACACGACCATCGACCGAACCCGGATCGCTTTCTGTATCGTCACCACCTGCCTACATGTTCAGACGGACGCTCAGCTGGAACTGACGATCGCTCTTGAAATAGGTCCGCGGCGCGGTCAGGCCATCGCTGTTCAGGAGGAACCGGGTCTTCGTCGTCTGATCCAGCAGGTTGTTGGCCTGAATACCGATCTTGAAGTGATTGTTGACGGTGTAGAACAGCGATCCGTCAACCTGCCCCCCTGCATCACTGTAAACCGGCAGGTACGGGAAGATCGAATCACGGTTGTTCAGCAGGAACTTCGATCGCCAGCTATAGGCAACACGCGCGTAGATCCCATATTTGTCGTAGAATGCGGATACGTTGAAATTGTGCTTGGACAATTGCGCCAGCGGCAGATTGTCATAGAGGCCTTCGATGTCGATCGGGGGCTGATTTCCGTCTCCTTCAAAGGGGGTGGGATCGGTCGATGCCCGGAATGCGGGCGGGGATACCTGCACCGTACCGGCCTTGATATAGGTATAGGTCGCCTGAACACCGAGCCCGGCGAGCGCACCCGGCAGGAAGTCGTAGGTCTGCTGATAGGACAGCTCGGCACCCTTGATGTTGCTCGATCCGTCTGCATTGGCCGGGCCGCTCAACGCCAGATCGTAACTGCTGCCGTTGTTCGAGAAGTTGCGAACGAAGCCACTGTTGCCGATGATGACATCCGTCAGCCGCTTGTAGAAGCCGGTTGCCGTCAGCGATCCCACGCGGGCGAAATACCATTCCGCGCTGAGATCGAGTTGATCCGCCTTGATCGGACGCAGATACGGGTTCGCCGCGCGGGCTTCGAACACGCCGTTTCCGCCGTTGAAGCCCAGCGAGACGAAATTGCGCAAGTCGCCGAAATCCGGGCGACTGATCGCCTTCGATGCAGCGAACCGGACCAGCACCTTGGGCGTGATATCAAGACGAAGGTTGACGCTGGGGAGCCAGTTGCCGAACTTGTTGACCGCATTCTGCGCGACTGCGGCGCCGTTCGCAAACGCCAACGCAGCGGCCCGTTGCGCGTCCGTCACGGTCGCACGACACAAGGCAGGGATCTGATTTGCCGAGGGCACCGTGCCATCGGTCCGCGGCCGGGTCTGCTCGGTACAATAGCTTGCGAAGTCCGCAAATCCGGATGGCAGCACGGTCGTCCGCTGCGGGAAGTTCGTCGATCCTGCCGACAGGTCCTTCGTACGGACATAGCGGACGCCGATATTCCCGGTCAACTTCATGCCATTGGCAAATTCCTGCGTACCGAAGTCCGCCCGGACATAGCCGGCGTAGGTCTCTTCCGAATTCTTGTAGATCTCGTTGGGAAGGAAATACCCGTCGATCAGGTTCGGATTGCGTGTGGTCCGACCATTCACCACTGCGCCGCCACGATCCTCGATCGGCGTGTAGCTGAAGCCGTTCAGCGGATCGCGCACGCCGCGCAGCAGGTTCATCAGCGCGTCGTGATCCTTCAGGACCGCATCGGTCAGCAAGGTGACGGGCGGTACGGTGCCACCCCCACCCCGGAAGAAGTTATCGAACGTCGTTGGCCGGGCTTCGTTGGGCGTGGAGCCGATATAGCTCGGCCCTTCGTCCGTCCAGGTGGCGGACAAGGATCCCCAGTTGCTGTAATCGTTGGTCTTGACGGTCTGCGACCGCTTGGCCCAGCGGCCGCCCATCCGAACCGACCGAAGAAAGCTGTCATCGTCCAGATCATACTGAACGTCGCCACGGAACGCCCATTCTTCGCCGTCGTTCATCGCCAGGTTGTTGTAGGCGTCGTTGTAGAAGACGCCTTGCGGATTCGTGAAATAGGTATTCGCGTCGAACCCCGGCGTGAGGAAACCCACCTGCGGCGTCTTGCCGGTCAGGTCGAGGGACACAGCGGAGAATGTCGACGTATCGACGATATCGTCGCGGCTGAACACCTTCGCCTTCACATATTGACCGTCCAGGTTCAGATGGAGCCGATCGGTTGGCGAGAACTTGGCGTTCAGGGCAAAATCCTGGTTCTGCACCTTGCCGTAATTATAACGGTTCGTGACGGTGGTATTCAAACCGCCGGGGGTAACGAATTGCGGATAGTCGCAATAGGTCTGCCCACCCGCGCAGGCCTGGCTCGCCGGGACGTTGTGCGCGACGCGGTTGTTGCGGCGAACGATCGTGCCCGACGTGAACACCCCGTTGTCGTCAAACGTATAATTGGCCAGCGGATTATAGGGAAAGCCCGCCTGATCGATATAGCCGGCCGGGAACGTATTCCCGATGTCGTTATAGTAGAAATTGGTCTCGATCGAATGGTCGATCCAGGCCTCGATCGACTCCGACCGCAGATACTGCGCGGTGACCAGCAAGCGCCGATCCGACGATTCGAACTGGCCGGCAGCGGTGATGCTGCTGCGCCGCGTGTTGAACGTCTGCGACCGCACGCCGGCGCCGCCGGGGGCATAAACTGTCTGGCCGTTGGCGACAGGGAAGCTGTCGCAGACGCGCAGCGCATAGGGTTGCCCCTGGTTGATGATCCGCCCTTCCGCCGGGTTGTTGCCGTCGCATGTGACGCCATCATATTGCGACCCCTGGAAATCGCCGTTGATGGCATAGCCATCGACGCCATCGTCCGGCGCGTTGAAGCGCGGCAGGAACGCCTGCGAGAAGATCGAATCCGCTCGGCTATATTGCTGGAAATAGCTTCCGCCGACCAACAGGCCCAGGCGACTTCCGTCCTTCAGGTCCCATTGGTCGCTGAACAGACCTACAAACGATGGTGCGGAACGTTCGGCCAGATCGCCATAGCTCTGCGATGCCGAGAAGAATATGATACGATCTTTGTTGTCGAACGGCTTGCGCGTGTTGATGCTGACGGTGCCGGAAATACCCCCTTCGATCAGATCGGCGGTCAGGTTCTTGAACACTTCGACCGACCCAGCCAATTCGGCGGGAACATCATTATACCCGATCTGCCGGCCGGAACTGACCGAGAACGCATCGCGGCCGTTGAATTCGGACCGGTTGTAGGTGAGTCCGCGGATCTGCACGCCGGAGCCCTGGACCGAAAAATGCTGCGAGTCCCCCGGTGCAGCAAAGCGCGTGATGGCCACGCCGGGAATGCGCTGCAATGCTTCGTTGATCGAACGATCGGGCAAGGCGCCGATGTCTTCCGCGGTGATGGCATCAACGATCGTATCGGCGTTCCGTTTGATGTTCTGCGCGCTGGCGAGCGACTGGCGGATTCCGGTCACGACGATGGCATCCCCTCCACCGTCATCGGCCGACGCCGTACCGACACCTTGCGCCCCCGCAGACGGCGTCGCGACATTGCCGGCGGCCGATGGCGACGCGGAAACGTCGTTGGCGGCGCCAGCGTCCGCGGTCTGGGCAAACGCCGGCTGGGCCATGACCGCGAGTGCGATCATCGACACGCCAACTCCATACATGCGGAACGCACGCCGATCGGTGCGATTCATTGCAACAACAGCCATTGTGTACCCCTTGTCATCCCCGACGTGGCCCGTCCCGGTTTTGCGCCGTGGGATCGAAGCACGCTGTCCTATCAACCCGCGATCTTGTCGCCGGCGGTGTTGACGGGTTAGAGCGCCCCGTTTGCGGTAACAAGTCTGATAATTAAATTTAAAAGACGAATGTCCAACTTATGGTTAACTGTTGCCGAAGAGCGACAGAATCGCCCTATTGGCAGGAGGGGAACGGAGATGACCAGGCAGGACCGGACGCGCGTCGTGGTGGTCGGCGGCGGAACGGCTGGCTGGATGGCGGCCGCCGCGCTGGTCCGGTTGCTGCCGGCTGCCTGCACCGTGCATCTGGTGGAATCGGCCGACATCGGGATCGTCGGCGTGGGAGAAGCGACGCTGCCGCACATCCGCGCCTTCGTCGAACGGCTCGGGCTGGACGAGGCCGATTTCATGCGCGCGACGCATGCGACGTTCAAGCTCGGGATCGACTTTCGTGATTTCGGTGCGATCGGGGACAGTTATATCCATCCCTTCGGCACGTTCGGCCGCCCGCTGGGCGATGTCGGCTTTCACCATTACTGGCTGCGGCTGAACGCCGCCGGGCGCGCGGCGCCGTTCGGCGACTATTCGGTTCCGATCCTTGCCGCGCGCGCCGCCCGCTTCGCGATCCCGACCGGCGAACCCGACGCGCTCGCCGCCAGCTTCGGCTATGCCTATCAGTTCGACGCCACGCTGTTCGGCCCATATCTGCGCCGGTTTGCGGAGGGGCTGGGCGCGGAACGGACCGAAGGCCGCATTCTCTCCGTCGATCGCGACGGCGAAAGTGGCGACGTCCGCGCGGTGGTGATGGCGGACGGGCGGCGTATCGAAGGCGACCTGTTCATCGATTGCTCCGGATTCCGCAGCCTGTTGTTGGGGGACAGCATGGCCGAACCATGGGAAGACTGGTCCCATTGGCTACCCTGTGACCGGGCGGTGGCGATGCCGACCGCCTCGCCGGACGGACCGATCGATCCGTATACCCGCGCCACGGCGATGGCGGCGGGCTGGCGCTGGCGCATCCCGCTCCAGCACCGCGTCGGCAACGGCTATGTCTATTCCAGCGCGCATCTGGGCGATGAGGCTGCGGCCGATGCGCTGGTGCAGGCGGTGGAGGGCGCGCCGCTTGCCGATCCGCGCATGCTGCGTTTCCGCGCCGGCCGCCGCCGCAACAGCTGGGTCGGCAATGTCGTCGGCGTCGGGCTGGCGTCGGGATTTCTGGAACCGCTGGAATCGACCAGCATCTATCTGGCGCAGATGGCGATCACGCAGCTGATCGAGCTGTTTCCCTCCGACGGCATCATTCCCGCCGACCGCGCCGAATATAATCGGATGGTCGATATGGAATATGACCGCATCCGCGATTTCCTGATCCTGCATTATCATGCCACCACGCGCGACGACTCCGACTTCTGGAATCACGTTCGGACGATGGCGATCCCGGATACGCTGGCGGAGAAGATGGACCTGTTCCGCCGCGCCGGCCGCGTCAGCCAGTATGGAGAGGGCCTGTTCCTGGAACCAAGCTGGCTTGCCGTCTATCTGGGCCAGGGGATCGTGCCGCACGGCTGGGACCAGCGCGCGGACGCCCCCGCGATCGACGGGCTGGACCGCGCCGTCTCGGCACTCCGGACGCAGGTCGCGGCGACGGTTGCGGCGATGCCGGATCATGCCGCCTTCATCGCCGGTCGCAACGCCGCCGTCGCCGCGTGACGCACCGTTCGCCGATCCGCAGCATCGCGATCCTGGGCGCGGGCATCGTCGGCCTGTCGGCGGCGATCGCCTTCGCCCGTGCCCTGCCCGGCCTGGCGATCACGATCGTGGAGACGCCGGCCGATCCCGCCGCCTTTGCGGACCGAATGCCGGGCACCCTGCCGTCGATCGCCGCCTTTCACGACCGGATCGGCCTTTCGGAAATGGATCTGCTGAAGGCCGGCGCCATCCACCGCATCGGCACGCGCCTGATCGACTGGACCGCCAGCGGCCGACCGCTGATCCTGGTCGACGACGACCACGGCGGCGCGGTTGCGCCCGGCGCATTTCACCAGCATTGGCTGAACGCCCGGCGCGCCGGCGCGGTGGCCCCGTTCGACACCTTCGCGCCGGCGGCGGCACTGGCGGCGGCGGATCGGTTCGTCCATCCGCTGGACGATCCGGGCTCGCCGCTGTCGGGTTTCACCTATGCGCTGCGGCTGGATCCGCCGCGCTACCGCGATCTGCTGCGCGCCTATGCCGCGCACCACCGCATACGGCCGGTTGTCGGCGGCTATGGCGGGGCCGAGCGCCGGGCCGATGGCGGCGTCGCGGCCCTGCTGCTGGCCGATGGCCGCCGGATCGAGGCCGATCTTTATCTCGACTGCGCCGGACCTGCGGCGCCACTCCGTACCGCGATCGATCATGATGTCGAGGATTGGAGCATGTGGTTGCCGGCCGACCGGTTGCTGATCGGAACCGAGCGCTCACCTGCGCCCGCACCAGGCCCGACCGACAACGTCCATGCGCTTCCTTCGGGGTGGCGCATGACGCTGCCGCTGCGCGATCGGACGATCCACGGCCTTGCCTATACCGCCGGCCAGACGTCCGACGCGCGCGCCGCCCGCATCCTCCCGATCGGAACGGAGCTGATCGCATTCCGCCCAGGGGCCCGGCGGGCTCCGTGGCGCCACAATGTCGTGGCGATCGGCGACGCCGCGGTGACCCTCGATCCGCTCGCCAGTGCCAATCTGCACCTGGCCCATGCCGCGATCCTGCGCGCGATCGACCTGTTGCCGGGGCGCGACTGTGCGGCGGTCGAAACCGCGGAATATCAGCGCCGTACGGCATGGCAGGTTGCACGCGTCCGGGATTTCCAGGCCGCACATTATCAACCGAGCGGGCGCACGCGCGGCGAGTTCTGGAGAGCTGCCGGCCGCCTGCCCCGTCCCGACACCCTTGCCCACACGCTGGATCAGTTCGCAATGCGCGGCCGCCTGCCCTTCCATGAGGAGGAGAGCTTCGGCCGCGACCGCTGGCTGGCGTTGTTGCTAGGCCTCGGCATCGTCCCGCGCCTGCCCGACGCGATCGCGTCGGCGACCCCCGTCGCCGCGACGGCCGCCGCGTTGCGCGCGCTGACCGACGCCGCCGCCGCACTGCCGCACCGCATCCCCCCCTACCCCGCCTATCTGGCGCAGATCGAAGGCCGCCGATGACCGCCGAGCAAGCCCCCATCCGGACCGTGGTGATCGTCGGCGGCGGCACCGCCGGCTGGATGGCCGCCGCCGCGGCTGCACGTTTCCTGAACGATGGCCAGCGTCGGATCGTGCTGGTCGAATCCGACGCGATCGGCACGGTGGGCGTCGGCGAGGCGACGATCCCGCCGATCCTGGGATTCAACCGGCTGCTCGGCATCGAAGAGCGCGATTTCCTGCGCGAAACCGGTGCCACGTTCAAGCTGGGGATCGAATTTGTCGGCTGGGACACCGGGCAGGATCGCTATTTCCACCCGTTCGGCCCGCACGGCCGCGACATTGAAGGGCTCAATTTTCACCAGCTCTGGTTGAAGCTGCGTGATCAGCCCGGCATCGGCACCATCGACGAATATTCCGCATCCGCCATGGCCGCGCGCCACGGCCGGTTCGCGGCACCCGCCGATGACCCGCGCGATCCGCTGTCGCAACTGGCCTATGCCTATCATTTCGATGCGGGGCTGTACGCGGCCTTCCTCCGCCGCCGCGCGGAGGACGGCGGGGTCGTGCGCATCGAAGGCCGCATCACCGGTACGGACCGCGATCCGGACAACGGCCATCTCCGCGCCGTCCTGCTCGACGGCGATCGCCGGGTCGAAGGCGACCTGTTCATCGATTGCTCCGGCTTCCGCAGCCTGCTGCTGGGCGACGCGATGGGCGTGCCGTTCGAGGACTGGTCGCACTGGCTGCCCTGCGACAGCGCCTTGGCGGTGCCGACCGAACGCACCGAACCGCTGCTGCCCTTCACCCGGTCGACCGCGCACCCCGCCGGGTGGCAATGGCGGATCGGGCTGCAGCATCGCACCGGCAACGGCCATGTCTATGCCAGCGCGCACATGTCGGATGCGGAGGCCGAACGCTTGCTGATCGCGCATCTCGATGCGCGCCCGACTGCCGATCCGCGCAAACTGTCCTTTCGCGCGGGACGGAGGCTCCGGCTGTGGGAGGGAAATGTCGTCGCGCTGGGACTTGCCGGCGGCTTCCTCGAACCTCTGGAGTCCACCAGCATCCACCTGATCCAGGCGGGGATATCCAAATTGTTCGGGCTGTTCCCGGACCGGCGGTTCGTGGCGGTCGAACGCGATGAATATAATCGGCTGATGGGCGACGCCTATACGGCGATCCGCGACTTCATCATCCTGCACTATCACGCCACGCGGCGCGACGATTCACCGTTCTGGCGATATGTTCGAACGATGCCGATCCCGGACAGCCTGGCGCACAAGATCATGCTGTTTCGCGAAAAGGGCCGGATTTTCCGCTATGACGACGAACTGTTCGCGATCCCGAGCTGGGTCGCGGTCATGCTTGGCCAGAACATCCGCCCGACCGGCTATGACCCGGTCGTCGATGCGCTCGATGGTGATCGGGTCGCGGCGGCGCTGCGGCAGATGCGGGCGGGAATTGCCGATGCCGTCGGCGGCTTGCCGACCCAATCCGAATATATCGCGCGCTATGCACCGGCCTCGCGCCGATGAATCTGCCAAACAATTTGGCTTTTTGGATCAGCCGTGCTTTTACGACGCCGACACCGCACCGCCTTTGGTGAATGGAATCAAGACTGTGACAGCCCGGCCGCAGATCCGGCTTCATGAGGGGATGACTGCATGATGATCCGCCCGATCAACCGTGTCCGCGTTTCGCTGCTCGCGATGTCGCTGCTCGCCACTGGCGCATTGGCGCAGGCACCCGGCATGTTCGGCCCCTATAATGCCGACATCGCGGCCGGCGGCGCGCCCTTGGCCAAGCCTGTCGGACCCGACGGTGCGATGTTGCCCGCTACCGCCGCCTGGACGATGCAGGCATGGGTGGAACCCCGCACCATCCCGACCGGAACCGCCCGGATTGCGGGTTTCGGCGACGGCACGACCGGGCGCTATCTGGCGCTGGTCGATGGCGCGCCCGCGCTGGTGACGCCCGCCGGCACCGTCGCCGCCCGCATGCGGCTGGCACCGGGCCGCTGGCGCCACATCGCCGCCGTCGCCGACGGGGATAGCGTCCGGCTCTATCTGGATGGTGCGGAGGTCGCGCGCGGAAAGGTCGCGGGCGATCCCGTCCCGGCCATCGCGCAGATCGGGCCGCAATCACCCGGTGCACCGGTGTTCGCCGGCCGCATCGCCGATTTCCAGCAGGCACCCACCGCGCTCAGCCCCGCCGCGCTGCGGGATGTGCCAAGGCCGGACGCGGCCACCACGGCGTTCGAACGGACCAGCCCCGACTGGCCCGTGCAGGTTCGTCAGATGGCCGGGCAGGTGACGCCGCAGGATGCCTGGACCCGCCCGCAAAGCCGCGCACCCTATTCGAAGCCGGTCGCCAGGCCCGAACCCCGCGGACCGGCGCTGGCGCAGCGGGCACCGGGCCTCTGGACCGTCGCGGGTTGGCGACTGGCGGAGGCGCCGAAGGTCCAGGCCGACGGCGCCGCGCTGTCGCGGCCCGGCTATGATGCCAAAGCATGGTATGTCGCGACCGTGCCCGGCACCGTGCTCACCACGCTGGTGGATCGCGGCGTCTACGCCGATCCCGCGTTCGGCCTCAACAATCTGTCGATCCCGGAAAGCCTCAACACGCAGGATTACTGGTACCGGACCGAGATCGACGTGCCCGCCACCGCGGCCGGCAAGCATCTCGCGCTCAATTTCAAGGGCGTGAACTATGCCGCTGAAATCTGGCTGAACGGACGGCGGCTGGGCGCGATGAAGGGCGCCTTCATCCGCGGTCAGTTCGACGTCACCGGCAAACTGGTCGCGGGCCGCAATGCCATTGCGGTCAAGGTCTCGCCCCCACCGCATCCGGGTATCGCGCATGAGGAGTCGCTGACATCCGGCGTCGGCGAAAACGGCGGAATGCAGATGCTGGACGGCCCGACCTTCGTCGCGTCGGAAGGCTGGGACTGGATCCCGTCGGTCCGCGATCGCAACACCGGGCTGTGGCAGGGGGTCGATCTGATCGCGACCGGCGCGCTTGCGCTGGGCGATGCCCAGGTCGTGACGACATTGCCGAACCCCGACAACAGCGTCGCCAATGTCGAGATTACGATCCCGGTGCGCAACCTGACGGATCAGGCGACGACGGCTACCGTCACCGCCCGGTTCGACGACATCACGGTGACCAAATCGGTTGCGCTGGCACCCGGCGGAACGGTGGACGTCATGCTGACTCCCGCCGAGTTTCCGGCACTGGCCGTCCGCAATCCCCGGCTCTGGTGGCCGAACGGCTACGGCGCACCGGCGCTGCACGATCTGGCGCTGACCACCTCCGCCGGCGGCGCGGTGTCGGACACCAAAACGCTGCGGTTCGGCATGCGCCAGGTGACCTATGAAATCTCGCTGATGGACCGAAACGATGCGCTCCGCCGGGTCGGGATCGACCTGTCGAAGGCACGGTCGCTGGGGCAGCAGGTGGTCGACGGAACGCACCAGGGCATTCGCAAGACCGCCAATGGCTGGGCCGCCTCGCTGGTGCCGGGTGCCGAAACCTCGCCGGCGGTCACCCCGATCGCGGGCGATGCCGATCTCGCGCCCTACCTGCTGATCAAGGTCAACGGCGTCCGGATCGCGGCGCGCGGCGGCAACATCGGCATGGACGACTTCATGAAGCGGACGGAGCGCGAACGCCTCCTGCCCTTCTTCCGGTTGCACCAGGATGCGAACCTCAACATCATCCGCAACTGGGTCGGTCAGAATACGGAGGAGACGTTCTACGATCTGGCCGACGAACATGGCCTGATGATCCTGAACGATTTCTGGGAATCGACGCAGGATTATAATATCGAGACGCAGGATGTCCCGCTGTTCACCGCCAATGCGGAGGATGTGGTCAAGCGGTTCCGCAACCATCCCTCGATCGTCGTGTGGTTCGGCCGCAACGAAGGCGTGCCGCAACCGATCCTGAACGAAGCGCTGCAGACGATCATCAACCGCTACGACGGCACACGGCTCTACATGGGATCGTCCAACCGCGTGAACCTGCAGAATAGCGGACCGTATAACTGGCGGCCGGAATCCACCTATTTCACCGAACATGCCAAGGGCTTCTCGGTCGAACTCGGCACGCCCAGCTTTCCGACGCTGGAGGCGTGGACGCGCGCCATGCCGAAGGCGGATCTCTGGCCGATCAGCGATGCCTGGGCCTATCATGACTGGCACCAGACCGGGAACGGCGCGGTCAAATCCTATATGGACGCGCTCGCCACCCGCTATGGCGCGGGCACCAGCCTCCCGGATTTCGAACGCAAGGCGCAGATGATGGAGTATGACTCCTATCGCGCCATCTTCGAAGGCTTCAACGCCGGCCTGTGGCGCACCAACAGCGCGCGCATGCTCTGGATGACCCAGCCCGCCTGGCCATCATCGGCGTGGCAGATCTTCTCGTCCGACTATGACACCCACGCCGCCTTTTACGGCACCAAGAAAGCGTCCGAACGCGTTCATGTTCAGCTGAACCAGCCCGATTACAAGGTCGTGCTGGTGAACAACGGCCCCGCTCTGATCGGTGCCACGGTGTATGCGAAGGTCACCGGGCTCGACAATCGCATCCTGGCCGAACGGCGTGCCACCGTAGCGGCCGGCGCCGGCCTGGTCGCGGACGCCTTCACGCTCGATCTGGCGCCCCATCTGACACAGGGCATGGTGCTGGTCGCACTCGACGTGACCGATGCCACCGGAAAGATCCTGTCGCAGAATGTCTATTGGCAGGGCGCGGATGATGCCGCGTACCAGGGCATGACCCGGATGGCGCAGGTGCCGGTCACCGCCCGCGCCAGCAGTCGCCGCGACGGCGACGAAGTGGCGACCACCATCGATCTGGCCAATGGCGGTGCGGTCGCGGCGCTCGCCACCAAGCTGACGGTGATGAATGCCGACGGGTCGCAGGTTTTGCCGGCCTATTTCTCCGACAACTATGTCTCGTTGCTGCCCGGCGAACGTCGGAAGATCGAGATCCGCTATCCCCAGGCCGCGGCAAAGGGCCGGACCACTGTCACGCTGCGCGGCTGGAACGTGAAGCCTTCCCGCGTCGTCGTTCGTTGAAGCGGAGCGCTCCCGATGAAATCCCTGCTCGCACTTGCACTGCTCGCCACCGCGGCCCCGGCGCTGGCGGATGATATCCATCTGCGGTCGCCCGACCAGGCGGTCGACATCATGATCGGCCAGGATCACGCGACCCGCGGCCCGGTGTACAGCGTTGCGTTCCGCGGGCGGACGGTGATCGCGCCGTCCCCGCTCGGCCTCGCTTTCGAACGCTATACCAAGCTCGGGCCGGACATGGCGGTGACGGGTACGAAGCGTGCCGGGGCCGATCGGCGGTATCGGCTGATCGCGGGCAAGACCTCCACCGCGCGCGATCATTATAACGAACTGACGCTCAGCCTTGCGGAAACGGGCGCCGCGCACCGTCGGCTCGACATCGTGTTCCGCGCCTATGATGACGGTGCCGCCTTCCGCTACACGCTCCCGCGCCAGCCGGCTTTCGCCGATCTCCGGCTGGCCGGTGAACTCACCGAATTTGCCTTTCCCGCCGATTATCAATGCTGGGGCCTCAATCTGGGGCGCTTCGATACCAGCCATGAAGGCGAATATGATCCGGTGAAGGCGTCGCAGGTCCGCGTCCACAACCTGTTCGAAACACCGGTCACCTGCCGCACCGGTGCCGGCGACACCAGTTTCGCGATCACCGAAGCCAATCTGAAGGACTATGCGGGATCCTATCTGATCGGCCGCGAAACCGGCGCACTGGGCTTCCAGACCCGCTTGTCGCCGCGCATCGATGATCCGAAGGTCGCGGTGAAGGCCGATCTTCGCAACCGCGATCTGATCACGCCGTGGCGCGTCGTCATGCTGGGCGACACGCCCGGGCGGCTGATCGAATCCACCATTCTCACCAGCCTGAATCCCGCGCCCACCGCCGACTTTTCCTGGGTAAAGCCCGGCAAGACCGCCTGGGACTGGTGGAACGGGCCGACGCTGAAGGCGATGCCCGGCGGCGCGGGCATGAACACCGCCACTATCAGGGCCTATATCGATTTCGCGGCCGCCAACGGGCTGCCCTACATGCTGATCGACGATGGCTGGTATGTGAACAGCGGCGGTGGCGGCGCGGTGCTGCCGGGCGCGGACAATCTCCGGTGGATCCCCGAACTCGACCTGCCCGGCCTCGTCAAATATGCGGCGAATCGCAAAGTCGGGTTGTGGGTGTGGGTCAATTGGCAGATGCTCGACCGCAATATGGATCAGGCGCTGCCGCTCTATCGCAAGCTGGGGATCAAGGGGATCAAGGTCGATTTCATGGACCGCGACGATCAGCAGATGGTGGACTATTATCAGCGTATCCTGAAGGCGACCGCCGACAATCACCTGATGCTCGATCTGCACGGCGCCTATCACCCGACCGGCGCGATCCGCACCTGGCCGCACTATCTGACGCAGGAAGGCGTGATGGGCGCGGAATATAACAAGTGGACGCGGCGGATCACCGCGCGCCACAATCTCACGCTGCCGTTCACGCGCGGGCTGGCCGGGCCGTATGACTACACCCCCGGCGGATTCCGCAATGCGACGCCGTCCACCTTCCGGATCGAACCGCAGACGCCGATGGTACAAACGACGCGCGGTCAGGCGCTGGCCATGTATGTCGTATTCGACAGTCCGTTCATGGGCGTATCGGACAGCCCGGATAATTATGCCGACGCGAAGGGCATGGACTTCATCCGTGCCGTCCCCGCCACGTGGGACGAGACCCGCGTCCTGTCGGGCACGATCGCGGAACAGATTGTCGTGGCACGGCGATCGGGCAGGGACTGGTATGTCGGCGCGATGACCAACGAAGCCCCCCGCACGGTGGATGTCCCGTTGGCTTTCCTGGGCAAGGGGCGTTTCACCGCCACCGCGTGGCAGGACGGCGCCACGCCCACCGATGTCGTCACCACCAGCAGGTCGGTGATGGCCGGCGACAGCATGCGGTTGACGCTATCCGGGTCGGGCGGCGGCGCGATCCGGCTGGTGCCGACGCGGTGACGCCCCGGCGGTCGGTGCTGGGCGAAAGCATCGCCACCGCGGCGCTGGCCGGGTTGCTGTTCGGGTTCGACACCGCGGTCATTGCCGGCGTGACGGGCGATCTCACCAGCCGGTTCGCGCTCAGCCCGGAATGGCTGGGCATCACCGTATCCGCGGCGCTGTGGGGAACGTTGGTCGGCGCATTGTTCGCCGGCAAACCGGGCGACCGTTATGGAAGCCGCGATTCCCTCCGCGTGCTCGCTTTCTTCTATCTGCTGGCCGGCATCGGCACCGCTTTGGCGGGCACCTGGACCATGTTCGTCCTGTTCCGGTTCGTCTGCGGGCTGGCCATCGGCGGCTCGTCGGTGCTGGCGCCCGTCTATATCTCGGAAATTGCGCCGCCGCGGCGACGCGGTCTGCTGGTCGGGTTGTTCCAGTTCAACATCGTGCTGGGCATCCTGGTCGCGTATCTCTCCAACGCCGTCGTCGGGCTGTTCGATCTGGGTATGGTCGCCTGGCGCTGGAAACTGGGCGTGACCGCGCTGCCGGCGTTGCTGTTCTGCCTGCTGCTGTACCGCATTCCCAACAGCCCGCGCTGGCTGGCGATCCGGGGGGATGAAGCCGCGGCCCGCGACAGCCTGTCCCGGATCGGCATGGATAATGCCGCCGCCACGGCGGAGATGGCGGCGATCCGGGCCGATATCGCCACCGCCCCGCGCGACGAACGCCTGTCCTGGTCGAAACATCGCCGGCCGATCCTGCTCGCCGTCGCGCTGGCGGCGTTCAACCAGCTCGCCGGGATCAACGCGATCCTCTATTATCTGAACGATATCTTCGCCGACGCCGGCAGCCTGTCGCCGGATGTGCAGGCAGTCATGATCGGCACCGCCAACCTGATCTTCACCTTCGTCGGCATGCTGCTGATCGACCGGATCGGGCGCAAGACATTGCTGGTCGCGGGTGCGGCCGGAATGACCTTCTGTCTCGCGGCGGCGGCGGCGGTGCTGTTCCACCTGCTGCCGCGGGGCCTGATGCTGCCGGCCCTGATCGGCTTCATCGCCTTCTTCGCACCCAGCCAGGGCGCCGTGATCTGGGTCTATCTCAGCGAGATTTTCCCTACATCGGTTCGCGCGCGCGGCAGCGGCCTGGGTGCCAGTACGCACTGGCTGCTGAACGCGCTGGTGGCGAGCGCCTTTCCCGCGATATCGGCCTGGTCGCCGGGCGCGCCCTTCCTGTTCTTCGCCGCGATGATGGCGGTTCAGGTGATCGTCGTGTCGCTGTTCTTTCCCGAAACCAAGGGCGTCCGTCTGGAAGACATGCACGCCCGCATGCTGGAGCCCCACCGATGAAGCGCGCCCCTCTCCTGCTCTGCACGCTGGCGCTGGCCGCGACCGTGTCGGTCCGCGCCGCCGAACCGACCCCCGAACAGCGCGCGCAATGGGCGAAGGAGGGGGAGGAACGGCTGCATACCGACTGGGCCTGGCTCGGCCGCTACAAGGCCGCCAATGCCACGCTGCCCCCGCCGGTGAAGGGACAGCCGCGAATCGTGCTGCTGGGCGATTCGATCACGCAGGGCTGGTACGACATGGTGCCCGGCTTCTTCACTCCCGGTCGGATCGGGCGCGGGATCGGGGGACAGACCACGCCGCAGATGCTGGTCCGCTTTCCCGCCGACGTGATCGCGCTGAAGCCGGCCGTCGTTCAGATCATGGCCGGTACCAACGACATCGCCTTCAACACCGGCCCGATGACGCCGTACGAGACCAGGGCGAATATCCGCGCGATGACCGAACTGGCGCAGGCGAACGGGATCCGCGTCATCCTTGCCTCGATCCCGCCGGCCGACCAGTTTCCCTGGCGCCCCGGCCTGCAAACCGCGGACAAGATCGTGGCGATGAATGGCTGGCTGCGGGCCTATGCAGCGGCAACCGGATCGACCTATGCCGATTACTGGACCGCGCTGAAGGGTGATGGGCTCGGCATGCGCGAAGGGTTGTCGTCGGATCATGTCCACCCGACCGTCGCCGGCTATGCGGTCATGGCGCCCGTCGCGGAACGCGCGTTCAAGGCAGCCCTCGCCAAACCCGCTCCGACGCGGGCCGTGATCGCGCGATGATCCTGGCCGCGCTCGCGCTTGCATCCTCGGTCGTGCCAACCGGACAAGGGTCGGTGCGTGGCGAGGTGACGGAGGATGGCCGTCACCTGTTCCGCGGCATTCCCTATGCCGCACCGCCCACCGGCGCACTGCGCTGGAAACCGCCGCAACCGGTCGCCCGCTGGAAGACGCCGCGCGACGCGACGCGGTCGGCACCGTCCTGTCCCCAGGTCGATCACGGTTGGAACCGTCAGGCCGCCGGCTTCGCGAGCGAGGATTGCCTGTATCTGGAGGTCGCGACACCCGATCCGGCGCCCGCCCGGCCGATGCCGGTCATGGTCTGGATCCACGGTGGCAGCAATTATGCCGGCGGCGGCGCGGGTACGATCCAGTCGCGGATCACGCGGCAGGGGGTCGTCCTGGTCAGCATCCAGTACCGGCTGGGCGCGCTCGGCTTCCTCTCCCACCCCGCGCTCAGCCACGAGGCGGGCGGCACGTCCGGCAATTACGGGCTGATGGATCAGCAGGCGGCGCTGCGCTGGGTTCAGGCCAACATCGCACGGTTCGGCGGCGATCCCGGCAACGTCACGCTGTTCGGGGAAAGCGCTGGCGCGATGGATATCGGCCTGCACCTGCTCAGTCCCGGTTCGCGCGGGCTGTTCCACAAGGCGATCGAGGAAAGCGGCACCCCCGGCTTCGGCCTGCCACCGCGCAGCCTGGCGGACAATGAGGCGCTCGGAACGATGATCATCGCCAAGGCCGGCATCCCGCAAACGGCAGCCGCGCTCCGCAATCTGCCGGTCGCGCAGCTGCTGGCCGCGACCGAGGGCGTCGCGGTACCCGGCCTGGCTGACAAGAGTTTCATCTGGTTGCAGGCGATCGTCGATGGTCGGGTCCTCACCGAAACGCCGGCCGCGACGCTGGCGAAGGGCGGCAACCCGGCGCCGCTGATCGTCGGCAGCAACGCGCGCGAACTGACACTGCACGGCGGCGTCGCCCGCGCCGGCACCGCGATCACGGAGGCATTTCCCGCCGCGTCGGTTCCGGCGGCGCGCCGTGCCTATGGACTGGACGGGATCCCGGTGGCCGATCCACGCCTGGGCGATCTCGACCTGATCCTGTCGAACGATATCACCTTCCGCTGTCCCACCACCGTGATCGCCGCGGCGCGCACCCGCGCGGGTCAGCCGGTCTGGCATTATCAGTTCGACTATAGCGCGCCGGATGCGAAGCCCGTCACACACGGCAGCGAAATTCGCTACGTCCTGCAAGGATCGACCGAGCTGGAACCCGGCGCACCGCCAATGCAGGCCTATTGGCTGAACTTCGCCCGGACCGGCGATCCCAATGGTGCGGGTCTACCCGCCTGGAAGCGCTATGACCTGACCACGAAGAGCTATCTCGGCTTCGTCAATGGCGGTCCGCAGCCCGGCAACGACCTGCGCGCGACCCCCTGCGGCTTGCGCGAAGCCCCCTGATCGGCCACGTCCGGGTGCCTTGGCGCCGACCTTCCGGCGGTCAGGATCGGCGGGCCTGCATCAGGATTGCGTCGGACGGCAGGACATGGTGCAGGAACGGCAGGATCGCCGCGCCCACCGCCGGTGCATCGTCCGCCATCGTCGCGCGGCGCACGCGTGCGATCCCCGGCAACGCGGCGGCGTCCAGCATGCCGTTCAACCGGTGGACCAACGCCTCCGTCAGCGTCGTCGGCAATCGCCCGCCGATCAGGACCACCGCCGGATCGACCAGACAATTGACCGCGATCAGCGGCTCTATCAGCGATTGCGCCGCATCCTCGGTCCATCCGCGCACGACCTCCGCCAGCACGGGATCGTCGGCGGTCAGTCCCTCGACTCCTGTCACCGCACAGCCGGCCGCCTCCAGCCGTTCGTAAAGCGCCGACAGCGAAACGGTTTCCTGCACCGCCCGCCCGGCCCCACGCCGGGTCATATCCGGCATGAACCCGATTTCCCCGCTGCGCCCGCCCGCGCCGCGGAAATAGCTTCCATCGATCACCAGTCCGCCGCCCAGGCCGGCACTGACCAGAATGTAGAAGAAGCTCGGCATCGACAGGCCGGACCCGAACTGCGCCTCGCCGATCGCCGCCGCCGCCGCGTCATTGTCGATATGCATCGGCCATGGCAGCACGCCGGCCAGCAGCCCGCGCAGATCGATATCGTTCCAAACGCCATAGCCCGGTGGCCGGTGGGGCAGCGCCACCCGGCCGATATCGTCGGGCATGGCCACGCCCACGCCCAGGATGCGGTTCTCGTCCACCAGCCCGGATGCGCGGATCCGCGCGACCTCCTCCGCCAGCCATGCCGCGACCATGTCGGGCATGGCGAACGCCACCTCGCACGTGGCGCGGGTCAGCACCGTACCGCCCAGGTCCAGCGACACGATCGTGATATGATCGCGATCGATGTTGATCCCGATCGCGCAGGCACCGGAAGGGTTGATCACCAGTTGTGACGCCGGCTGCCCGCGCGCACCCTGGCGCCGTCCGGCATCGCTGATCAGCCCCGCGTCCAGCAGGCGGCGGGTGATGTTGGCGATGGTGGGTGCGGTCAGTCCGGTGATCGCGGCCAGCCCGGATCGGCTGATCTCCCCACTGACCCGGATCGCCTGCAACACCGTGCGCTGGTTATAATCCCCCGCCCGTTCCAGATTGGTGCCCGACAGGCTGACGCCCAGCCGCGCGCCGCGCTCGCACAGCGCCGGGCGGACGAGCGGGTCGCTCCCGTTCAAGATGCTCCTGACCGCCATGACGCTCCTGTTTCCCCCGGTTCGGCCACAACCATCGCCGCTCCCGCCGCGCCTGGCAATGGCGCGGTGCCGCTTCTGTCACGGCCGGTCCATCGATGATCCTGCCACATGCGGCCGCTACCGATTGCCGGCGCTGCAATTCGGACGGCCGGCGCCGGCGATTCCGGATTATTGCAGGAACAGCGACCGCGCCTTCGTGACGGTGGTTCGGCCCTGGTCGTCCGTCGCTGCATAGGTAAAGCCCGGCAGCAGGCAGAACGCGCCGATCCGGCCCTTGGGATCGATTGCCAGAAATCCAACCTGGATGCCGCGGATCGCATCCTTGCGCAGCGTCGCGATATGCCGGACGACGTCCTCGCACGCCTGCTGCGGCGATGCACCGGCCCGCATCGACGCCACAACGCGCGCCGTGCCGCAGACGCGGGTCACCTCCTCGCCCAGCCCGGTCGATGTCGCCGCCCCGACGCCGGCCTCGATGAACAGCCCGGACCCGACCTGCGGCGAATCCCCGACCCGACCGCGCATCTTGAACGCCATGCCCGACGTGGTGCACGCTCCCGCCAGCCGTCCGGCCGCATTGCGCGCGATGATGCCGATGGTGTCATGGTCCAACGCCCCGCCGGGCGTATGCTGCAGCCGGTTCTCGACATTGGCTTCCGGACGGTATCGACTGGTCAGCAACCAGTCGCGCCACGCCTTTTCGGCTGGTGGCGTCAGCAGGTTGCGGTACGGAAAGCCTGCGGCGCGGGCGAAGCGGGTAGCGCCTTCACCCACCAGCATGGTGTGCGGGGTCGTCTCCATCACCCGTCGCGCCACCGAAATCGCATGCACCGTATCCTCCAGTGCCGCGACCGCGCCGACGCCGCCGGCATCGTCCATGATGACAGCATCCAGCGTGACGTGCCCGTCCCGGTCGGGATAGCCGCCATAGCCGACCGAATGGTTGTCGGGATCGGCCTCCGGCACCATCGCGCCCGCTTCGACCGCGTCGATCAACGATCCGCCCGCCTGCATCCTGGCAAAGGCGGCCGCATTGGCCGCCGCGCCGAAATCCCAGGTGGACAGGATCATCGTACCGCCCGCGCTGCCGCCCGCCGCCCCGCGAGCCATCCCCGCAAACGGCATGCTGCCGGCGATCGCCGCCATGCGCGTGAGCATCGATCGCCGGTCGGTCATGGCAGCAGGCTCCTGTTTACCGGCATCAGAACCGCACCGTCGCGCCCACCGCGATGTTACGGCCCAGCGTGTCGTAACGCTGTGGAATGGTGTTGTTGCGCGACAGGCTGATGTCATAGGAATTGGGGATCACCGGCGCCGTCTTGTCGAGCAGATTGTTGGCCGCGATCCGGAAGCCGAACTGCTTGCCGACCGAGAAGTTGAACGCAAGGTCGAAATAATCCTGTGCCGAAATCCCTGCAAAGGTCGTGCGCACGCCGTCTGCCGTATAGCCCAGCGCCGGATCACCCGAATTCGATGCGTTGGTCAGCTTTCCGGTATGCCGCCAATTCAGCGATACGCCGAACGCACCGCCCGGCAAAGTATAGGTCGTGCGCAGGGTATGCGCCCATTTCGGGATCAGCTGGCCGCAGCCATTGCCATAATATCCGACGCAGTTCCGCTTCGGCAGGATCGGTGAGTCCTGCCCGCCCGCCAAGGTGGTCAGCGTTCCGTTGAACGACCAGTCAACGATGCCGTAGCGCTCGGTCCGCAGCGTATATTGGCCCTGGAAATCCCAGCCATGCGCCTTGGTCTTGTACGCATTGGACGTTCCCTGCCCGATGAATCCGGTCGTCGGGTTGGATGCCGGCGGGCTGTACAGCGTCCCGTCCGGATTGCGGACGATCAGCGAACAGAAATAGGGAAGACCGCTCGAAAGGCAGCCATTCTGGTAGTAGCTATAGTCGTTATATCCGATCGAATCCTTCAGATCGATCAGGAACCGATCCACCGAAAACACCAGCCGCGGGACGAACCGCGGTTTCAGGATGATGCCGATCGTCTTGGTATAAGCCGTTTCGGGATCGACCGTGAAACCGCCGGTGCGGACCGTACAGGCATTGTCCGGACAGAGCAGCGTCGGGCTTCCATACAGCGCGTCCGCAAGGCCGGTGGCGGCACAAACCTCTCGCGATGCCAGCGGGGCCGTGGTCGTGATGACCTGGCCCGGATTGTTCGGGTCGGCGATCTGGCGCGGGACCGGTGCGCAGAAATCATTCTGCAGCCCGCCCTGCGTGCCGAAATCATTTTGCGTCGCCTGGCGGATTTCGATGACGGTCGGCGCACGTTGCGCCTTGTTGTAGGATCCCCGGAACGTGATGTCCTCGATCGGCGCGAACACGCCCTCCAGCTTCCATGTCGTGAACGTCTGGGGATTGGTGTTGTACCGGGATACCCGCAGACCGGCGTTCAGTTGCAGCAGGTGCGTCCAGCTCTGCTTTTCGATCAGCGGAACCTGAACCTCCACATTGGCTTCGCGCACACTCTGGCGCAGCTTGTAATCACTGCCGCCATTCTGTTCGCGGTACGTCGCGTCGGCGAAACTCCGATAGGTATCGACGCGATATTCAGCGCCGACCGCGATCGCCACGCCCTGTTCGGCCAACGGACTGGTGATCCCATATGTGCCCAGATCGCCGGTCAGGTTCGCGGTCGCGTCGTACAGCGTCCCGACGCCGGTCGTCGTGCCGCTGCGCGCCGCGAACAGATAATTGGCCAGCGCCGGATCGGCATTGCCCGCGCGGAACGCATCGAACGGTACGCACGCCGGATCGACGCCGGACACCGTCGCGGAACAAGTCGGCACCCCGTTTACGGTCACGACGTTCAGCGAACGGTTGACGCGATCGAAATCCGGAAAGTTACCGAACGTGATGTCCTGGCGATTGTGCGCATAAACGCCGCCCACATCATAATGCCACGCGTCGGCAAAGTCGCCACGGATGCCCGCGGTCGCGCGCGTACCGCTGTTGATATACGTATCGAGAACCTGCGGCAGGCCCTCGAACCGATAGCGCACGTCGATCGGCACCGTGGCGCCGGTGCCGGCCTGCGCACCGCAGAGCGTTGTTGCCTGGGATCCCGACAGGAACGGGTTGTTGCAATTCACCTGATACGGCGTGCCGCCATAGGCGCTGAACGCCAGCACGCGCGGCGGGAACCGGTTGAAGGACTTGTCGCGGAACCAGATGCCCGATCCATAGAGTTCGGCCGCATCGGCCAGCTTCAACGTCACGAAACCGCCTGCGTTGATCCGCTCGCTCTGGCGCTGATAGGAATATCCGTCGAACGGATTGGCCGCATTGCCGACGCCGACGCCATAGGGAACGAAGGTGCGGGATCCGTCCGGATTGTTCACCAGCTGCTGTCCGCTGCTCGCGCCGCTGCCGGGCTGGATGTACCCGCTGGGCGAATAGGTCGACAACTGACAGGTGAGCGGCCCGTCCTTTACGGTCTGCAACAGGTAGCAGGCACCATTTTCACGGCTACCATAGGGAATGACGTCCGAATGACGATAATTGACGAAACCCGATACCCGTAGCGCGTCGTCGAACAACCGCTTTCCGACGGTCAGCGTCACATCGACGCGGCCGCCATCCTTGCTGGTGCCGCCGACCGTGGGAAAAGCCGACGCGCGCGCAACCGGCGTCACGACACCGGCGCGGTTGTCGTGCGTGTAGAAATTATAGTTGCTGTTGAGTTCGATCCCCTCGAAATCCTTTTTCAGGATGAAGTTGACGACCCCTGCGACCGCGTCCGACCCGTAGACGGACGATGCACCACCCGACAGCACGTCCACCCGTTCCAGCAACGAGGTCGGGATGATGTTGACGTCCTGCCCGTTCTGGGTACCGATGCGCTGCCCGTCGATCAGGACCAGCGTCCGCTCAAAACCCAGGTTGCGCAGCTTGATCCGCTGGCGCCCATCGGAATCGGCATAATTCTGCTGACTGTCCGGCGCGACCTGCGGCAGGCGGTTGAGCACTTCCTCCACGTTCACCGCCGCCTGCGCACGAATATCGCTGGCCAGGACGGACGTCACCGGTGCGGCCGATGTCGTGTTCGGACGCTGGATCCTGGTACCGGTGACGATCACGGCGTCGCCCGCGTCACGCGCAGGATCGGCGGCATCGACCACGCCGGCCTGCGCCTTGTCCGCTTCCGCCTGGACCGCGGCGTCCGCCACCGTCCGCGCCGCACCATCCTGCGCGGATGCCGCACCCGCGCTGAACAGGATTGCGCCTGTCGTCAACAACTTGGCCATCTGACCTGTCATGGAATCCCCCTGCTACACGGGCGCCCCTGATTGGGTTACGCTTACGACACTGTTCCGGCTTCCGCTCCGGACCGCACATCGCGATCGTGGATCAGCCGCCGAACGCGCATGATGCCGCAACAACAGCCCGAAGCAATACCAAAAGCGCCATAGCGCTGCTGCACGATCGGCCTGATGGCCAGATATGTTGCTCTGGATCAACAGTTTTTGATGTTGATCAGTCTGGCCTGCTGTGGACGCCATCTCTCTGACAAGACCAAAGTAGCGTTTTTTGCAGACATGCTGTCTCGCACGATCACTACCGCCGAACACTGGCGGCGCTCGGCGCGCGCACCATCGTGGACGGCGCTTAGCGGCAAAGCGGACAAGTGAGCCTGCGCCTCCGATTCTGGGCGCGGGACCGACCAGATCGTCTATGGCCATGCGGACCGGCAATGATGGGCGATGAAATCCGCATGACGCGGCATCGCCGCCGCGGTCCGGCCGACGATATCGCGCAGGTGCGCCAGGAAGCGCCGCGTGCCCTCGATCGGCAGCGCATCGACCAACGGATCATGGCCGTCCGGCATGATGTTCTGACCCAGCATCACCGCGACCCAGCTGTCGAGCGTGAACAGATCATCGTCCTGTCGGAACACGCGCCCGGACGATCGGAACAGCGCGATCTTCGCCGCGAGCGTGTCGGGGATCTCCATCGCGCGGCACCGGCGCCAGAACGGCGTGTCGTCGCGCGCTGTCGCCTTGTAATGGAGAATGATGAAGTCACGCACCTGCTCATATTCCAGCGCGGTCATGCGGTTATACTGATCCGTCTCGGGTTGCGCGAAATCCCGGTCGGGGAACAGCGCGAGCAGGCGCGCGATTCCGGTCTGGATCAGGTGGATGCTGGTCGACTCCAGCGGCTCGATGAAACCACCCGCCAGTCCGATGGCGACGACATTGCCGACCCATGCGCGGCGGCGACGACCGGCCGTGAAGGACAGCCGCCGCGGCGCCGCCAGCGGTTCGCCGTCCAGCCCGGCGATCAGGGTTCGTTCGGCCTCGGCGTCGTCGATATGCGCACTGGCATAGACATAGCCGTTGCCGACGCGGTGCTGCAGCGGGATCCGCCAACGCCAGCCCGCCGCGTCCGCCGTCGCGCGGGTATAGGGCCGGGGTGGCTCGACACTGCGGCAGGGCACGGCCACCGCCCGGTCGCACGGCAACCAGCGGCTCCAATCCTCATAGCCGGTCTTCAGGCAGTCCTCGATCAGCAGCCCGCGGAACCCCGAACAGTCGATGAACAGGTCGCCGTCGATCACGCGCCCGTCCTTCAACGTCACCGCAGCGATCATGTCCGCGCGCGCGCCGCGCTGTACGTCGACGATACACCCTTCGACCCGCCTGATCCCGCGGTCCTCGGCGTGACGGCGCAGGTACCGGGCATACAGGCCCGCATCCAGGTGGAACGCATAGCCAAGCGTCGACAGCACCGTCGTCGGGTCGCCGGCCGGTCGCGCGAACCGGCCGAGATGCGCGGCACTGGCGGTGATATTGTAATCGTCCAGCCGCCCGGCCTCCTTCGCGAACCTCCGATCCTGCCGCAAGGCCAGCCAGAACTGGTGAAAGCGGATCGCCTGCGACTCTCGGCCATAGGTGCCGAACGGATGAAGGTAGCGCTCCCCGATCTCGCCCCAGCCGACGAACTCGATGCCCAGCTTGAACGTGCCCTGTGTCGCGCGAAGGAAATCATCCTCGTCGATCCCCAGCATCGCGTTGAAGGTGCGCAGGGTCGGGATCGTCGCCTCCCCCACGCCGACCGTGCCGATCTCATCGGATTCGATCAGGGTCACGGCCACCCCGCCAGCGCACAGCCGCGCCATGGCCGCGGCCGTCATCCAGCCCGCCGTGCCACCCCCGACGATCACGACCCGCTTGATCGGGCCTCGCTCGGCATCGTCGCTCACGCCCGTGGGCCGAACGCGCCGCGATGCGCGCAATTCACCAGCTCGCGATTGGTCGGCAGGGTGCGACAGGCATAATCCGCCTGGCGCTGCACCTCTGCGAATGCGGCACGCGCCTCGTCATGATAACGGTACGTTCCCGCCTGCGCGCGCAGGTCCGTGCGATATCCCATGCCGTACAGCACATAGTGCCAGCTTGCTTCGGCAAAGATGTCGACGTTGGGATCGATATCGATCGGGTCCGGCGGACGGTGCCGCCAACGGTCCAGCAGTTCATGCAGCGAATCCGGTGTCGTCGCCGGATCGATATTGTCGCGCCAGAAATCGGAATCGCGCCGTTCGCTGATATTGTAATGCATCTTGATGAAATCGCGCGCGCGCTCATACCGCTTCAGCATCATCGCGTTGAACTGCCGCGCCGATGCCGCATGATCGCCGCCCCATGGGAACAGGGTGGCCAGTTTCACCGCGGCGACTTCGGCAAAGACGATCCCGGTCGCCTCCAACGGCTCGAAGAAGCCGCTCGACAGGCCGATCGCGACGCAGTTCTTGACCCAGTTGGTTTCGCGATACCCCGCCTCGAACCGGAATTTTCGCACCTCCAAACCGTCGGCGCTCTTGCCGCAATAGGCGCGCAGCACCGCCTCGGCGCGATCGTCGCCGCTATGCGCGGACGAATAGACATGGCCGATGCCGCGTCGTGTCTCCAGGCCGATGTCCCACGTCCATCCCGCCTCCTGCGCGGTGGAAATGGTGTAGGACGCGATCGGGCTGTCGGGCCGCGCATAGGGCAATTGGATCGCCAGCGCGCTGTCGCAGAACAGCACGTCGCGGCAGGATTTGTACGGCACGCCCAGCGCCTTGCCGATCAGCGCGGCCCGGAATCCGGTGCAATCGACATAGAGGTCGGCGACCAACGTTCCATTGGCCTCCGTTGCCAGACCCGCAATCGATCCATCCGCCGCCAATTGAACGTCCTGGACGGTATCCACCAGCCGTTCCACGCCCAGCGACACGCCGGTGTCGCGCAGCAGGTCCGCCAGTGCCACCGCGTCGAAGTGAAAGGCGTAGTTGAGCGGCCCGACATAATCGTCGTGGCTGGCCAGCTTCGGCGCACGCCCGGCATCGGCCACGCGCTTCTGCGGGGTGTTGACCTCATCCCAATTCCGATCACCTTCCATACCGAGCAGCCAATAGGGAAGCAGATCGAGGCCGCCCGGTGCGTTCGCGACCTGAAAGGAATGCAGATAGTGGTCGGGCTGCCGATCGACGCCGGGGGTGTGGCGCCAGTGCGCGAATTTCGCGCCCTGCTTGAACGTCGCGCCACAGCGGCGGACGAGTTCGGCCTCGTCGATGCCGATGCGGCGCAGCGTCTTCCTGATCGTGGGAAAGGTACCCTCGCCCACGCCCAGAATGCCGATGTCCGCCGATTCCACCAGCGTGATCGCCACGCCCTGCGGGGAAGCGGTCATCAGGGTGCGGGCCAGGTAGCAGGCGGTCAGCCAGCCCGCCGTGCCCCCACCCACGATCACGATCTTCTTCCGGTCCGCCATGTCCGTGTCAGAACGAGAAGGTCAGCGTGCCGTCGAACCGGCGATCGGACACGAACCAGCTGCGAATATACCGGGTATTACCATTATATCCGCCCATCGACGTCTTCGCGACTTCGTTGGTCAGGTTGCTGCCCTGCACCGAAACCGCGATGTTCTTCGTGATGCGATAGGTGATACCCGCATCCAGCGATCCGTAGGGCTCGGAATAGACCGGAAGCGAGATATCCACGAACTGGCAGAAAGCGTTGGTGGTCGACGTGATGGTACCGCACCCCACTGTCGAGGGTGTCGGCTGCTTGTAATAGATATAGTCGCCGTTGGTGCCGTTCGAGTTGGTCGTCATCAGGTAACGGCTGCGCCAGGAATAGGCCACGCGGGCCGATAGCTTGCCCCGTTCGTAGAGCCCGGTGATGTTGAAGTTGTGCCGTGACAATCCGGCATAGGGCACGTCCGTCCGTTGCACGCCGTTGATGTCGATGAAACTGTCACCGGGATTCTTGCTATCGATGAAGGTGTAGTTCGCCTCGATGCCCAGACCGGACAATACCCCCGGCAGCATGTCGAAGAAGGTCTTCACCCCCGCTTCGATCCCCTGCACTCTGGCATTTTTCGTGGCGTTGAACACATTGGTCGACTGCACCAATTCGTCCGACGTGACCCCGCCCGGCAACGTCACCCTCAGTATCTGGTTACCAGCTCCATAGATCAGGGGGTTCTGCAATGTCTTGTGAAATGCCGACATGTGCAGTTCGGTCCCACTCTTCGGATACCATTCCGCCGAGAAGTCGAGGTTCTTCGAGATCAGCGGCTTCAACCGAGGGTTACCGGAATCGGTGGTAAAGCCGCCGAACTGGCCGGGCGATCCCGATGCCGCACCCTCAAGGCTCGCCGTTCTGACGGACAGCGATCCCGATGCACGCAATGCCTGGAAGCTGGGGTTATCCAGCGTGACGTTGTACGCGAAACGAACGCGGACGCTGGGATCGGGCAGCAGTTGCACGTTGATCGACGGCAGCACCCGTGCGTAGCTGCGGCTGCCCTGTCGCGGCGTCCCGACGGTGGGCAGGGTCACAAGCACGCCGTTCCGCACGAACGTACTGCTGTTCTGCTGGAAAAAGCCTTTGCTTAGATTCTTGTTGCTCACCAGCCGCGCACCGACATTGCCCTGCATCGGAATGCCGAAAAACGCGTCCTGATCCTGGAAACGCAACAGGGCATAGGTGGACATCGACGTGCTGGCGCTCTGCGTCAGGTCGAGCGGAAGGAAACGGTCGGGCTGGATCGGATTGCCATAGCGGCGATGATCCCCGGCGACATCGAACCGCTGCGCGGCGGCGTCGGTCGGCAACAGGACCGGCGTCGGCAGCGTGGCCTTGCCGCGGAAGAAGTCGTCGAAGGCGAATTTGGCATAATCCTCCGCCGGCGAATTGGCGAACGTCACGGGATTGGACCCGTTCCACCCCTGCCCGAACGCCTGCCAGTTATAGCCGGAGTTGTTGTCGCGCTCGCTGCGATCGGCGTAGCGCACGCCCGCCTTGAATGTCCGGAAAAATCCCTCATCGGACATCTGATATTCGAAATCGACATTACCCGCATATAATGTCCCCTCATTATCCTCCAGATGGTCTTGCGACGCATTCCAGCGATAATTAGCCGGGTTGTCGAAACCCGGCAGCGCGCTGGCCGGCAAGGTCACCTGCGAGAAATCACCGGTCAGGTCGATGCCGAACGCGCTCGGATAGGGGATGGCCGGAAACAGGTCGTAGGCCCGCCGGGTCGATGTCGATTTCACATATTGGAACGCGGCCCGGATGGTGGCGCGGTCATCGGGCTTCCATTCCATCGTCGTAGACAGATCGGTGGTCTTGCTCGTGCCGGCTGAAAAGCCGGTGTTGCCGCCCGCGGTGATGCTGCCACCCGCCGGCAGGAACGTCGACGGCCCGTACACATAGGTGTTGGGCGTGGAGAGCAGGCCGTTGTTGTCGTCGAACTTGCTCGTCGCGGGATCGACCGTCAGCGTCTTGGACGTGACGAACACGCCGTGGCCGAAGCTGGTCTCCGAATATTTCGACTGGAAAAAGGTCTGACCAAAGGTCAGATTTTCCGCAGGCGCCCATTGTACCGCGGCATACAGCCCTTCGCGCCGCCGGTCGTAATTCTGGTCACCATAGGTGAACCCACCCGGAATGAAGTAATCGGACCCGTTGATCCGTGTCTTGTAATAGGGCTCGGTTCGCAGAAAGTCGGACTTTTGCGCAAAATTGTTGCGCGCCACATCGACCAGAACACCGACCTCACCGATGGGCGTATCGAAGCGATCGGTCACAAGGATCGAACCGCCGTATTTCGTCTTGTCGCGCAGATCGCCATAGCTGGCGTTCACCGCACCGCGCACGGTGAACTCGCGATAATCGAACGGCATCTTGGTGCGCAGGTCGATCTGTCCGCCTGTCCCGCCCTCGATCAGATCGGCGGTGGAGCTCTTGTAGACGTCGACCGCCGCCATCAGCTCGGGCGTCACGTCGCCAAAGGTCAACCCGCGCCCGCCGTTCGCGCTGAAGATCTCGCGACCGTTCAGTCGACCGGCTACCCCGGACAGGCCGCGCACCTGCAGCCCCGAGCCCTGCGCCGAAAAGTGATCGGGGTCGCCGAGCGCATCGAATCGTACGATCGCCACGCCGGAAACACGCTGCAATACTTCGGTGATGCTGTTGTCGGGCAGTTTTCCGGCGTCGTCCGCCAGGATCGAATCGATGATGGTGTCCGAATTCTGCTTGCGCTTGATGGCGGATTCGATCGCGGCCCGCCGCCCGGTGATGACGATGTCGCCTCCGCGGTCGCCACCGCTCGTGTCCTCCAGCATCGGCGGCGTCTGTGGAACGGTGCCGGTCGACTCCTGTGCAAATGCTGGCGCCGCACCGCAACTCAGCACGGTCAACGCTGCGACGGACACGCCGCCGTACCACCGACGGCGGGCTCGCGACCGCCGCGATTCCGAAAGATGAACCATTGCCTTCCCCTCTCCTTCACCGCCCACCATGAACGCCGCAGCTTTTGCTGGTGCAGTTCTGTGGAAGATCCCATCGTTTTACTTGCATCGTGCAGGTCATGCCAACGCTAGCAAGAAAATTAAGTATGACAATAGACGATGCCGCGGTTCGACGAAAATCTACCTGTTGGCCGATGCCACATCCGCGGCCAGCCATCGGCAGCGATGCACGTCCCCGATGTCTGCACCAGGAGGCGAAAGGCCGCCGCAAGGGCATGTGCCCCGCCTGCCCGAGTGCGCGTAACCCCGTCGTTGTCGATCGGCACGTCCCGCCATCGTGCAGGGTCTGGCAGCACGGGTGCAAGTCCGACCACGACGCCCGCACTGCTGGCGGACCGCGGCAGAGCCATCGGCAACTTCTTCATGGAACCGGGCTCCGTACCAAGCTAGGGTGTTGCAATGAGCGACAGCGACAGCAACGGTCCCGCGGTGGGCCGCTACAGGTCGATCACCATCGCCGATGTCGCCGCGGCGGCCGGCGTGTCGATCCGCACCGTGTCGCGCGTCCTCAATGATTCACCCAAGGTCGCGGCAAAAGCGCGCGAACGGATCAAGCAGACGATCGACGAACTCGGCTTCCGCCCAAGCAGCCGGGCCCGCGCGCTTGCTTATGGCCGCTCCTCGCTGATCGGCGTGGTTCAGGATGATCCCAATGCCCACGTCATCGGCGTGTTGCAACGCGGCATCGTCGATGTCTGTGCCGCCGCCGGATATGAACTGGTCGTCCATCCCGCCAAATTCGCTGATCTCGATCTGACGCACAGTATCGAGGACTTCGCACGACGCTCGCGGATCGACGGGCTGATCCTGCTGCCGCCTATTTCGGAATCTTCCGCGATCCCGCTGGCGTTGATGCAAATGGGGGTGCCTGCGGTCGGCATCGCCTCCGTACGGGTCCCCGGCTATCCCGCGGCGCTGGTGAGCGACGAACGCGCCGCGACCGCGCTGATGGCCGATCATCTCGTGGCGCTCGGCCATCGCCGTATCGCGATCATCACCGGCCCGCTGCACTTCCACTCTGCCAGGGAGCGGGAGCAGGGGTTCCGGACGGCGCTGGCTGCGCACGATCTTCCGCTGCCCGATCACTATGTACGCTCGGGCGATTATGGCTTCGCTTCGGGTCTGGCGGCAGCGGGGGCGCTGCTCGACCTCGCCGATCCCCCCACCGCGATCTTCGCCAGCAATGACATCATGGCCGCCGCCGTGATCAAGGCCGCCTTCGATCGCGGGCTCCCGATCCCAGGCGCCCTGTCGGTGGCCGGCTTCGACGACAGCGATATCGCGTCGATCATCTCGCCCGCGCTGACCACGATCCGACGGCCGCTGTTCGACATGGCGCGCGCCGCGACCGAGCGCCTGATCCAGATGATCGAAGACCGCAGCATCGGCCGGTTGCCGGACCACGGCGTTTCCCTCACCCTGGTCGCGCGCCAGTCCACCGCGCCGCCACCGCCCAGCTCCGGATGATGATCGGCCTGGTCAGGCGCGCATCGCATCGACGAACGCGCGGAACGCCGCGGTAGGCTGGCGGCGGCTAGGATGATAGAGATAGTTCGGCGGCAGCACCGCTGCCCAGCCCGCAAGCACCTCGACCAGCCTCCCGTCCGCCAGGTGGCGTACCGCATGGGGCAGCGGCAGACAGCAAATGCCCAGACCGGCCGCCGCGGCGTCGCGCATCAGATCGACGTCGTTCGTGACGAAATCACCCCGGATCGCCCGTTCCGACCGGCGGCCATCCCGCTCGAATTCCCAGCGATGCACCGCGCCCGACGACGTATGGCGATAGCAGAGGCAGCGATGCGCATCGAGGTCATGCGGCCCAGCGGGCGGCGGGTTGTCGTCCAGGTAAGCGGGCGCGGCCACGTAGACCAGCGGCACGGCATCGCTGATGCGCACGGCGATCATATCGGCCTGCAATGTCATGGCATGCCGCACGCCGCAGTCGAACCGATCGGCGACGATGTCCACGAAGCCATCGTCGACGACCAGCTCGACGGTGATGTCCGGATAGGCGCGCGCGAAATCGGCAAGCCGGGGCAGGATTGCATAGACCGCTGCTACCCGGTGCGCACTGATCCGGATGTGCCCCGCTGGCGTTTCACGCGCACCATCCAGATCGCCGAGTGCATCCTCGACGGCCGCAATGGCGGGTTTCAGGCGGAGCAACAGCGCCTCGCCGGCGCGCGTGGGCGACAGCGACCGGGTCGTGCGGTCGATCAGCCGAACCCCCAGCCTTGTTTCCAGCACGCGCATCGCATGGCTGAGGGCCGAGGCTGACCGACCGAGCCGGGTCGCGGCCCGGGCGAAGCTCCCTGCCTCGACGATCGCCGCGAACACCGCAAGCCCGGACCAGAGATCACGATCCATTGCTGAATTTCCTTCAGTAACCCATGCGGATTGCGCCGTCTAATCCCGCGTCGGCATCCCGTCCATCTTGGCGGCGACACGACGATCAGGGATAACCGCCGATGAACCTCGAAACCTATCGCCCGCTTGGTCGCTCGGGCTTGCTCGTCAGCCCGCTCGCGCTCGGCACCATGACGTTCGGCACGCCGCGATGGGGACTGGACGAGGCCAGCAGCCGCGCAGTGTTCGATCGCTATACCGCCCTCGGCGGCAACTTCATCGACACCGCCGACGTCTATGCCGGCGGCCGATCGGAAGAGATGGTCGGCGCCTTCGTTGCCGAACGCGGCCTGCGCGACAGGATCGTGGTCGCCACCAAATCGGGGTTCGCGACGGGCCAGGGTTTCCATGCCGGCGGCAACGGCATGCGGCACATCATGGCCTCGGTTGATGGATCGCTTCGCCGCCTGCGGACGGATTTCATCGATCTGTACTGGATTCATGTCTGGGACGGCGTCACTCCGGCCGAAGAGTTGCTGCGGACGATGGCGAACCTGATCGCAGCCGGCAAGATCCGCTATTGGGGGATCTCCAACATGCCCGCCTGGTATGTCGCCGAAGTCGTGACGCTTGCGCGGGTCCATGGTCTGCCGGGGCCCGTCGGGCTGCAATATTTCTACGCGCTGGTCGAACGCGGCGTGGAGGCGGAGCATGTGCCGCTGGCGCGGTCGGCCGGCCTGGGCCTCGTGCCGTGGAGCCCGCTTGCGTACGGCCTGCTGACCGGCAAATATGACCGCGCCGCGATCGAGACGGGACGAAGGCGGACAGGCGGCGTGCCGAACCAGCGTGTCGCGGATGGCGAAGCCCGGCCGGCCGACGACAAACGCCTCGACGGGGACAATCCGTTCGGTGACACGCTGTTCACGGATCGCAACTGGCATATCGTGGATGTGCTGACGCAGATCGCCGCCGCAATGGGCCAGCCGCCGGCACGGGTCGCCCTCGCGTGGGTCATCGGGCGACCCGGCGTCGTCTCGACGCTGATGGGGGTCAGCCGCGCGGATCAGGTCGGCGACAATGCCGGGGCGCTCGCGCTGGTGCTGTCGCCCGATCACCGCGCCGCTCTCGACCGCGCAAGCGGCCATTCCGCCTTCCTTTACGGGCTATTCGAACCGGCGACCCGCAACCAGATCGTATTCGGAGGGGCAGATATCCGCTGTTAGCGGCTCTTGGGCGCTCTCAAGCGTCGGCCTTGATGATCCAGGCGGATCGTGCGGGACCTAGGCTTCGTGGCGTGCGAGGAATTTGGCGATGGCCGCACGCCATGCTTCCGGACGATCGAATTGCGCCAAATGACCCGCGCCCATGATTTCCGCATATCGACCGGCGTGCAGACGCGGCAGGATCGAGCGCGTGGCCTCGCGTGTCATGATGTCGAATTCGCCCCGCAGAAGGAGTGTCGGCACCCGGATCCGGGACAGCAGCATCTCGTCGTCGAACCCCGCCATCACGCCGTGGAACCCGGCGAGCAGGTCGTCTCCGACCAGCGCCGAAGCGACCGCGTTGCCACGGTCCTCGGGCGTCGGCGCCATGTACGGCATCGCGATGTCGCTTACGTTCGTCCGATAGATATGCCGACGCAGAAAGGCGTTGCTCGCCTTCTGGTAGGCGGCATCGTCTGCCGCGTCCGGACCACCGCGCTGATGAGCCGCGATCACGGCGGCCTCCGCCTCGGGCAACTGCGCGGCCAGCGCGCGGACGCTCGCTTCCCCCCGACGCGCCGACAGGGGCGCGCCTTGCAGGATCAGGCTCCGCAGCGCTGGCGGGCGCCGCGCGGCATACCGGTTAGCCACGATTCCGCCCCAGCTATGCCCCAGGAGGTGAAAGCGTTCGACCCCCAGGGAAGAACGCACCGCCTCGATCTCGTCCGCGAACCGGTCCACGGTCCAGTTTCGCGGATCGCCGGGAGCATCCGACCGTCCCGAATCAAGCTGATCGTAAAGGATGACGGCCCGGTCGGCCGCAAGCGGCAGCACCGGGAAGAACTGCCAGAGTGCGCCCCCCGGGCCACCATGCACCAGCATCAGGGGGGAACGGGCTCCGGCAAGGTCGCCGTTCACCCTGACGTAGAGACTGCCGCCCGCAACCGGCACACGCAATTCGCGGTCGGCAGCGGGAACGCCGGGTTCGGCAGCGTACACGCTGCGCGTGGCCACCATGGCGGCTGCAACCGCTCCACCCATCAGGGTCCGCCTTGACAGTCGCACGAGTCCTCCCCTCGCCTTTCCCAAGCCCGCCGTCATCCTGCACGCACGTCCGGTGGATCGCAACTGTGGCCTGACGCCGTGACGCCGCACCCGGCCGGATGCAGGCGCGCGCAACCGCGATGGCCCTGTCCGAACCGGCAACGCCCTCTCATACGGTCCGCGTTCCCGGACGATTGACCCGGTGGACCCGCTGGATGGGGCTTGCGTACAGCTCGTGCTGGCGCAACGATGTCGCATGTCGTTCCTGCTCCCGCTCCTGCTCCTCCAGGCCACCGTCACGCAGACGCCGCCGCTCACGCCGGCCATCAGGACGGCGTCGCCCGCGCCCACCTGGCCGGCGCGCGACGCACAGTTCATGATCCGCCGGTTCCGGTTCCGCTCGGGCGAGATGCTGCCGGAACTGCGCATCAACTATACGCTGCTGGGGCAACCGCACCGGAACGCGCGGGGAGAAATCGACAATGCGGTCATGGTGCTGCACGGCACCGGCGGTACCGGCCGCCAGTTCCTCAGCCCGCAATTCGCCGACGAACTCTACGGACCCGGCCAGCCGCTGGACATCACCCGCTACTGGATCATCCTGCCGGACGGCATCGGGCACGGCAAGTCGTCCAAGCCGTCCGACGGCCTGCACATGCGGTTCCCGCACTACGACTATGACGACATGGTGGATGCGCAGTTTCGGCTGTTGCGTGACGGGCTCGGTATCCGGCGCATGCGGATGATCATGGGAACCTCGATGGGCTGCATGCACAGCCTGGTCTGGGGGGAAACGCATCCCGACTTCGCACGCGCCCTGATGCCGCTGGCGTGCGAGCCGGTGGAGATTGCCGGTCTCAATCGCATGTGGCGCAAGCTCGCGATCGACGGGATCCAGGCCGATCCTGCCTGGGCGGGAGGCGAGTACCGCCTGCCGCCCGTGCAGGGCCTGCGCACCGCCGCCAGCCTGCTGTTCGTCGCCGGCGGGGCTCCGCTCTATTTTCAGGCGCAATATCCGCGACGCGACGATTCGGACGCGTTCGCGGGGCAACGGGTGGCGGCGGCGATTGCGGGGACGGATGCGAACGATCTCATCTACCAGCTCGACGCATCGCGCAATTACGACCCCTGGCCCCGGCTGGAGGCGATCACCGCGCCGACGACCTGGGTCAACTCGGCCGACGACTTCATCAACCCGCGCAATCTCGATTATCCGCAGCGCGCGGTCGCCCGGATGAAGGCGGCGCGATTCCGTCTGATCCCGGAGAGCGCCGACACGCGCGGGCATGGCACCCATACTGCCGCCCGGTTCTGGAAGCAGGATCTCGTCGACCTGCTGCAACGCACCGAATGATCGCCGCCTCCGCATGACCCCGCTCACGCGCAGCCCTGTTTCCGCGCGCCTATGTCCGACGCGCCGTTACCGCCGCGCGGGATGGGTCGCCGCCGGCGCATCGGTCGGGCACGATCTGCTTTCTTAGCCTATGTTTAACCCTCGTGGGGCATGATCGGTCTGCCAAGGGAGCCTGTCCGTGTCGATTGAAGAAGCCAGCTTCGAAGCCGTCCTCCTGAACGACCTTGAATCGATGAGCATCGAAGACTGCAACGCCCTGCCGTTCGGGGTCGTGGGCTTCGGCGCGGATACGATCGTGCAGACCTACAATGCGACCGAAGCCCGCATGTCGGGGCTGGATCCGTCGACCGTGATCGGGGTGCCGTTCTTCGATGCGGTCGCGCAATGCATGAACAATTTCCTGGTCGCGCAACGCTTTGAGGACGAGCCGCAGATCGACGACATCGTTCCCTACGTGCTCACGTTGCGGATGCGCCCGACGAAGGTCCGCCTCCGGTTGCTGGCGGAGCCAGGAGCATCGCGCCGCTACATCCTGATCGAACGATAAGTTCGGCTCATGAACGACACGTCGAACGAGGAGCAACTGCTCGAATTCCTCTATGCCTGCCCGGTCGGGCTGATCGAATGCGATCTGGTCGGCGAAATCGCGTTGATGAACCCACATGCCATGCAGCACCTGCTGCCGCTCGCCGGCCCGCGCGACGCCGGTAACCTGTTCGCGGCGTTTGAACAGCACGCGCCGGAACTGCGAAGCCTGGCCGCAGCCTATGAACCTGCGACCGGCAAGGTCTGCGACGGGCACCGTATCTTCGTCGATCTCGGGCGGGGCCGGCGCACGCAGGCGCCGACGGTGCTCGCCTGCACGATCGTGAAGCTCGGCGCCGATCGCCTGATGGTCACCCTGTCGGACATCAGCCAGCAGGTCGTGCAGGAGGAAAGACTGCGCCAGGCGGATACCTGGTTCTCGACCCTTCTGGACGGTGTCAACGAATATGCGGCACTGACCATCGACCCGAACGGACGGATCGCGTCCGTGAACAGCTGCTTCACGCGCCAGACCGGCCACGACTGCGCCTCGGTGATCGGGCGCAATCTGGCGGAGCTGCTCGACACCGACAGCGCGGGTGGCGACCTGCGGCTGGACGAGCAGATTGAGATTGCCGACCGGGACGGCTGGCATCTGCAGGAGGGGTGGCAGAGCCGCGCAGATGGCGAGCGCTATTGGTGCCAACGTCTCGTCGTCGCACGCTCCGATGGAGACTCACCGGTACCGACGGGCTTTTCCGTCGTCCTGCGCGATGTCCCGCGGCGGGAGGCCGCGGCCGAGGACATGCGCCGCCTTCTCACCTGTGATCACCTGACCGGCGCGTCCAATCGCCGGCACTTCAGCGACGTCATGGGACGCGAACAGGCGCATTGGCGAGAACTGCGTCAATCGCTCTCGCTGATCGTCCTCGATCTGGATCATTTCAAGCGGGTCAACGACACCTACGGGCATCCGGTCGGCGATGTCCTGCTCTGCCGGGTGGCCGAGGCCTGCGCCGCCCTGCTGCCGCCGCGCGGTATCTTTGCGCGGCTGGGCGGCGAGGAATTCGGCGCGCTGCTGCCGCGCTACGACAGGAAGCAGGCGCTCGACCTTGCCGAGCGCATGCGGGAGGCGATCGCCGGCCTGCGGGTCGAAACGCCCTTGGGCATCATGCAGGCCACGGCGAGCCTTGGCTGTGCCACCTTTGATGAAGCCGGTGGATCGATCGACGCACTGATTAAGCTCGCCGACGAGCGCCTCTACGCCGCCAAACGCGCCGGCCGCAACCAGGTCTATCGACCGCAGGCGTTTGCGGCGTGACCTTGGCACCGTCCCGCGCGGCCATATCCCGGATCGCCTGTGCCGTGGTCGCGGCCGAGCTGCGCCGCATACGCCGATCCGACCTGCCGATGCCGGCCGACTGGCCCGAAACCGTGTCGATCGGCGACACCGGACTGGGATTGGATTCGCTCGAACAACTGGGCGCGCTTGGCGCTCTGGCGGAAGCGTTCGGGCTGGATGATGCCACGCTGGGCCAGGAGCCGCCGCGCACCGTCGGTGAATGGATCGACTGGATCATGGGTGGCCATGCCTCGGGGAACGGGCGTCTCACCGTCATGACATCCGGTTCGACGGGAAGGCCCCTGCCCTGCACGCATGCCATGGCAAACCTTGTCGTGGAGGCGCAGGTCCTGGCCGGGCAGCTGCCGGGCCGGCGTCGCGTCGTGGCGCTGGTCCCGGCGCATCATCTCTATGGCATCATCTGGACGGCCCTGCTTCCCGACGTCCTCGGCGTTCCCGTCGTCACCCGGTCGATCGGTGCGGCGCTGGACCTCGCGCCCGGCGATCTCGTCGTCGCAGTCCCGGACCAGTGGCACGCGATCCTGGGGCTCACCCGCCGCTTTCCCGCGGATGTCGTCGGCATCAGTTCGGCCGGCCCGCTGAAGGAGAGGCTGGCGACGGACCTGCTCGCCGCCGGTTTGGCACGGTTGCTGGATATCTATGGGGCGTCCGAAACCAGCGGGATTGCGGTCCGCGAACTGCCGGACCCTGGCTATATGCTATTGCCACATTGGCATCTGGTTCCGCGCGGCGACGACGACTGGCAGCTTCGCGACGAACATGGCGGGCATCACGGCCTGCCCGACCATGTCGAGCGCCTCGGTGAGCGCCGTCTCCGTCCGACCGGCCGACGCGACGGCGCCGTCCAGGTCGGCGGCCACAATGTCTGGCCCGCGCAGGTGGCAGACATCTTGCGTCGGATCGATGGGGTCGCCGACGCGGCGGTGCGGCTGCACGACAATCGCCTGAAAGCCTTCATCGTCCCGGACGAGGGGTGGGATGCGGCCGACCTTGCGGCCGTGATCGAACGCGCCGTCACCGACCGGCTCGCCGTAGCCGAACGGCCGCGCAGCCTGCGGTTCGGTTCCGCCCTGCCGCGAAACATGATGGGCAAATTGGAAGACTGGATATGATACACGCCCCGATGTCGCAACTGGACGTCAAACGCGCCAGGCCCTTGACGACCAGCGATGCCTGCCTGGGCTGCCGCACCAGCGGGCCGCTGCCGATCGCGATCACCATGGCATTCCAGCCGATCGTCGACATCCGGACGGGCCGTGTGTTCGCCTATGAGGCGCTGGTGCGCGGCGTCGACGGACAATCGGCCGGTGCCGTGCTGTCCAGCGTCTCGCCCGAGTTGATCTACAAGTTCGACCAGACCTGCCGGGTGAAGGCGATCGAGCTGGCGGGCGGTCTCTTCGCTCCCGACGACGGCGCCAAGCTGTCGATCAACTTCATGCCGAACGCCGTCTATGAACCGGACGCCTGCATTCGCGCCTCGCTGGCCGCAGCCCGGCGGGTCGGCTTCGATCCCGGTCGGCTGATGTTCGAGTTCACCGAGGACGAACCCATGCGCGACGTGGGACACGTACAGCGCATCATCGACGCCTATCGCGCCCGCGGTTTCACCACCGCCATCGACGACTTCGGCGCGGGCTATGCCGGCCTCGGGCTCCTCGCCGACCTGCATCCCGACATTCTGAAGCTGGACATGAACCTGATCCGGGGGATCGACGGATCGGCTGCCCGCCGGGTCATCGTCGCCGGCATCGTCCAGGTCGCCGATGCGCTGGGCATCCGCTGCATCGCCGAAGGCATCGAAACCGCGGCCGAACTCCAGACGCTGCGCGACCTCGGCATCGCGCTCTGCCAAGGCTATCTGCTCGCACGACCCGTCGCCGAAACGCTACCCCCGTTCACGCTGCCGGAGTAAGCACGCGCGCGCCTTTGCGGGCATGCCTCGCCGGGACATCGGCGGAACCGGTCGCAATTCCGCGTCGTCGTTTCAGCTTTCTTGCAGGACGCGCCGGTTCATCGCGACGCGCATCCGGTGCGACCCGGCCAGGACCGTGCCGCGCGTGCGGATCGAGTCCACGAAATGCCAGTCGCCGACAACCTCGTCGGGCGTGATCGCCAGCGACACATAGCCCCGTCGGCTGGTGTCCGTGAACATCAGGCCAGGATTGGTGGCGCGGAGGGCCCGCGCGACATCGGCCGCCGCCGTTTGCGGAAAGTAGTTTTCGAACCCTGGCGAGGTCACGCTGTGCCCGGCAAACTCCACGCCGGCCGGGCGGCCATCCTCGACCAGGTTGTTGCCCCACGCATTGTGGCTGTCGCCGGACAGCACGACCAGATTGCTGCCCGTTGCCTGGGCCTTGCGCAGCAACCGGCTACGCGCCGCGGGGTAACCGTCCCACGCATCCATGTTGAACGGCAACCCCGCCTTCGACGCCGCCGTCAGCGCCACCGCACGCCGGCGTGCCGCATCCGGGGCGTTTGTCGGGATCCAGTCGGCGGCGTCCGCCGGAAAGCGCATGCTGCCCATCACGATCTGCTGCGCAAGCACTTGCCAGCGCGTCCCGCTGGCCGTCGACCGGTCGAACTCGCCGTCCAGCCAGCGTTCCTGCTGCATGCCCATCAGGGTCCGCTCGGGCGCGCTCCACGGACCATCGCGAAAATCGATCAGCGCGCGGTCGATGTCGGCACGCCCGGCCAGCGCCCCGGCCAGTTCCAGCTGCTTGGTCCGGCCCGTGATCCGCGTTTCGGGGCGGAAGATCGTGGCCAGCGTGCCGATCTGGAAACTGTCATAGGTGCGGTCGGAAACCGGCATCCATTCGCGGTAGACGCGCTCGGCGATGGCCTTGCGGGTTGCCCAGTCGCCCTCGGTCGCGGGCTGGTGATTCTGGGCGCCACCCTCCCAGCTATCGTTCGCGATCTCATGATCGTCCCACTGGGCGATCATGGGAAAGCGCTGGTGCAGCGCCTGCAAGTCCGGGTCGGCGCGGTAGGCGGCGTGGCGCAGACGGTAATCGGCCAGCGTCAGGATCTCGTGGCCCGGTTGCACCTCCCGACCCGGAACCCGGTCCTTGGGCGCCGGATACGTGTCGCCGCCATATTCGTAGATGTAGTCGCCGACATGGATCAGCAGGTCGAGATCGTTGCGCGCGGCTGCGTGCCCGTAGGCGTTGAACCACCCGAACGGCATGTTCGAGCAGGAGAACAGGCCGATACCGAAGTGTCCGACATTGCCCACCGGCAACGTGCGGGTACGGCCGACGGGACTCTTCGTGCCGTCCTCCGCGATGAAGCGATAGAAATACCACCGGCCGGGCTTCAGGCCGGTGACCACCAGCTTGGCGGTATGATCCGCATCGCCCCGCGCGGTGACGGCCCCGCCGCCGACGATGTGCGTGAACGCGGCATCGTCCGCCACCTCGCACTGCAGGCGGCTGTCGTTGGCGGCGACGTGGCGCGTCCACAGCAGGACCGATGTCGGCCCGGGTTCCCCGCTGGCGACGCCGTGAGTGAAGGCGCGCGCGGCAAGGATCGCGGCGGTCCCGGGGATGGCGAGTGCCCCGAGGCCCAGCAGGGAAGCCTTGACGAGCAGGCGGCGGTCGATGGTGAGGGTCATGGGTGGTTTCCGGTTGGCGGCGTCAAAAGCGCGCGGTGATCTGCGCACCGTACAGGCGCGGTTCGGCCGGGATGTACGTCGGGTAGCCGAAGCTGCCGCCGGTATTGCCGGCGTCGAGCAGATAGTTCTTGTCGGTCAGGTTGCGGGCGAAGGCCGCCAGCTCGATCGTTTCGTTCGCGAACGACAGGCCCGCGCGCACGTTCACCAGCGTCACCGCCGCCTGGCTGATCGCAATGTTGTTGGGAACCTCGAAGAAGATACGACTGCGATAGGTGACGCTCGGCGTCGCGAACAGCCGCATGCCATTCCCGATCGGCGCATCGACGGTGAAGCCGCCGGCGGCCTGAACCTCGGGTTGAAGGCGGAAGCGCGCGTTGCGGAAATTGGGTGCGATCGTCGGTTTGTCGTCGATGCCGCCATCGATATAGCCGATGTTGCCGAAGACGCCGAACCAGCGCGCGGGCTTCACCAGCACCTCTGCCTCCACACCCAGATTCTTCGCGGATCCGGCGCTCTGGGTCTGCGAAAGCCCGGTCTGCGGATTGATCACCGACACCTGGAAATTGTCGTAGGTCTGATAGAACAGGCCGATCGAGCCGGATACCATGCCCAGCGCACCCTTCATCCCGACTTCATAATTCCAGACATTTTCCGCCGCGACCGGGTTCACCACCGGCACCGGCCCCGCCACGCTGGCCCCCGACGTCAGCGCGACGGTCGGCGAACGGCGCCCCTTGGACACCGTGCCGAACGCATTCACCGCGTCCGAAAAACGATAGAGAAGGTTGAAGCGCGGCAGGAACGCCTGGAAACTGTCGACCGCGCGGAACGTGGCGCCGCCGGTATCCACCGTTCCGATCAGGCTGCGTCGCTGTCCGGCCGCGGCCAGCAGCACCGAAATCGGCTGGATTGCCGAGTAGCCGCTGTTCCGCTTCTCGATCAGCGCGCGCACGCCGCCGGTGATTTCGATCGATGGATCCGGGATCCAGGTCATGTCGGCGAAGACCGAATAGCTGTCATTCTTGCCGCGGTTCGTCGTTTCGGATGCGTAAGGCAGCGAGGTCGCGGCGCCCTGCGTCAGGATCTGCGTCGCCGCCAGCGCGCCCACCGAATAGTCCGGCGCGATGCAGGTCGACGCGCCGGCGGCCAGACCCAGCGTGCGGCGCACCGCCGCCTGTGCCGGTGCAAACAGCGCGTTGACCGTGCAGGCGAGGAAGGTGCCCTCTTCCGACGCGAACGGAACCCGCTGCAGGTTCTTCTCGTGGAACGCGTTGAAACCGAACGAACCGCGCAGGGTATCGCTGGTATAGGTGAAGCGCGTTTCCACGCTGCCCTGCCAGCCGCGTGAATCCTCGGCAAACTCCAGCCAGGACGCGCGCGAGCCGTCGGCGTCGAACACCTCCAGCGAGTCGAACTTGCGGTAGCCGGCGACCAGCGTCGCGTTCCAGTTGTCGTCCAGTTCCAGGTTCGCGGTCAGGTTGCCGTCATAGACGTCACGGCGCAGGCCGAGCTTGTCCAGCCCCAGCTTCGCCTTCGACACCGGCGATCCGTCGAGCCATGCATCGCCGAACACATTGCCCGTCGGTCCGGCCGGCGGCAGCGCGCGGTTGATGAAGGCGGTGCCGGGATTGCGCTGGCGATCATAGGTGCCGATCAGGTCGATCGTCAGGCGCTCCGTGGGCTTCAGACGCAGCGATCCGCGAATGCCGAGCTGGTTCTGTCCGTTCAGGTCATCCTGCACCGTCGACAGATTGTTCACATAACCGTCGCGCTTCTTGAATGCGAAGGCGATCCGCCCTGCCACCTTGTCCGATCCGGCGTTCAGATAGCCGGACAGCAGCCGCTGGTCGAAATTGCCGAGGCCGGCGGTCACCTGGGCGGAGACGCCGGGTTTCGGCCGGGCGGAAATGATGCTGATCGCGCCCACGGCCGATGCCGTGCCGAACAGGGTCGCCTGCGGACCCTTGATGACCTCGATCCGCTCGACATCGTAGATGTCCTGATACGAACCGCGCGAACGCGAAATGTCCACGCCGTTATAGTAGAGCGTGACGCGCGGCGCCTGCTGCGCGGACCCGCTGTCCGACGTGATGCCGCGGATGACGATGCCGGGATTGTTGGCGCTCTGTTCCTGGATGTTCAGACCCGGGATATAGTTGGACAACTCGTCCAGATCGGAAACGCCGAGTTCGCGCATGCGATCGCCGCTGATCGCCGAAATCGTGATCGGCACGTCGACGGCACGCTGCTCGATCTTCTGCGCCGTGACGACGATATCCTCGCCCGGCTCGACCACCGTATCCGCGGCATTGACCTGGCTGGCGCAGACAAGCGCCAGCATGCTCGCGCAAGCGCGCAAGCCGTAATTTCCAACCATGTACATGCTCCCTGGGCGCGGCTGCTTGCCGCTTGAAAGGGCAGCTACGGGGGATCCGCGTCGGTCCGGTGACGCGCACGCGACAGATTAACGGCGATACCGTTACGGCAATGTTACGACGCCACCTCCGGCCCTGTGCGCCCCTTCGGCGCGCCGGACAGAAACCCGCCCGCTCCGCCGCGCAGACAAAGCCCTGACCCTGCGCACGGTCGCGGTGGCCGCCGCCGCCGGCGGACACGACATCATGTCGAGACACTGAATTGTCGGACATTGCCGCCCGGCCGGCTTTTACGCCCTGATGGGTGCCGCGGCGGGCGCAGCCGCGGCACGCCGACACCAGCGCCCGCCGATATGCTGGCCCCCTCCCGCCGGCGGGGCCGGCCTCTACCGGCGATACACGGTCGCTCCCGACACCCGCAGCCGGAAATCCGGTGCTTCGGCTATCGGGTCGCTGGCGGCTCCGCCAACAGCCCGCGGCTCCTCAGCAGCGGCGCCAACTCCGGGTCGTGCCCGGTCATGGTGCGGAACATCACCGAATAGTCCTGCGAATGCCCTTTCGAGAGCACGAGATCGCGAAAGCGCTGGCCGTTGGCCCGCGTCATGCCGCCATGCGACTGAAACCAGTCGTAGACATTCTCTTCGATCATATCGGTCCAGATATAGGCATAATAGCCCGCCGCGTAGCCGCCGCCCCAGACATGCGAAAAGTAACTTGTGCGGTACCGTGGCGGTACATGGGCGACGTCGAGGCCGGTGCCCGCCAGCGCTTTCGCTTCGAACGCGTCGACATCCTGCTGCGGCAGGTCGGCGGAAACCGAATGCCAGGTCATGTCGAGCTGTGCAGCGGACAGCAATTCGCCAAAGGTGAAGCCCTGGTTGAACTTTGCTGCCCTGTCGATCTTATCAACCAGAGGCTGCGGCATCGGCGCGCCGGTCTGATAATGCCTGGCATACCGCGCCAGCACCGTGGGCTCCAGCGCCCAATGCTCGTTGAACTGGGACGGGAACTCGACGAAGTCGCGCGCCACCGACGTGCCCGCGAGCGATGGGTAGGTGCCGTTCGAAAGCAGGCCGTGCAGCGCGTGGCCGAACTCGTGAAACATCGTCCGCACGTCCTCGAACGTGACGAGCTCCGGCTGGCCCGATGCCGGCTTCGTGAAGTTGGCGGTGTTGCTGACCACGGGCTTGGTGCCCATCAGCCTGGATTGGCCGACAAAGCTGTTCATCCACGCGCCGCCCGCTTTGTTGTCACGCTTCCAATAGTCGAAATAGGCGAGACCCAGCGGCTGGCCATTCTCCTCGAACACCTCATAGGTGCGGATATCCGGATGATAGGTCGGTATATCGGTGCGGCGCTTGAAGGTCAGGCCGTACATCTTGCCCGCTGCGTAGAAGACACCGTTTTCCAGCACGTTCCAGATGTTGAGATAGGGTTTGGTATCGTCTTCGTTCAGGTCATATTTGGCCTTGCGAACCTTCTCCGCATAATAGCTCCAGTCCCAGGGCTTGAGCGCGTCGGTCAGTCCGTCTGCCTTGGCTGCCGCCTGGATCTCTGCACGTTCGCGCCCTTGCGCGGCGGCCGTGGGGGCATCGAGGCCGTTCAGAAATGCCAGGGCGGTCCTGGACGTCTTCGCCATCTGCTCGGTCAGCGCGTAATCGGCATAGGTGGGGAAGCCCAGCAGCCTGGCTCGCTCGGCACGGAGCTTCGCGATTTCGCCGATGGTCGCGCGCGTATCGTTGACGCCGGCCTGCTCGGCACGGTTCCAGCTCGCGTCGAACAGCGCCGCGCGCGTCGCCCGGTCCGACAGCGATTGAAGCCCCGGCTGATCGGTCGTGTTCTGCAGCGGCAGCACATATTTGCCTGCCAGTCCACGATCCCGGGCGTCCTGCGCGGCGGTCGCGACGCCGTCCTTCCCCAATCCCGAAAGCTGCTCCGGGCGGTCCAGCACCAGCGCCGCGGCCTTGGTGGCGGCGAGCAGCTTCTGGCGGAACGCGATACCGAGGGAGGAAAGCTGTTTGTTCAACGCGCGCAGCCGCGTCTGATCGGCCGCGGAGAGTTGCGCCCCGGCACGCACGAACTGTTTGTAATAGGTGTCGAGCAGCATCGCCTGCTCGCCGGTGAGCGGCAACTTGTCCTGGCGATCGTGCAGCGTCTTCACCCGCGCCCATAATCGGGGATCCAGGAAAATGGCGTCATTATACGCCGCGAGCTTCGGACCGAGCGCTTTCTGCGTTTCCTGCAGCGCCGGATTGGTGTTGGCCTGCGCAACCTGACCGAACGCGGCTTGCGCGCGGTCGAGCATCTGGCCCTGCTTTTCCAGGGCAACGATGGTGTTGTCGAAGGTTGGCGCCGCCTTGCTGTCCGCGATCTGGCGCACCTCGGCCAGGCTGGCGGTCATGCCCGCCTCGATCGCGGGTCCGTAGTCGGAGTCCCGGATCTTGTCGAACGGCGGCGCCTCGTAAGGCAGCGTGCTGGGCTGATCGAATGGACCGGCCAGCACGGTGGCGGGGGTAAGCGCAGCAGAGGCAAGCAAGATTATGCGGAACATCGGAAATCCTCGCAGGGGGCGGCAATCCGTTAGAGCGTGACCGGATCACGTTGGTGCGTACCCTGAGTTGACGAGGTAGTTGCTGCATTCGTCGGGCGAGAAGCAGTCGAGGAGGGAGCCGATACGCTTCCATGTTGCAT
>NZ_DASVTO010000037.1:0-5952 GCF_036387535.1 Sphingomonas sp.
CCATGACGATCACACGACGCGCCCTGATGGCCGGAACCGGCGCGCTGGCATTGACCGCGCGCGCCGCGTTCGCCGCGACCCCCGCCAAGGCAACGGGCGCGGCGCGGCCCGACCTGTTCGTCGGCACCGGCGGACATGGCCACACCTTTCCGGGTGCGACATTGCCGTTCGGGATGGTGCAATTGAGCCCCGACACCGATGTCGAGCGGTGGGATGCGTGTTCGGGATATCACCGCACGGACACGTCGATCATGGGGTTTTCGCACACACACCTGTCCGGCACCGGCATCGGCGACATGCTGGACGTGCTAGTGGTGCCGACCGCGCAAAAGGACCGGGACGCGCCGGTGAAGCTGCTGCCCGGCACGCTGGCGGATCCGGGGGCGGGATATCGCCAGCATTTCAGCGCCGAGCAGGCCGAGCCCGGCTATTATGCCGTCACGCTGGAATCCGGCGTGCGATCCGAGCTGACCGTGACCGACCGCACTGGCATCCAGCGCCATGTCTTCCCCGCCGGACCGGGCCATATCCTGGTCGACCTGTCGCACCTGGTGGTCGACAAATGGGACCGCGGCGTCCTGATCGACGAGGCCTCGCTCCAAATCGACGAGGCCGGGTTGCTGACCGGCAGCCGGCGCGTGTTCCGCTGGGCGAAGGGTCGGCGCATCCATTTCGCGATGCAGCTGTCGCGCAAGCCCGACCGGGTGCAATTCTATGGCGACGCGGACGCGCCGGCGCCGGTGGGTGCGACGCGGGTCGCGGGCAAGCGGCTGAAGGTCGGGCTGCATTATGACGATGCGGGCGCGGCGCCGATCCTGATCCGCACCGGCATATCCGCGGTCGACGTGGCCGGTGCGCGCCGCAACCTGTCCATGGAAGCGCGGCATTGGGATTTCGCGCGGTATCGCAGCGCGGCGGCAAAGCGCTGGACCGGGGCGCTGGGCGCGGTGTCTGTGGCGGGCGGGACGCCGGCGCAGCGCACGATCATGGCGAGTGCGCTGTATCACGCGCATATCGGGCCGACGTTGTTTTCCGACGTCGACGGCCGGTATGTCGGGCTCGACCGGCAGGTGCACGCGGTGGGCAAGGGTGCAAAGGCGTATAGCGCCTATTCGCTGTGGGACACGTATCGCGCGCTGCACCCGCTGATGACGCTGATCCAGCCCGAGCACACCGCCGAGATGGTCGGCGACCTGATCCGCCAGACGCAGCAGAGCCCCTATGGCCCCCCGGCGTGGCCGTTGCAGGGGGTGGAGACCGGCTGCATGATCGGATGGCATGCGGTGTCGGTGCTGGCGGAAGCCCGAGCTAAGGGTATTCCGGGCGATTACGCCGCGGCATGGCCGGGCGTGCGACGGCGGTCGTTCGATTTCGCCATGCCCAACATGGACAACAGCCTGGGCATCGAACCCTATGACCGGCTGGGCTATATCCCCGCCGACCAGGTGTTCGAATCCGTGTCGCGCACGATGGAATATGCGTATGACGATCATGCATCGGCAGTGATCGCCGATGCGGCGGGCGCGAGCGCGGATGCGGCGCGATTGCGCAAGCGCAGCGGCAATTGGCGCAACGTATTCGATCCCAGGATCGGCTTTGCCCGGCCGCGCCTGAAGGACGGCAGCTGGACCACGCCGTATGACCCGATCGAGCTGGGCCATTCCAAGAAATGGCGCGATTATACCGAGGCCAATGGCTGGCAGGCGACGTTCCTGAACCAGCACGACGTCTATGGCCTGATCGCCGCGATGGGCGGCGACGCGGCGTTCGAAGCGAAGCTGGACGGCCTGTTCAGCGCGCCGTCGACCCTGCCCAAGGATGCGCCGCCCGACATCACCGGGCTGGTCGGCCAATATGCGCATGGCAACGAGCCGAGCCATCACGTCGCGTATCTGTATGCCTATTGCGGCGCGGCGTGGAAGACGCAGGCGATGGTCCGCCGGCTGCTGACCGAAATGTACGCCGCGGCGCCCGACGGGATCATCGGCAACGACGATTGCGGGCAGATGAGCGCGTGGTTCGTGCTGAGCGCGCTGGGCCTGTATCCGGTCAACCCGGTCAGCGCGCATTACGTGCTGGGTAGCCCGCTATTCGACCGCGCCGAAATGCGGGTGGGAGCGGGCAGGCGGGGGGCGGGCAGGCGGCTGATCGTCGAGGCGCGCGGCAATGCGCCGGACCGGCCGTATGTGCAGCGGGTGACGTGGAACGGGCGGCCGTGGACGAAGAACTGGATCGCGCATGCCGACCTGATCGGCGGCGGACGGCTGGTGTTCGACATGGGCGCGACGCCGAACCGCGACTTCGGCCGCGCGGCGGGGGACCGGCCGCCGGCGCGGTGACGGGGGGCACAGGCCGCCGAGCTTGCCCAGCCGATGGGCGGCGTTCGTCGCGAACCTCCCTTTGCGGAGCGTCCCGTTTCTCTACGTCCACCCGTCGATTTCGGGAAAAGCCGTTCGGGAACACGTTTCGGGAATGGCTCGCACCTACAGGAACGTGCGACCCTTCCGCGTTTGCCCGGCCGTCCCGATGATTCTTCCCTTTTGGGAAAACTGAATTGATCGGTTCCATCCTGCTAGCGGATACTGGAGCACGCCTGTTGGCGTTGATGATGAAAACGGGGGTACGTAGGAGTGGCGATGTATAAGAGCGCGCGGCGAGCCGCCGCCGCGATGCTGTGGTGTATGACAGCCTCGCTGGCCTCAGCGCAGACTGGAACTACGCCTTTTGCTGCGAGGCTGGATCAGGCGCGTACCACGCTACAGGTGGACGAAAGCGGCTTGCACGGGCCGGGCGCAGCCGTGATCGCAGCAGCGGTGGAACAGGCCCGCTATGTGTTGCTGGGGGAAGACCATCTTTCGCGAGAAATACCCAAGTTCACAGTCGGTATGTGTCGGATCATGGCACCGGGTGGCTTGCAGGCGCTAGCCGTGGAAACAGGCCCGGAAGCGGCCGTCGTTGTGAATAGCAATCTTCGCCGTCCGGATCGCGCCACTCGTATTGCCGCGTTTGCCCAGAAATACCCGGACGCAATGGCCTTCCTGAACGGTCGCGATGAGAGCGACATGGCCTCAGAGTGCGCGCGCTTGGCTGGACCCAGTTTCGAGATTTGGGGCCTCGACCAGGAGTTCTTCGGCTCAGCCGGCTACCTCCTTGAACAAATGCTCGCCTCGCATCCGGGGGCGAGTGCGCGTGCTGCCATCGAGAGGTTGGTGGCGCTCGACTGCAGCATGTCAGCCGCTGCGGTTGCGTCCGGCTCGCCGGGCGACCTGTTCATCTACAAAGTAACCGATCAGCAAATAGCGGAAGCTGGCGGCCAGATTGCGCGAGATGGTGGTGAGCGCAGCATAGCCTTGTTCGCCACGCTCGTGGAGACGCGATCGATCTTTCTCGGTCAAAATACTGACGGGTTTGCGTCCAATGGACAGCGAGCCCGCCTTATGAAGCGCCAACTAGTGGGGCATCTGACGGGAGGCCCCAGCCCGTCACGCGTTCTGTTCAAGTTCGGTGATGTGCATATGGCTAAGGGCATCAATAGTCTCGGCCAGCGCGATCTTGGAAACTTTGCTGCCGAACGCGCGGAAGGCGATGGCGCATCGTCTGTCCACATCGCGGTTTATGGAGCGAAGGGTGTCCATGCGCTGTACGGCGGAGTTGGCCGTCAGGTTCGACACGAACCCTTCGTGCTGACCGATGATGCCGATTACGCGTGGCTCAAGGATGCCTTGGCGTCGCCGTCGGGCGACAAGCAGGGCTGGGTACTCATCGACTTGCGCGCTCTTCGTACTAAGCCAGCACGGGACATGCCCGCGCCATGGCGGAAGGCAGCACAGCAATATGACCTGTTGGCGATTGCTCCGGACCTCACGCCTTCATCCCTACTGGGCGCGAAATAGTCTCGTTTATCCAGCCAGTGGCATCCTCGCGGCTGGCAGATAGCGGCTTCCCCGATTGACGATCGTTTTCGAGACGGTCAGGCGCTCAGCGTACGATTCCGAACATCCTCTAGCCTGTCCCCCCTGTCGAAGCCTCGAAGCCGCGTCCGATCAACGAGGACGGAGCCAAATGCGGGCTGGCGGCATCGCGTTCCCTCCGACGGCGTGCGATATCGTCGCGTGCGGTTCTATTCGCGGGCGTCATGCCCTAGGTAGGCCGGAGCGAGGCCGGCGGAGAGTGCAAGGGTGTTGGGATATTACAAGGGATCGCTGATCTTCACGGCGATATGCCTGGCGCTGGCGGCGTGGCTGGGGTGGGAGATCACGCATGCGATCGGCGGGACGCTGGGCGTGTTGTGGATCGTCGCGGTGCTCGGCGTGCTGGAAGTGTCGTTGTCGTTCGACAATGCGGTCGTCAACGCCACCGTGCTGCGCGACATGGACCCGGTGTGGCGCAAGCGTTTCCTGAGCTGGGGCATCATCATCGCGGTGTTCGGGATGCGGATCGTCTTTCCGCTGCTGATCGTCGCGGTCGCGGCGCATCTGGGGCCGATCGAGGCGATCAAGCTGGCAGCGTCCGATCCGGTGACCTACGAACGGCTGATTACCGCGGCGCATGTCGGCATTTCGGGGTTCGGCGGTACGTTCCTGGCGATGGTGGGGCTGGAGTTTTTCCTCGACAAGAACAAGCAGGTCCATTGGATCAGCCTGGTCGAGCGGCCATTCGTGCGTCTGGCGCCGGTGTCGGGGCTGGCGATCGGGCTGGTGCTGATGGCGCTGTACGCGATTTCGCGGACGATCCCGGTGGCGGAGGCGATGACGTTCCTGACCGCGGGGATCTTCGGACTGGTGGCGTACATCCTGGTGCAGTCGATCGGTGCGCTGCTGGGGCAGGACGAGGACGGGCACGCGGATGGCCCGGCCGAAACAGGACACGGCGGCGGCGCGGCGGTGGTCGCGGCGAAATCAGGGTTGGCGGGGTTCTTGTACCTCGAAGTGCTGGACGCTTCGTTCTCGCTCGACGGGGTGATCGGGGCATTCGCGCTGTCGAACAATCTGTTCGTGATCGCGCTGGGGCTGGGCATCGGGGCGATGTTCGTGCGGTCGATGACGGTGATGCTGGTCGATCGCGGGACGCTGACCGAATATCGTTATCTGGAGCATGGCGCATTCTATGCGATCCTGGCGCTGGCCATCATCATGCTGGTGTCGGTGCGGTTCCATATTCCCGAGACGGTGACGGGGCTGATCGGGGCCAGCCTGATCGGGCTGGCGTTCCTGGCATCGGTGCGGAGCAACAAGAAGCACGCCGGTTAGGGGCCGGCAGATCAGGGGATGTGCCGCTTCTCCAGCTTTCGGGCGAGGGTGCGGCGGTGCATGCCGAGGCGGCGGGCCGTCTCCGAGACGTTGAAGCCGGTTTCCGCGAGGACTTCGTTGATCCGTTCCCATTCGATCGTCTTGATCGACGTCGGCCGATCGCCGATCGGCACGCCGGCATCGACGACGGTGGCGAAGGCGCGTTCGATGTCGTCGGTGTTGGCGGGTTTGGCCAGATAGGATGTCGCGCCCAGCTTGATCGCCTGCACCGCGGTGGCGATGCTGGCATAGCCGGTCAGGACGATGATGATCGTGTCGGGATCGTGGGCGTGCAGCGACTCTACACACGACAGGCCCGACGATTGCGCGAGCTTCAGGTCGACCACCGCGAAATCGGGCGTGCGGGTGGCGAGCAGGGCGTCGACTTCGGCGGGGCCGGACGCGACGACGACCGCGTAGCCGCGGCGTTCGAACGAGCGTTGCAGGGTGCGCGCGAAGGTGGCGTCGTCCTCCACGATCAACAGGAGCGGGGCGTCATCCGTCATCGTCGGCGCCCCCCAGCGCGATGGCCGCGAGGGGCAGGCGCAGGGTGACTTCGGCGCCGCCACCGTCCAGATTGCGCGCGGCCAGCGTGCCGCCCAATTTGCGCGCAATGTTGCCGACCAGGAACAGGCCGAGGCCACGGCCCAGTTCCGCCTTCGAG
>NZ_DASVTO010000038.1:0-6942 GCF_036387535.1 Sphingomonas sp.
GTTCGGCTTCTATTTTTCGGCGCACCCCACCGACCGCTATCGCCATCTGGCGACCGCGATGGGCGCGCGCAGCTTTGCCGAACTATCGAGCTATCCCGCGCCGGCGGATGGCGGGCGCACCGAATCGCGCATGGCCGTGCTCGTCGAAAGTGCCGGCTGGCGCACTTCCGCCAAGGGGCGCCGTTATATGATGGCGACCTGTTCCGACGCATCGGCGCAGTTCGTCGCGACCTGTTTCGACGACGCGGTCGCTGCCGATCTGGAGGGCGCGGCGCGTACCGGCAGTTGCGGGTTCGTGCGCGTCGAGCTGGACCGGAAGCCGGGCGAAGAGACGCCGCGCGTGACGATCAAGCATATCCGCCCGTTCGAGGATATGCAGGACACCACCAAGCTGAAACTGGTGGTCGCGGTCGATCATCCGGCGGCGCTCGACCGGCTGGCGCGAATCTGTGCGGTCGCGCGCGGGGGTCGCGGCGAGCTGGTGCTGAACGCCGCGATCGATGGCGGTGTCGCGGAACTGCGACTGGCGCGCGACGTGAAGATCGACGCCGAACTGGCCGCGTTGATCGAACGGGTGCCGGGCGTGGGATCGGTCAAGCTGCTGGCCGGCGAGACGGTGCCGCTGGCGCTGGTGTCGTGAGATTTTTGGTCCTTCCCTTCAAGGGGGGACTTTTTTGCGGTCAGAACAGCGACAGTTGCGGCCCGTCCGGTGGGCGGAACAGATCCGTGCGCAGGTCCAGCTTGATATGGCCCAGCCCCGCCTTGCGACAGGCGATGCGGAAACGGGTGCGGAGCAGATCGGCCCAGGGCCCTTCGCCACGCATGCGCGTGAAGAAGCCGGGATCATTGTCGCGGCCGCCGCGCATCGATTGCACCGTCGCCATCACCTTGGCCGCGCGATCCGGATAATGTTCGTCCAGCCAGGCACGGAACAGCGGCGCGACTTCGTTCGGCAGCCGGACCGGCAGAAAGAAGGCACCGCAGGCGCCGGCGGCGGCCGCCTCGGCGATGATCGCCTCCAGTTCATGATCGGTGATGTGCGGGATGACCGGGGCCAGCGAGACATAGGTCGGGATGCCGGCTTCGGTCAGGGCGCGGATCGCGGCGAGCCGGCGGCGCGGATGCGGCACGCGCGGTTCCAGCGTGCGCGCGATCCGTACATCAAGGGTGGTGACCGACACCACCACCGTCGCCAGCCGCTCCGCCGCCATCGGCGCGAGCAGATCCACGTCGCGCACCACCCGGTCCGACTTGGTGGTGATGGTCAGCGGATGGCGGGTTTCGGCCAGCACCGCGATACAGGCGCGGGTGATGCGCCAGTCGCGTTCGATCGGCTGATAGGGATCGGTGTTGGTGCCAAACGCGATCGGACGGACGGCATAACCCGGCTTGCGCAGCTCGGCGCGGAGCAGATCGGCCGCATTCGGCTTCGCGAACAGGCGCGATTCGAAATCGAGACCGGGCGAGAGATCGAGAAATGCATGGCTGGGCCGCGCGAAGCAGTAGATGCAGCCATGTTCGCAGCCGCGATACGGGTTGATCGACCGATCGAAGCCGATATCAGGCGACTGGTTGCGGGTGATGATGGTCCGCGCGGCTTCGGTCGTGACGGTGGTGCGCAGCGGCGGCACCGCGTCGTCGATGGTGTCGCGATCGTCCAGCCAGTCGCCGTCCGCCATGCGTTCCGGCAAGCCGAAGCGCGTGCTGCTGCTGTTCACCGGCGCGCCGCGGCCGGGTCTCGCGTCGATCGATCGCATTGACAGACGCTAGGTGAACCGCAAGAACATAGCAAGAACGATGAGGAGTCGATGATGGCGCGGTTGAACTATGTGGAGCTGGCATCCGGTGACGTGGCGCGGGATCGCGAGTTCTATACTACGGCGTTCGGATGGACGATGACGGATTATGGTCCCAGCTATGCGGCGACGACGACCGGCGATGTCGATCTCGGCCTGGACGGGGACGCCGCGCCGGCCAAGCCGCCGCTGGCGGTGATCGCGGTGGCGGATCTGGAAGCGGCGCAGCGCCAGGTGGAGGCAGCGGGCGGGCGGATCGTCGTCCCCATCTTCGGCTTTCCGGGCGGGCGCCGGTTCCAGTTCACCGATCCCAGCGGGAACGAGCTGGCTGTGATGCAGGCCGAGTAAGCGGTCAGCGTTCGGTCAGCCGCGGCATCAGTTCCACAAAATTGCAGGGACGGTGGCGGCTGTCGAGCTGATCCTTGAGGATGCCGTCCCAGCCGTCCTTCACCGCGCCGGTCGAACCCGGCAACGCGAACAGATAGGTGCCGCGCGCCACACCCGCACAGGCGCGCGACTGGATGGTGGAGGTGCCGATCGTCTGGAAGGACAGCCAGCGGAACAGTTCGCCAAAGCCTTCGATCTGCTTGTCCCACACGCGGGCGAACGCTTCGGGCGTGACATCGCGTCCGGTGACGCCGGTGCCGCCGGTCGAGATGACGACGTCGATCGCGGGATCGTCAATCCAACCGTCGAGCCGCGCGATCAGGGCGGGCACGTCGTCCCGTTCGATCGCGCGGTCGGCCAGCACATGCCCCGCCGCTTCCACCCGCGCGGCGAGCGTGTCTCCGGAGCGGTCGTCAGCGGCCGTTCGGGTGTCGGACACGGTGAGGACCGCGATCCGGACGGGGAGGAACAGGCGGGTTTCGTCGATGGGCATGAGCGGAGCCTTACTCCCTCTCCCCTGGAGGGGGGAGGGCTTTTGCTCAGTTCGCGCCGGCCGTGCTGTTTTGCTCAGTTCGCGCCGATTGTGCTGGTGGCGATGCTCGCAGTCGCGCCGATTCCGTCCATGCGGATCGCGGTCGCACCCGACAGGCCGGGAAAGCGCGGCCACATGCCCTGCGCCATCGCTTTCAGGCTGGCGGGAACGGCGCCGGACTGACGCTGATACATCCAGTAGTTGCGCAGTACGATCGCGACATAGGCGCGGGTTTCGAAAAAGGGGATCGATTCGATGAACAAGAGCGGATCGGTCAGATTGCGGCCGCGCTCGTTCCATTTCTGCACCGAACCTGGACCGGCATTATAGGCGGCGATCACCTTGGGCAGCAGACCGCCCGTCATCCAGCTTTGCGACAGCTGTTCCAGATAGCTTTGGCCATATTCGAAGTTGGTCGACGGATCGTTGAGCCGGGTGCGATCCGCGCTGCCTTCGCCGCGACGCTTGTTGATGAGGTCGGCGGTGCCCGGCAGGATCTGCATCAGGCCGCGCGCGCCGGCCGCACTGACCGCGCCGACCCGAAATTGCGATTCCTGGAGCGCGTGGGCCAGCACCAGCGCCTTGTCCACGCGCCAGCCGCGCTCCGGCGTCCATCCCGGCGCCGGATAGCGCGCGGTCGCCGACAGGCTGACACCGACCGGACCGTTCTGCGCCAGCCAGATCTGCGCCGCCGGCAGGTTGAGCCGCGCGGCGAGATGAAGCAGCGACTCATGATCCGCCGGCAGCCCGATCCGCGCCTGATAGCGCAGCAGCTGGTCGGCCAGGTCATCCTCGTTGATCTCCTTCAACGCGACGGCGGTGACCAGGTTGGGGCGGCCGGCGACCACCGTCCAGTCCGCGCCACCGAAGTCCATCCGGTGATCGGGCGCGGGCAGGGCATAGCCCAGCGCGCCGGTGGCGAGCAGCCCATAGAAGGTTTCCGACAACCGGCTGGCGGAGCGGAGCTTGGCCTGAACCTGTTGCGGGCGGCCGCAGGCGACATCGGCCCGTGCAGACCAGAACAGGCCGGCGGCGGTCATCTCGGTATCGCGCGCACGGGCAGAGACGCTGGAAAAGGCACGGGCGGCCGCCTCGCAATCGCGCGCGCGCCAGGCGGCGAGCCCCTGGACCCAGGCAGCCTGCACCGCCCATTCGCCGGTCGATCCCGCGGCGGGCGTCGCCAGGCGGCGCGCATTGGCGTCGTCGCCGGTCAGATAATAGGACCAGGCGATGCGTTGCTGCCATTCAACGCGCGCATCGCCCGACAGCATCGGGTCGGCCGCGACCAGCAGCGCCTCTGCATCCGCCGGGCGATCATCCTTGATGAGCGGCAGTACGCGGCGGGCAAGATCGGCAGCGGCGATGTCGCTGCGCGTGGTCTGTGCCGCCCGGCGCTTGGGCGCACCGTCGAGATGGATGAGATCATGCTGATAGGGGGGCGTCGGCAGCATGGTGGCGCCGCGGGCGGTGGCCAGCCGCGCCATGGCAGCCGCCTGGGGCAGCCAGGGTGCCGCCGTGACAAGCGCGACCAGCACATCCGTCTCGACCCGCGGGCTGCCCTTGGTCAGCGAGAGTTCGGCGCGGGCGATGGCGTGAAGCGGGCCGACCGGCATCGCATCGAGCCGGGCGGCGGCAGACGACCAGTCCCGCGTCCGGATCGCGGCGAACACCGCACGATAGCCGTCGCGCTGTGCGGCATCCAGTTGCGCGGGCAGCGCATTTACGGCGGCCGCGGCCGGGCCAGAAGCCGGACGCGCGGCGAAGCTGGAGATCGGTGCGATCCGCGCCGCGGCGACGGCGGGTGACGTCAGCCCGCGGCTGGCCGCCGGAATTGACAGGATCGGGGCCGATGCCGCCGGTGTGACGGGCGCGGCCGGCGCAACCATCGGCGGCGCCGTCGGGACGGGCGGCGGGGTGATCATCGCCCGCGCCTCCGGCAGCACCGCGCGCGGTTGCAACCCGAAGCCATAGACCATGTCCTGCGCCTGGACCGCGGCGGCCGGCAGGGCCGTGGCGGCAAGCGTCGCCAGGACGAGGGTGCGGATGCTCAACGATCGAGTTCCTCTTGCAACAGCCGCAGGTCCGCCCACAGATCGGCCTTGCGGGCCGGCGATTGGGGCAACATGCGCGGATGGAAGGTCGCGACAGCGGTCGTCATGCCGCCTTCATGGTTGATTTTGTGTGAATGCCCCCGCGCTTGCGGCCAGTCCAGTCCGAACGCCGTGATCGCTTCCTTGCCCATCAGAAGTAGCACCTTGGGCGCGGCAAGCGCGACATGGTGACGGGCGGCGCGGATCAGGCCGGCGGACGTGGCGGGCGCGATCCGCCCCCCCGCCGGGCGCGCCGGGCACAGCGCGGCGACATAGACCGATGCACGGTCGCGTCCGATGGCGGCCAGGATGCGGTCGAACAGCCGGCCGAGCGTGCCCGACAGCAAAAGGCCAGCATCGGAATCATCCGGTTCCGGCATATCGACGAGCAGCATGACACCCGCCGCGGGATCGCCGCTGGCACAGATCCGGCCGGGCCCGAGTTCAGGGAAGACCGCCGGATCGGCACACCATGACGAAAATGCCGCCAGCGTGGCGGGCAATGCCGCCGCGGGCGCCGGTTGGGCCAGCGGTTCCCGGACGGTCGGCGCGGGCGCGGGCGCGGCGTCAACGCGGGTAACAGCGGCGTCAACACGGGTAACAGGCGTGATCTGCGCCGCCGGCCGCAGCCAATCGCGCGGCGAATCGTCAACCAGCATGTCGACGCCCGCATCGCGCCACCAGCGCAGCGCGCTCAGTGCCTCGGCTACCCCGTCCATGGAAAACCCCGCCTTTACGGCTTACATACAGACGAAGGTTGACGCAGGCGTCAATTGGAATGCAGGCCATACCCGGCGGGACGACGATTCCGCGGGATGACCGGAAGCCCGATGGAGCGGACATGGCTGAGCGCGAGAGCATGGAATATGATGTCGTCATCGTGGGGGCTGGCCCCGCGGGCCTGGCGGCCGCGATCCGGCTCAAACAGCTGGCGGCGCAGGCTGACCGTGAGATCGGCGTCTGCGTGCTGGAGAAGGGATCCGAAGTCGGCGCCCACATCCTGTCCGGTGCGGTGATCGATCCGATCGCGATCGACGAACTGATCCCCGACTGGCGCGATCTCGACAGCCCGTTGACCGTACCGGTCGTGGAAAATCATCACTGGGTGCTGAGCGCGTCGGGAAAGACCGAATTGCCGCACCTGCTGATGCCGCCGTTCATGAACAACAAGGGTACCTACACCTGCTCCCTCGGCAATTTCTGCCGCTGGCTGGCGGGGCAGGCGGAGGCGCTGGGCGTCGAGATCTTCCCGGGCTTTGCGGCGGCCGAGGTGCTGTTCGACGAACAGGGCGCGGTGCGCGGCGTCGCCACCGGCGACATGGGCGTGGCGAAGGACGGCACGCACAAGGGCGATTATCAGCCGGGCATGGAACTGCATGCCCGGTATACCTTCTTCGCCGAAGGCGTGCGCGGACATCTGTCCAAGGAACTGAAAACCCTGTTCGACCTGGAACGCGACTGCCAGCCGCAGACCTATGCGATCGGCATCAAGGAATTGTGGGACATCGATCCCGAACTGCATGTGCCGGGCAAGGTGATCCATACCCAGGGCTGGCCGTTGTCGGACGCGACCGGTGGCGGGTTCCTGTATCATCAGGCGAACAACCAGGTCGCGCTCGGCTTTGTGGTCGGCCTCGGCTACAAGAACCCGCATCTGTCACCGTTTCACGAATTCCAGCGTTGGAAGCATCATCCGGCGATCGCCGCGATGCTGAAGGGTGGGCGGCGCGTGTCGTACGGCGCGCGCGCGATCAACGAAGGCGGGTGGCAGGCGGTGCCGAAGCTGGCGTTTCCGGGCGGCGCGCTGATCGGCTGTTCGGCCGGATTCGTGAACGTGCCGCGGATCAAGGGCAGCCATACCGCCATGAAATCCGGAATGCTGGCGGCGGAGGCGGCATTCGACGAGATCCTGTCGGGCCGCAACACGCCGGAACTGACCGCCTATCAGCCCGCGCTGGAGGCGAGTTGGATCGCGACGGAGCTGAAGAAGGTCCGCAATGCCGGTCCGGCGCTGGAGAAGTTGGGGCCGGTGGCGGGCACGGTCTATGCCGGGTTCGACATGTGGATGCACCAGCTGGGCGTGAAGCTGCCATGGACGTTCAAGCATCACCGCGACAACGAGCAGCTGTGGCGGGCG
>NZ_DASVTO010000039.1:0-4770 GCF_036387535.1 Sphingomonas sp.
CGATCCAGCGCACCGCCAGCAGGACCGTCCCGACGATCGTCATCGCCAGCGCGCCGATCCGCACCCCGCCTTCGTCCTTCGCCTCCGCCCGGCGCAGCACCCAGATGTTGGGCAGGGCGCTGGCGATCAGGCCGATGGTGAAGATGCCGCTCCACGCCAGGTCGGGCAGGCGGTCGCCGGCCGGCGGCCACGCCTTGCTCTGGCTCGCCAGATACAGATACGCTCCCGCCGCCAGCGCGAAGCCGATGCCCTCGATCGCCATGAACCCGGCATTGCCCCACCACACCAGATGGCGCGCGCCGGTCTCGCTTTCCGGCAGGCCCGACAGGTCGCCGGTCACGGTCGTTTCGCGCGCGCTCATCATGTCCGCACTCTCATGTCCGCACTCTAAGCGGCCCGGTATGCGCCCGGTCGCGCTGGGGCCAGAACCAGCACGCCAGCGCGATCGCGATCGGGATGGCACCCCATGCGACCGCCCAGGCCGTGAAGATGCTGCCGATGAACATCGCCGTCACCGCCAGCGCGGCGATCACCGGCCAGATCGACGGGCCCGCGCTTTTCTGGCGATATTGCGGATGCGCGTCGATCGCGGAGGTGACCAGCACCTGCCGCCGGTCGCTGGCCATGCCGATCATCACCGGCAGATTGTGCGGATCGTCCCACAGCGGCGCGATGTGCGCGACGACCGGGGTCGCGTCGAAATTGTGCGGCGGCGGCGGGGACGGCGTCGCCCATTCCAGCGTCGCACCGCCCCACGGGTCCGCCCCCGCCGCCACGCCGCGCGTCCGGCTCAACCAGGCATTGGCGACGAACACCAGCCCGCCCGCCACCGCGATCACCGATCCCAGCGTCGCGACCAGGTTCAGCCAGCCCCAGCCCATCTCCGGCCCATAGGTATAGATGCGCCGCGGCATCCCCATCAGGCCTAGGATATGCATCGGAAAGAAGCCCAGGTTGAACCCGCCCAGGATCAGCGCAAAGGCGATCCTGCCCCAGAATTCGGACATCAGCCGACCGGTCGCCTTGGGATACCAATAACACAATGCGCCGAACAACGGGAACATCGCGCCCCCGACCAGCACGTAATGGAAATGCGCGACGACGAAATACGTGTCGTGCAATTGCAGGTCGAGCGGCGCGGACGCGGTCATCACGCCCGACAATCCGCCGATGACGAACGTCGCGATGAAGCCCAGGATCCAGAGCAGCGGCGTGTCCAACCGCGGCCGTCCGCTCCACAATGTCGCGATCCAGCAGAATATCTGGATCCCCGCGGGCAGCGCGATGGCCATGCTGGCGGCGGTGTAGAAATCGTTGCCCAGCCGCGGCAGGCCGACTGCGAACATGTGATGGACCCACAATCCGAACGCGAGCACCGCGATCGACAATAGCGACAGGACCATCGCGATATGGCCGAAGATCGGGCGCCTGCTGAACGTCTCGACGATGGCGGTGACGAAACCGATCGCGGGAACGAAGATGATGTACACCTCCGGATGGCCGAAGAACCAGAACAGATGCTGGAACAGCAACGCGTCGCCGCCGCCCGCGGGGGTAAAGAACTGCGTCGACACCAGCCGGTCGGCGATCAGCATGCTCGTCACCAGCATCACCGCGGGCAGCGCGACCATCGTCATCAGCGACGCGATCAGCATCGCCCAGATGAACACCGGCATCCGCGCCAGCGTCATGCCCGGGGGGCGCATCTTGATGATCGTCGCGGCGATGTTGACCGATGCCGAAAGGGCGGCGACTTCGGTGAAGGTTATCATCTGCGCCCAGATGTCGGTGCGGTGCCCCGGCGAATATCCCGGTCCCGACAGCGGCGGATATTCGAACCATCCCAGGTCGGGCGTGATGTCCAGGATATGGGGTATCCACAGCATCAGCACCCCGCCCAGGTACAGCCAGTAACTGAACGCCGCCAGCCGCGGGAACGCCAGGTTGCGCTGCCCCAGCATCAGCGGGACCAGCCATATTCCCATCGCTTCCATCACGGGGACGGACACCAGGAACAGCATCGTCGATCCGTGCAGCGTAAAGCTTTCGTCGTACAGCTGCGGCCCCATCCGCCCCATGTCGGGCGCGCTCAGCTGCAACCGCATGTCCAGCGCCAGCATACCGGCCAGGAACAGCATCGCGACCGCGGTGAACACGTATCGCGCCGCGATCCGCTTGTGATCGACGGTGGTCAGGAACCCCCACAGCCCCGGCGGGTCGCTCCACGTCAGCCGCAGGCGCGTCAGGTCCGGGATCATCGCAACCCTTCCAGATACCGCGCCGCCGCATCGGCATCGGCCCCGGACAGCGTGATCGTCGGCATCATCGTCCCCGGCTTCAACGCCTGCGGCTGCGCGATCCATCCTTGCAGGGCGCCACGGCTCATCGGCAGCACGCCCGCCGCGATCGATCGCCGGCTGCCGACATGCGTCAGGTCCGGCCCGGCGCGACCGGCCGCTGGCGTGCCGCGCACGACATGGCACGCCGCGCATGCACCGCCGGTCACCACCGCCAGGCCGCGCCGCGCGACCGGGTCGGTCGGCGGGGTCGGCACTCGCGTTTGGGCGGCCATCCAGCGCGCGAAATCGGCCGGGCTCTCGACCTTCACGTCGATCGCCATATGTGCGTGTTGAATTCCGCAAAATTCGGCGCATTGGCCGCGAAACCAGCCGGTTTTCGTCGGAATAACGTCCAGAACATTGTCGCGGCCGGGAATGACGTCCATTTTTCCGGCAAGATTGGGGACCCAAAAGCTATGGATGACATCCGCGGAGCCCAGCGCGAGCCGCGCGGTGCGGCCCTGCGGCAGGTGCAATTCGTTCGCCGTCTCGATCCACGCGCCGCTCGCCGGGTCACGGTATTGGATGCGCCACCACCATTGATGCGCCGTCACCCGCACCGCCAAGGCCGGCGTCCGCCGGACCGCGGCCAGCTTGCGCTCGACCAGGAAACTGCCCGTAATCAACACGCTAAGCCCAATCAGGATTATCCCTGCCCACAGTATCAACCCTCGCCCCAGCACCGCGTCGGCCGGCGTCAGATCGGGCGCGTCCCCCGTCTTCCTGCGCGCGCGCCACACGCTCCACCCCAACGCGGCGATCACCAGCGCATAGATCGGCACGCACACGATCAGCATCAGGGCGAACAACGCCGCCTGCCGCTCCGCCTGCACCCCCGCCGGCATCAACGGCGTCTGCACCCCCGCGCAGGCCCCCAGCACCAGACACGCCATTGATATCACGGCGACATTTCTCGGCGTCATCGCAGCGGCCCCGACCATGCCGCGCCCTGCGGCTCGCCCTTCAGGTCGTTGTCCTGCCGGTGCCGCTTGCCCGGCGTATGGCTGTGCAGGTCGCGGACGAAGGCGGCGATCTGCCAGACCTGCTCGGTCGGCACCCTGTCGCCGCCGCCATGCCCGTTGGCGGTGACCGCAAAGACCCGGTCGATGGTCCCGCCATATTTCCAGCGCCCATCCGCCAGATCGCGCACCCCCGTCGCATCGACACCGTGGCACCGCCCGCACCCATACCAGGTGAAATAACGGCCACCCTGTGCGACCTGATAGACATTGCCCTGAAACGCCGTGGCCCTGGGATCCTGCGCGCCCGACGGCGGCGTCTGCGGCTGCTCCGGCCCGATCGTCCGCGCCTCACGGCTGCAGCCGCTCGCGACGGCAAGCAGCGCACCTGCCGCCAGCACTCGCCCAATGTCCCTCGTGCCCCTCACGTAACGACGCTAGCAGCCCTTAACATGCCCCGGCTCAACCCAGATCAAGTCGCGAGGGCCGCACGCCCCATCCGTTCGTTTCGAGCATCGTCGAGAAGCGCCGACACACCTTCACGCATCAGAACCTGGCCCCCGCCCGCACCCCGATCGTCCGCGGCGTATTCGTCACGATATACGGCCGCTGCCCGCAACTGCCGCGGCCTTCAGATTGGCGTGGCCCAAATGATCGGGCTCGTCGCCCATCAGCCGGTCGAGTTCGGCGATCGCCTCCGTCGGCCGGTTCAGCCGATACAGGACGATCGCCAGATTCCCCCGCGCCGCCCCGAACCCCGGCGCCAGTTCCAACGCCCGCCGCAGCAGCGTCTCGGCATCCTTGTACCGGCCGATCCGCCCGGCCAGCTCGGCCAGCATGCGGATGGCGCGCACATCAAAGGGATCGGCCTTCAGATACCCCTTCAACAGCGGTTCCGCTTCGCCCAGTCGATTGTCGTGCAGCGCCAGCGCCGCTTCGACCAGGCGTGGGGGCATGTGTCCGGGTACAGGAATGGCAGGAATCATCGCGCGCATCGCACCACGTCCGCGCCGCCGGATCAACCTGTCGACACCGGCGTCCGCCCTATTCCACCGCGCGCAGATGCCCGCGGCGCGGGGGCGGCGCACTCAGCACCTCGTCGACGCGCGCCGCCAGATCGAATTGGCGGAACGGCTTGGCCAGCCGGGGCACGTCGCCGGGCACGTCGGCCCCGGCGGCGGAATAACCGGTGATGAGCAGCGCGGGGATGCGGTGCCCGGCCGCGCGCAATTCGGTTATCAACTCGCCGCCCGTCATGCCCGGCATCAGATAATCGGTGACGACGACATCTGCGTCCAGCCCGCCGAGCACCGCCGCCAAAGCCTGGCTCGCCGAAGCGACTACGACCACGATATAGCCGATGTCGCGCAGCATATCGGCGGTCGCGAAGCGCACCACATCCTCGTCGTCGACCAGCAGCACCTTGGCTGCGCGTCGCGCCTGCACCGGCTCCGCGATCCGATCGACAGTCG
>NZ_DASVTO010000040.1:0-17752 GCF_036387535.1 Sphingomonas sp.
CCCGGTCGCGTTCCTTGTCACGGAGATCGTCGAGGTCGCGATGCTGGCCGATCCGCGCGGCAAGGTGCTGATCGCGCTGCAACCTGCCGATCGTCCCGACCGGGCGACCCTGTCGATCGCCGCGGCGGCGTTGGCCGGCGCGCCGGACCGGCCCAGCGCTCCCAGCGAACGCTTCCGCCGCGTGATCGAAGGTCTCTCGCGACAGCTTCGCAGCAAGCTGGCGATCGACGAGATCCTTGGCAGCTATGCGATCGAGATCAGCATTTCCCCGGATACCGACGACGATTGACGGGAGTATCGACACGGAGGCGGAACAAGATCCGGCATCGGGCATTCCTCCTTTGGCCTCCGCACGGATGGTACAGAATTGGGAGTTCAGATTATGGTGCGTAAGATCGTCGCGATCGCCCTCGTCACGGGCAGCTTCATGGTTTCGGCCTGCAACACGGTCGAAGGCGCTGGCAAGGACGTGAAGTCCGCGGGTCAGGCTGTCGAGAACGTCGCCAAGTAAGCCCCATCCAGGGCTTAACGAAAACCCCGCCGGTGCGAACCGGCGGGGTTTTTCATGGGCGGATCATTCCGTCGCCGCTTCCTCGGCAAACTTCCGGCGGCGTTTCTCGGTAAAGAAGATCGCAATCAGCGCGAATTCATACAGGATCACCAACGGCACGGCGAGCATCAGCTGCGATACCACGTCCGGGGGCGTCAGCACCGCCGCGATCCCGAACGCCGCCACGATCGCATAGCGCCGCCCGGCTTTCAGCTGCGCCCGCGTCACCAATCCCGCGGTTTCCAGCAGCATCAGCAGCACCGGCAGCAGGAACGCCACGCCGAAACCGAACAGGAATTTGGTGACGAAGCTCAGATAATTGCCGACACCCGGCAAGGCATCCTGCTGAACACCGCCGATATTGCCCTGATATCCCAGCAGGAAGTGCAGCGCGATCGGCATTGCGACATAATAGGCCAGCGCGGCGCCCATCAGGAACAGCACCGGGGTCAGCAGCAGGAACGGGAAGAAGGCGCGCTTCTCGTTCTTGTACAAGCCCGGCGCGATGAACTGCCAGATCTGGTTGGCGATGACCGGGAAGGCCAGCATCGTCGCTGCAAAGAAGGCGACCTTCAGTTCGACGAAGAATGCCTCGAAGATGTCGGTGTAGATCAGGCGCCCCTGCCCCGCCATCAGCAGGGGTTGCACCAGAAAGGCAAAGATCGGCCGGGCGAAATACAGGCAGATGCCGAACGCCGCCGCCAGTGCCGCGATCGACCACAGCAACCGCCGTCGCAGTTCGATCAGATGATCCAGCAGCGGCGCACGCGACTCGTCGATATCGTCGATCACGGCCGTTCTACCGGGCTGGATTGCAGCTGTTCGGGTTCGGACGCGGCCGGTGGGTGGTCAGCGACAGGACCGGCGACATATGGCACGTCGCTGGCCGGCGCCGGGTGCGCCACGTCGGCGGCCGGCGCCGGCAACATCGGATCGCCCGTCGCGAACGTGGCGTCGTGCGCCTCTTCTGCGGGATGTTCGCGCATGATGCGGGCATTTTCCTTCGCCCAGGTTTCTTCCATTTCCTTCAATTCCGCTTCCCGCACCATCTCGTCGAAACTGGCGCGGAAATGGCGACCGACTCCGCGTATCTTGGCCACGAACTGCCCCACCGTCCGCATGGCACGCGGAAGATCCTTCGGGCCGATCACGACCAGCGCCACGACGGCGCACAGCAGCAATTCGGTCGGTGCGATGTCGAACACGGCAGTCTTCACCCCACAAAAACGATGTCCGCCGCCCGGTCTGCGGGCGGCGGCTGCATGACATCATCGCCGGCCCGTCCGGCGGGCCCGGTCGATCAGACTTGCGGGCGATCATCCTTCATCGGATGCAGGTCGCGCTGCGCCGTCGGTTCGACCGGCGGCTGTGCCTGGAGCCGTGCAGAAGGCTTGGCGGGCACCTCGTCATCGTCCTCGGCCATGCCTTTCTTGAACTGTTTCACGCCCTTGGCGACATCTCCCATCATATTGGAGAAGCGGCCGCCGCCCAGCAGCAAGATCGCGACAACGGCAAAGATCAGGATATGCGGGAGCGAGATGCCCATGGTCAGTCTCCTATTGTCCCCCCTATCTAGTCGTCATCGCCTCCGCTTTCCACCTCTAGCTGCGTGGCCGCGAAATCGACGGGGTCCAGCAGCCCGGCGGCCCGCAGATCGTCGATCCCCGGCAGGTCACGGCGCGACGCCAGGCCGAAATGCGCGAGGAAGTTGGGCGTGGTCGCAAAGATCAGCGGGCGTCCGGGCACCTCGCGCCGTCCGGCCGGGCGGATCCAGCCGGCCTGCATCAACACGTCCAGTGTCCCGCGCGATGTCTGAACTCCGCGGATCGCCTCGATCTCCGCGCGGCTGACCGGTTCGTGATAAGCGATGATCGCCAGCGTCTCGACCGCGGCACGCGACATGCGGCGAGGCTCGTCCCGCTCGCGGCGCAGGATATGCGCCAGATCGGGCGCGGTCTGGAACAGCCAGCGCCCGCCGCGTTCGACCAGCTCCACCCCGCGGCCGGCATAGCGCGCCTGCAACCGCGTCAGCGCTGACGCCACGCCGTCCGCGGTGCCGATGGCCACCGCCAACTGGGAAAGGGTGAGCGGCGACTCGGCTGCGAACAGGACCGCCTCGATCGCGCGATCAACGGAATCGGCGGCCGGATCGGTCATGGCGCGCGCAATCGCAACGGCGCGAACGCTTCCGCCTGGTCCAGCACGACCCGCCCCTGCCGCGCCAGTTCCAGCGCCGCCAGGAACGAGGATGCCAGTGCCGACCGCCGAAGGTCACCCGTCCCGCCCGGCGGCACGCAGCGGCGCAGGTCGGTCCAGCCCGGCGCCGTCCCCAGCATCGCGACCAGCCGCGCCAGCGCCTGGTCCAGCGTCATCACCGGCCGGCGGCGCACCAGATGCACCACGGGTGCTGTCCGCCGCTTCACGACGCCATAGGCCGCGATCAGGTCATACAGCGACGCATCCCATAGCGGACGCCGCACCACCGCCAGCCCCTCCGGCGCGCCGCGCGGAAAGACATCGCGTCCGATCCGGTCGCGCGCCATCAGCCGCGCACCCGCCTCCCGCATCGCATCCAGCCGTTGCAGGCGCAGTTGCAGGCGGAGCGCCATCTCCTCCGGATCGGGGTCCGCCTCCGGATCGCGCGGCAGCAGCAGCGCGGATTTCAGATAGGCCAGCCAGGCCGCCATCACCAGCCAGTCGGCCGCGACCTCCAGCCGCAACGCATCCGCGCGCGCCTGCGCGTGCGCCAGCCAGTCCAGATATTGCTCGACCAGCGCCAGGATCGACAGTTCGCGCAGATCCACCTTCTGCGTCCGGGCGAGTGTGAGCAGCAGGTCGAGCGGCCCTTCCCATCCGTCGAGTTCCAGCGTCAGCCGGTCGTCCGGCGGTGCGTCCACGCCGCGGTCAGGCGAGCGCCAGCAACGCGTCCCGCCGCGCCGCCAGCATGTCATGATCGCTGCCGTCGCCGCCACCCGCGACCGTCGCCATGGCGCGGTCCAGCCGTTCGCGCGCTTGGTCGCTGATGGCGCCGACGCCCTGAACGCAGGCGATCATCTCGGCCATGTCACCCGAACAATGCAGCGCCACGTCGCACCCCGCCGCGATCACGCCGCCCGCGCGCGCGCCATAATCCCCCCCCAGCGCCCGCATGCCGAGATCGTCCGACATCAGCAGTCCGTCGAATCCGATCTGCCCGCGGATGATGTCGCCGATCACGATCGGCGACAGGCTGGCGCACCGTTCCGGATCCCAGGCGCGGTAGACGACATGCGCGGTCATCGCCATCGGGGCGCGCGCCAGCGCGCGGAACGGCAGCAGGTCGGTTTCCAGCGCGTCTGCGCTCGCATCGACCACCGGCAGTTCAAGGTGGCTGTCGACCAGCGCGCGGCCATGGCCGGGAATATGCTTCACCACCGCGACCACGCCGGCGCGCGCCAGCCCGTCGATCGTGGCGCGGCCCAGCGCCGCCACCTGCATCGGTTCCGCGACCAGCGCGCGGTCGCCGATGATGTCGTGCGCGCCGGGCTGTGCGACGTCCAGCAGCGGCAGGCAATCGACCGTGATCCCGGCCTCCGCCAGCACCGCGCCGATCGCCTGCGCACTGGCCAGCATCGCTTCGATCGCGGAGATCGGCGCGCGATCATAGAGCGGCCCGAACGCGGCACCGGGCGGGAACGCCGGCCAGATCGGCGGCTGCATCCGCGCGACACGCCCGCCCTCCTGATCGATCAGGATCGGCACATCGGCGCGCCCGGACAGCAGACGCAGATCATCGGTCAACCGGCGCACTTGCGTGCGGTCGACCACGTTGCGCCGGAACAGGATGAACCCCGCCGGATCGCATTCCGCGAAAAAGGCGCGTTCCTCGGCGGACAATTCGGGCCCCGCCAGGCCCAGGATCAACGGTGTCATGCCGCGGGTCTAACGCCCCATCCGGAAAATCAAACCCCCTCCCGCCGACGAGCGCCGGTACGATGTCAGCCGATGACCGCGCAGGTTTCCCCGGCAACCTTCAACCGCGCGCACAGCGCCCCCGCCTGTCCGCCCGTCGCGCGCAGGCGATAGAGCGTCTTGTCGCCCGCAACGACCGGCGTCACCGTCTTGGCCAGCGGGGCCAGGAAGGTGAAGCGCGTCGACAACGTCTTCCACGCCGCATTGGCCTTGGCCTCGCTGCCGAACGCGCCCAGCTGGATCTGCGCGCCGCCCGTGGCCGGTTCCGCGGCGACGGGTGCAGCGGCCTTGGCGGTCCGGACCGGTGCCGGGGCCGGAGCCGGGGCCGGAGCCGGCTTCACGATTGCGGCCGGCTTTTCAACGGGTGCGGTCCGGGCGGCGGGAACCGCCTTGGGGGCCAGTGGTGCGGCGACAGGGGCCGGCGCGGCGCTTGCGCCGCTGGACGCGGCGTCCGCGGTCGTCACGCTGCCGGTACCGGTGACCGGCGCCTCGGGAATGGCCGACAGGTCGATCGATGCATTGGTTTCCCTGCCGTCACTGGCCGCGAACGCGGTTTCGCCCTCGCCTTCCACCTTCATCCCGCCCGGCTGATCGGGCTTCACCTTGTAATCCCCCTCCGGCGCGGCGATCAGATCGCCCGATCCCTCGGCCGTACCACCGGACCGCAACCAGAATACGCCGCCGATCACCAGCCCCAGCACCAGCAGCACGACCAGCAAGGCGGCGATGGTCTTGCCCATCCCCGGTGCGGACGCACGCTCCTCCTCGACCGGTTCCAGCCAGGGAAGACGATCGCCATCGCCCGCGACCCGTCCCCGATCAAAATCCGACATCAGTGCATCTCCTCCGCCGCCGCGACGCCCATCACGGCCAATCCGTTGCGGATGATCTGCCCGATGGCGGCGGCCAGCGATAGTCGGGCCAGCGTCGTTTCCGGGTCGTTAACCACTAAAAATCGCCGTTCCGGATCGTCATTGCCCCGGTTCCACAGCGCGTGGAACGCCGCGGCCAGATCGGAGAGGTAGAAGGCCACCCGGTGCGGCTCGCGAGTCGTCGCCGCCGCTTCGATGATCCGCGGGAATTGCGCGGCCAGCCGGACCAGCGCCAGTTCCTCCGCGTCCAGCCGCGCCAGATCGGCCGGCGTCGCGACATCGATCCCGGCCTCCACCGCCTTGCGGTGGACCGACCGGATCCGCGCATGCGCATATTGCACGTAGAAGACCGGATTTTCCTTCGATGCCTCGACCACCTTGGCAAAGTCGAAATCCATCTGCGCATCGGCCCGCCGCGTCAGCATGGTGAAACGGACGACATCCTTGCCGACCTCCTCCACCACATCGGCCAGCGTCACGAAGCTGCCCGACCGTTTCGACATCTTCACCGGTTCGCCGTCGCGCAGCAGCCGCACCATCTGCACCAGCTTGATGTCCAGCGGCACGCGGCCACCGGTCAGCGCCTGTACCGCCGCCTGCACGCGCTTGACGGTGCCGGCATGATCCGCGCCCCAGATGTCGACCAGCAGGTCGGCGTTCTCCGCCTTCTGCGCATGATAGGCCAGGTCGTTGCCGAAATAGGTATAGGCGCCGTCCGCCTTCCGCACCGGCCGGTCGCTGTCGTCGCCGAACCGCGTCGCACGGAACAGCGTCATCTCGACCGGTTCCCAGTCGTCCGGCACCTCGCCCTTCGGCGCCTCCAGCACGCCTTCATAGACCAGCCCTTCGGCCCGCAGCCGGTCGAGCGCGGCAACGACCTTGCCGTCCGACTGCACCTTGGCCTCTGACGAGAAGACGTCATGGACGATGCCGAGCAGCGCCAGATCGGCGCGGATCATGTCCATCATCGCCGCCACCGTGCGCGTGCGGAACAGCGGCAGCCACTCCGCCTCCGGCGCACCGACATAGCGATCGCCATATTCGGCCGCCAACGCCGCCCCAATCGGCTTCAGATAGTCGCCGGGATACAGGCCTTCCGGAATCGTCACCGTCTCGCCCAGCGCCTCGCGGTAGCGCAGATGCGCGGAGCGCCCCAGCGTCTCGACCTGCGATCCCGCATCGTTGACATAATATTCGCGCGTCACCGCATGGCCGGCATATTCCAGCAGGCTGGCCAGCGCATCGCCGACCACCGCGCCGCGGCAATGGCCCATGTGCATCGGCCCGGTCGGATTGGCGGACACATATTCGACATTGACGCGCGCGCCCTGCCCCAGCGTCGACCGCCCATAATCGCCGGCGTCGGCCAGGATGGTCCGCAATTCCCCGCGCCACAGATCGGGGTCGAGCCGCAGGTTCATGAATCCGGGGCCGGCGATCTCCACCGCGGTGACACCCGGCAACGCCTCCAGCCTGGGTGCGATCAGCGCCGCCAGCGCGCGCGGGTTGGTCCCGGCCGGCTTCGCCAGCACCATCGCCGCATTGGTCGCCAGATCGCCGTGGCTGGCATCCCGCGGCGGCTCCACCGCGATATTCGCGCGGTTCAACCCCGCGGGCAACGCCGCTTCGGCCTCCAGCGCATCGAGAACGGTGCCGATATCGGCGGCAAAACGGGCATAGAGGCTCAAGGCAGGTTCCGGCATTGACAGCAGAGCCTACCCCATAGGCGATAAGACGGGCCGCCGTCATCCCCGCGTTCCAAGGGCGGCCGATGCGGTTCGAGACTGTCCAAGTCGGATCGTGGAATTTGGAGGTGAACGTCGGAGTGTGGTGGAGAACCGACCGACCCGTTTCAGGCCTGACGCGGGCATTCCGGACCGCCTTACGGCTTGATCCCGCTTGGACGGTAGCTTGCCAATTTGTCTAGATCCGCCTCTTCTGCGTGCATTAAGGTCAACTCAAACCCCGGATGTTCCTCGCTCGGGATGATGACCTTTCCAGCAAGGTCTTCGGAAACTAGGGTCCATACGTTGGACGTCGCGCCGTCGAACCGCGACGCGTCGGTCTCCAACGTCATCAAGACGTGGCACTCAAAATGCTCAGCGGGGTCCGAGGCGATCATCCATGTCAGTTGGTCACGTAAACTCGTCAGGGCTGCCCGATTGCCGTAGGCCGTCAAGCCTTCAGCGGTCAGCGATAAACACAGCCGAGCCGTTCCATCGGGTGCCGGTGCCTCTTGCTGGTTAGTCATAGCAACTCAGATCCCCGATGTCTGGTTTCGGGCGTAGCAGACTAGTGCGAGAGCGACGATGATTGGGGGTGGGTTCAAGCGGTCATCGCAATTCTAAAGTGCGGCGCGTTGATCCAGCACCAAGCTTCAACGTCGCAAACCGGTCGCAGCGGCGGATGCCTCCGCGTGCAGCCGACCGCCAATCACGCCGCCCCCAGCCACTCCGTCATCGCGCGCCCGAGTTCCGGCTTCACGACGGCACTCATGTGATTACCCGGCACTTCGACATAGCGCCCCTGAGGCAGCAATTCGGCCAGCGCCGCCGACGATCCGTTGTCATCGTCCTCCGCGCCCGACACCACCAGCACCGGCCGGTCGATCGCGGCGATGTCGGCCGCGGCCGTATCCACGAAGCTGTCGAGCAGCGGCAGCAACGCCTTCGGATCGCCGCCGCTGGTCTTCAGGAACGCTTCCGCCATCCACTCCGGCGTGCCGCGTTGAAACGTGCCGATGCCGGTCAGGATGCGCCGGAAATGCGCGGCGCGGGTTCCGGTATCCAGCAGGCCCTGATACCCCATGCCGGACAGGATCACCCGGCCCGGTTCGGCCCCGCGCACCAGCATCCGCACCGCGGTCCGCGCGCCCAGCGAATAGCCGCCCAGATCATAGTCGCCGAGCCCCAGCTGCGCGACCAGCGCCTCGGCATCCTCCGCCAAAATGTCAGGCGGGTAGCATGCCGGATCGTGCGGCGCGGCGCTGTCGCCATGCGCGCGCAGGTCCGGCATGATGACGCGGTAACCCAACGCCGCGATCCGGGCGGCATGGCCGAACTTGATCCAATTGGTGTCCGCGGACGAAAACAGCCCGTGGATCAGGATCAGCGGACGCCCGCCGCCAATCTCGTGCCAGGCCAGCGTCGTGCCGTCGGCCGCGCTATAATGGTGGGTGGTGGGGGTCAGCATCCGGCTCCTTCGGCACGCGCCGCTCTCCAGGCGGCCAGATCGTCCGGCTGCGTGGCATGCGTCGGCAAGGCAGGATCCAATATCACCCAGGGCCGCCTGCGCGAAACCCAGATATGCGCGGTCGGCGTCGCCCAGGTCGGATCGTCGAGCGAACCGCCCTTCACGCTCACCCAGTCCGGCGACAGGCTGTCGATATGGAACACCCGCGTTCCGCAATAGTCGCAGAAGACGCAGCTGGTCCGCGTGCCGAAATCGGTCCCCCGATCCCAACGCTTGACCGGGCCCGTGACCACGAAATCCACCCGCCGCACGGTCAGCGACAGCCCGAATGCGCTCGCCGACTGCCGCTGGCATTCGCGGCAATGGCAGGCATGGCAGGACGGCTGCGGCCCGTCGATCCGGTACCGCACCGCCCCGCACTGACACCCGCCGGTGCGCAGCGCCGCGTCGGCGTCAGTCGGCGTCCGGCTCTTCATCCGGGTCCGCTTCCAGATGCTGCATGTCCTTCTTCAGATGCCGCCGCCCGAGCAGTTCGGCGATCTGCACCGCGTTCAGGGCCGCACCCTTGCGCAGATTGTCGCTGACGCACCACAGCATCAGGCCGTTCTCGACCGTCGGATCCTCGCGCACGCGGCTGACGAAGGTGGCGAATTCCCCGACACACTCGACCGGTGTGATGTATCCGCCGTCCTCGCGCTTGTCGATCAGCATGATCCCCGGCGCCTCGCGCAGGATATTCTGCGCGTCCTCGGCCGACAATTCGCGCTCCAGTTCGATGGAGATGGCCTCGGAATGGCCGACGAACACCGGCACGCGCACACAGGTGGCCACCACCTTGATCTTCGGGTCCAGGATCTTCTTGGTCTCGACCACCATCTTCCATTCTTCCTTGGTGAACCCGTCATCCAGGAAGACGTCGATATGCGGAATCACGTTGAACGCGATCTGCTTGGTGAACTTGTGCGGCTCGGCCGGATCGCCGACGAAGATGTTGCGGCTTTGCTCGAACAGTTCATCCATCCCCTGCTTGCCGGCGCCCGACACGGATTGATAGGTCGAAACCACCACGCGCTTGATCGTCGCGGCGTCATGTAATGGCTTCAGCGCCACCACCATCTGCGCCGTCGAACAGTTCGGGTTGGCGATGATGTTCTTGCGGCGATACCCGTCGATCGCGTCCGGGTTCACCTCCGGCACGATCAGCGGCACGTCCGGGTCCATGCGATACAGCGAACTGTTGTCGATGACGACGCAGCCGGCCGCCGCAGCCTTCGGCGCATACACCGCGGTGGCTTCCGATCCGATCGCGAACAGCGCCATGTCCCAGCCGGCCCAGTCGAAATGCTCGATATTCTGGACCTTCAGCTGCTTGCCGGTCTCGCCGAAATCGACCTTGTTACCCTGGCTGCGCGACGATGCGACCACCGCGATCTCGTCGATCGGGAATTCCCGCTCCGCCAGGATGTTGAGCATTTCCCGCCCGACATTGCCCGTGGCACCTGCCACGACGACCCGATAACCCATAGCCTCGCTCCGATACTGCGTCGGTCGGGCGGTTTAGGGAACAAGCGCGGTTTGTCTACTGTTTTGGGGCTTGCCGCCCTGCAACTTCCGCTTGGGCAAGCCCTCGTCCCCGCGCAGGCCGGGAGCTCCCGCAGGCAAAGCGCCCATGCCAAACCCCAGCGAGGTCGCCGCCTCCGCCGGAATGACGCGGGGTCCGTAATCACCCCATCGTCAGGACGACCTTCCCGACATGGTCGCCCGCTTCCAGATACGCATGCGCCGCGGCCGCCTCGGCCAGCGGGAATGTTCGGTCGATGATCGGCTTCAACCGGCCTTCCTCGACATGCGGCCACACCTGTCGGCTCAACTCGTCCGCCACCAGCGACTTGAACCCGACCGATCGTGCGCGCAGCGTCGAACCGGTCAGCGTGAGCCGACGCTTCATCACGTCCCAGATCTGGAAGCTCGCCTCCGCCCCGCGTTGCGAAGCGATCGACACATGGCGGCCGTCATCGGCCAGACAAGCGAGGTTGCGGGCGAAATAATCGCCGCCGATCATGTCCAGCACCGCATCCACGCCGCGCCCTTCGGTCAGCCGCTGCACCTCCGCTACGAAATCCTGCGTGCGGTAATTGATGGCATGCGCCGCGCCGATCTCCAGCGCACGGTCACACTTGGCGTCCGATCCCGCGGTCACGATCACGGTCAGGCCGAAGATGCGGCCGAGCAGGATCGCCATCGTGCCTATTCCGCTGGTCCCGCCATGGACCAGCACCGTGTCGCCCTCCATCGCATAGGCGCGCTCGAACAAATTGGTCCACACGGTGAACAGCGTTTCGGGCAGCGCCGCCGCCTCCACCATGGACAGCGCCGCCGGCACGGGCAGGCACTGCCCCGCCGGCGCCACCGCATATTCGGCATAGCCGCCGCCGGTAATCAGCGCGCAGACCGGCTGGCCCGGAAACAGGGTCGCAACCTCGGTACCGCACGCGACGACCGTGCCGGAAACCTCCAGCCCGGGGATCGACGGCGCACCGGGCGGCGGCGGATATTTGCCCGCGCGCTGCATCAGGTCGGGCCGGTTCACGCCGGCGGCGGCAACCTGGATCAACACCTCGTTCGCGCCGGGCACCGGCACGGGCCGTTCGACCGGACGCAGGATGTCGGGTCCGCCGGCCTCGTCCGGATCGATGGCGATCATCCGTTCGGGCAGTACCGCCATCATTCCCCCTGACGACCGTCGCGACGATCGCGCATCGCGACGTTCATGCAATTCTGTCGACCGGTTTATTGACTTGGGCGCGCGCGCGGTCAACGCTGTCTGCATGGACTCGGAAGAAACTTTTCCGAAACGGTCAGACGATCCGCTAGCGCTGCTGGCGCGGCAGGATCTGGATCCGCTGTCGGTCGCCGAACTGCACGCCCGCATCGCGGTGCTGGAGGCGGAGATCCGGCGAACACGCCAACAGGCCGAACATGCCGTTAACCATCGCGCAACCGCTGATGCGCTATTCAGGCGATGACGAAGCGGAGCTTTCCGACCTGGGACGAAACGCCGCAGCCCGGCGCCACGGACGTCCTTGATCGGCAGGCGCGGCATCACGACATATCGGTGGACGGGGTCGTCCACCTGACGGGCCCCAAGGAGTAGAAGTCCATGCCCTCATTCGCCCGTGAGCTGGAACAGACGCTGCACAATGCGCTGACTGCCGCCAGCACCCGCCGCCACGAATATGCGACGCTCGAACATCTCCTGCTCGCGCTGATCGATGACGATCACGCGTCAAAGGTGATGCTGGCCTGCGGCGTCGAGATCGCCGAACTCAAGGAAGCAGTCACCCTGTATCTGGACACCGAACTCGATGCGTTGAAGGTCGAGGGCAATACCGATCCCTCCCCCACCTCCGGGTTCCAGCGCGTCGTCCAGCGTGCCATTCTCCATGTCCAGTCCTCCGGTCGCGACGAGGTGACCGGCGGCAACGTCCTGGTCGCGCTGTTCAGCGAGCGCGAAAGCTACGCCGTCTTCTTCCTGCAGCAGCAGGACATGAACCGCCTCGATGCGGTCAGCTTCATCAGCCACGGCGTCGGCAAGGCCGGCACCCCCACGGAGTCGCGCGAAGTGAAGGGTGCGGACGAAGAGAAGCCGGCCAGCAAGGACGGCAAGAAGGGCGAAAGCGCCCTGAAGCAGTTCACCGTCAACCTGAACGAGAAGGCCGCGACCGGCAAGATCGACCCGCTGATCGGGCGGTCGTCGGAAGTCGACCGGACCGTCCAGATCCTGTGTCGCCGTTCGAAGAACAACCCGCTCTATGTGGGCGAACCCGGCGTCGGCAAGACCGCGATCGCCGAGGGCTTGGCGCTCAAGATCATCAACGGCGATGTGCCGGAGGTGCTGCTCGAAGCGGTCATCTATTCGCTCGACATGGGCGCGTTGCTCGCCGGCACCCGCTATCGCGGCGATTTCGAGGAGCGGCTGAAGCAGGTCGTGTCGGAGCTGGAGAAGCTGCCGCACGCCGTGCTGTTCATCGACGAGATCCACACCGTGATCGGAGCCGGCGCCACCAGCGGCGGCGCGATGGATGCGTCCAACCTGCTCAAGCCGGCGCTGTCCGGCGGTTCGATCCGTTGCATCGGCTCGACCACGTACAAGGAATTCCGCAACCATTTCGAAAAGGACCGCGCCCTCCTGCGCCGGTTCCAGAAGATCGACGTCAACGAACCCACGGTCGAGGATGCGATCGCCATCCTGACCGGCTTGCGCTCTGCCTATGAGGCGCATCATCACGTCAAATACACGCCCGACGCGATCAAGGCGGCGGTCGAACTGTCGGCGCGCTACATCAACGACCGCAAGCTGCCCGACAAGGCGATCGACGTCGTCGACGAAGCCGGCGCGATGCAGATGCTGGTCGTGGAGTCCAAGCGCAAGAAGGTGATCACGCCCAAGGAGATCGAGGCCGTGATCGCGACGATGGCGCGCATCCCGCCGAAATCCGTCTCGACCGATGATACCAAGGCGCTCGCCACGCTCGAAACCGATCTCAAGCGGGTGGTGTTCGGTCAGGACAAGGCGATCGAACTGCTGTCGTCTGCGATCAAGCTCAGCCGGGCGGGCCTGCGCGATCCCGACAAGCCGATCGGCAACTATCTGTTCTCGGGTCCGACCGGCGTCGGCAAGACCGAGGTCGCGCGCCAGCTGGCCGCGATCCTGGGCATCCCGCTGCAACGCTTCGACATGTCCGAATATATGGAACGCCATTCGGTCAGCCGGCTGATCGGCGCGCCGCCGGGCTATGTCGGCTATGATCAGGGCGGTCTGCTCACCGATGCCGTCGATCAGCATCCGCACAGCGTGCTGCTGCTGGACGAGATCGAGAAAGCGCATCCCGACCTGTTCAACATCCTGTTGCAGGTGATGGACAACGGAAAGCTGACCGATCACCACGGCAAGACCGTCGATTTCCGCAACACCATCCTGATCATGACCACCAATGCCGGCGCGTCCGACATGGCGCGGGAATCGCTCGGCTTCGGTGCGCTCACCCGCGAGGGCGAGGACGAGGAAGCGGTGAAGAAGATGTTCACCCCGGAATTCCGCAACCGGCTGGATGCGATCGTGCCCTTCTCCTACCTGCCGACCGAGGTCATCGCGCGGGTGGTGGAGAAGTTCATTCTTCAGCTCGAACTGCAACTGGCCGATCGCCAGGTGCATATCGCGCTCGATCAGGAAGCGAAGGACTGGCTCACCGCCCGCGGCTACGACAAGCTCTACGGCGCCCGCCCGATGGGCCGCCTGATCCAGGAGAAGGTGAAGCAGCCGCTGGCCGAGGAACTGCTGTTCGGTAAGCTGGTCCATGGCGGCGAGGTCAAGGTGCATGTGAAGGACGGCACGCTCGCCTTCGAAATCACCGCCGCCCCGCCGAAGAAGCCGAAGAAGCGCAAGGCCAGGGTCACCGCCGGTCCCGAAGGCGCCGATGTGGACGCCGAGGAACAGGATTATGACGATGGCGACGTGACGGATGAGACGGACGAGGGTGAAGAACCGGCTGCCGAGTAAGCGGCCCTGCGCGTTGAATTGAGCCCCGGTGAAAGCCGGGGCTTTCTTGTATCGGCTGCTCGCAAACATCTGGCGCAGCGCGATCGGGGGCACCTGACCCTTGACGCCTTTCAAGCCACGGAATAGCCCGGAGGCAATCGGTGATTAGGGGGCTAATCCGCCGAATGCAGGGGGGCTTGCACGATGGCTGGAATGTTGCGGTCGGCGCGTATCGCCGTGGGTTTGACATGCGCGTCGGTCGTCGCGCTCTGCCCGGCGGTCGCGCAGGAAAAATCCGGGATCAAGACGGGGTTCGTCCTCGCGCCCGGCTCCAAGAAGATCCTGCTGATCCGGCCCGCGATCAAGGTCGGCGCGCAATCCACTGGCGGCATGTTCGAACCCAATGCCGATTGGACCGATCAGGCGAAAACCAACATCGGCACCGCGCTGGACCGCGCACAGGGCAAGCTCGGCAACAGCGTCTTCGTCGCTGCGGATCCGGTCGGCCCGGCGGCGGCCACGCTGGCGGAGTATCGCGCCCTATTTTCGACGGTGGCGAGTTCCGTCATCATCTATCAGTTCTTCCCCGGCAACCGCCTGCCTACCAAGAAGCGCAAGGACGCGCCCTTCGAATGGACGCTTGGTCCCGGCGTCGCGAATATTCCGGGTGCCGCCGATGCGGACTATATCCTGTTCCTGGAAACAGAGGATCATTTCGGATCGACGGGACGCAAGGTAGCGCAGATCCTGGCAGGAGGTCTGGGCGTCGGGATCACCTCCGGCGTTCACAAGGGCTATGCCGGGCTGGTCGACGCCCGTACCGGCGACCTCGTCTGGCTGAACGCCGATCGCCAGATGGGCGGCGACGTCCGCGACGGTGACGGCGCGGTGAAGCGCGTGACCCAGTTGCTGGAGGATTTCCCGGGCAGCACGCCCGCCGCCACCGGAACGCAGTGATGCGCCGTTTCCGCTTCACCGCCCTGCTGCTGGCCTGCCTCTCGCTGCAACCGGCAACGGCATTGGCGGCCAAGGCGCGGCCCGCCGTGCTGCCACCCTATGCCGGTGCCTATCAGCCGCAAAGCGTCGACGAACGCGGGTTGTGGGGTGAACTGGACGAGATCGAGCGCAAGCTGCGCGACTCCCCGGCCGTCATCCGGGATGAGCCGCTTACCGGCTATCTGCGCCATGTCCTGTGCGATACCGTCGGCCAGGAACGCTGCGGCGCCGTACGCATCTATGTCGTGCGGGTCGCAGAGATGAATGCCTCGATGACACCCAATGGCGCCATGCAGATCATGAGCGGCCTACTGCTCCGCGTGCGCACCGAAGCGGAACTGGCCGCGGTCATGGCCCATGAATTCGCCCATTTCGAGGAACGGCACACCCTGGCCGGGTTCAAGGCGCAGCGCACGACCGGAGACATCATGGCGTGGGTCGGCCTGTTGGGCGGCTATTCCGGCACGCCGGTCGGCGCCACGCAGGCCAGCCTCTATCGCGCGCTATTCTCCTATGAGCGGAATCAGGAACGCGCCGCGGATATCCATGGCTTTCAATATCTCGCCGCCTCCCGCTACCGTCCCGGTGCCTTTTCGGAGTTCTGGAAACGGATGATGGACGAAGCTGATGCCACCGCCTTCGGGCGGCAGCAGCGCAGTACCCGATATGACCGCACGGCGTTCTTCGCCACGCATCCCACCAGCCTGGAAAGAACAGGATATCTGAAGCAGCTCGCCATCAAGGACGGCGACGACGGCGAGGATGCCACCGAAGCCTTCACCTCGGCCATGGCCAAATGGCGCCCGATCTTTCTGTCGGATCAGCTGAAACGCAATGATTTCGGTGGCAGCGAGTATCTGCTGACCCAGCTTGCCGGCAACGATTGGACACCCGACCTGCTGCTGGCGCGTGGCGAACTGTACCGGATGCGTGGCAATCCGCGTGATCTTGTCGCCGCCGCCACCTTCTACCGCGACGCCATTGGAAAGGGCGCGACCGATCCACTCGCCTATCGCGGGCTCGGTCTCGCATTGCTGCGCACGGGTCAAGCCGCCGAAGGCCGAACCGTGATCGCGGACTATCTGGTCCGCGACCCGAATTGCCAGGACGCGGCCATGCTGCGCAGCCTGATCGAACAGCCATGATGGACCTGCCGACGATGATCTCGTTTCGCCACGCCGCGCTTGCCGTCGCATTGCTGTCGGTCGCCCCTGCCCTCGCCGGCAACACGCTGGTGCCCGCCGGCGCACCGGTGGCTGTGGCCAAATCCGGGTTGACCGTGACGCCGGCCGGTGAATGGAACCGGCTTGGCGCCCGGCCCGGTCGCAATGCCGAAACCTGGACGCGCGACGGCGATCCGCTCAACGATCTGACTTTCTATGGCGGGATCGTCGATGGTCAGCCGATCATCCGCGAAGTCTCCAGGCGCAGCAAGCCGCTTCCGCGATTCGCCGGGACCATGTTGCTCAGCGACGTCCCCGCCCTGTTCGAACAAAGCTACCGGATCGGCTTCGACACGCCGCTGATGGAAATTCAGAAAGTGGAACCGGTTGCCTTTGCCGGTCACAAGGGCGTGCGCTTCACCTATCAGTTCACGCGCCCCGAAGAGGATGTCCGCCGGCTGGGCGAAGGCCATGCTACGATCGTCGCCGGCCGGTTATATATGACGACCTTCGAAGCGCCGGCGATCTTCTATTTCGATCGGGATATCGCGGCCGCACGCGCGATCGCCACCAGCGCAACTCTGCCCTGACCGGGGCTTGGCTTTCCAACAGCGATCGCCTATATCGCTTTCAACAGCCGCTCCAGCTCTCGGGCCAGGCGCGGCGGTCCGGATTTCTCGGGACACGATCCGACTTTGCGCGACGGATCGCGACGCATTGGGAAACCCGGAACAGAGACGACGCTGAAGCTGCGATATCCGAAAGCCCGGATATCGCGGCTTTTCGTCGTTTGGCGCATCTGCGGGCCGGCTTTTCGGAGCGGTGTCCCACGATGAAACGGCTTCGGCCAGCGTTGCAAGGCGCGGCACCGGATTAAGAGCGCGAAGGATCATCCATGGCGACCCAGGCAATTCCCCCCGCGGCACAGGGTGCGGCGAAGAAGCGCATCCGCAAGGTGTTCGGCAACATCCACGAAGTCGTGCAGATGCCGAACCTGATCGAGGTTCAGCGCGAAAGCTACGAGCATTTCCTGCGGTCGCGTCCGGAGGATAATTACGTCTCCGGTCTTGAGAAAACGTTACGCAGCGTCTTCCCGATCCGCGATTTCGCCGGCACCGCCGAGCTGGATTTCGTGAATTACGAACTGGAAGAACCGAAGTTCGATACCGACGAGTGTCGCCAGCGCGGCATCACCTATGCCGCCCCGATGCGCGTCACGCTGCGCCTGATCGTGTTCGAAGTGGATCCGGATACGGAAACCCGCTCCGTGCTCGATATCAAGGAGCAGGACGTCTACATGGGCGACATGCCGCTGATGACGTCGAACGGCACGTTCATCGTCAACGGCACCGAGCGCGTGATCGTCAGCCAGATGCACCGTTCGCCGGGCGTCCTGTTCGATCATGACCGCGGCAAGACGCACGCGTCGGGCAAATATCTGTTCGCCGCGCGGGTCATCCCCTATCGCGGTTCGTGGCTCGATTTTGAA
>NZ_DASVTO010000041.1:0-2155 GCF_036387535.1 Sphingomonas sp.
GACATGAAGAAGAATATTCACCCCGATTATCACGTTATCAAGGTGCAGATGACCAACGGTACCGTGTTCGAAACACGGTCGACCTACGGCGCCGAAGGCGACACGCTGCAGCTGGACATCGATCCCACCGTTCACCCGGCCTGGACGGGTGGCAAGTCGAGCATGCTCGACACCGGCGGCCAGGTCGCACGCTTCAACAAGCGCTTCGGTGGTCTGACGCTCGGCAAGAAATAAGCCTTGTCGATGTGACTGATACGGGCCGCGGCGGGATCTCCCGCCGCGGCCCGCTTCGTTTGGGACCGCCCGTGCGGATCAGGGGTCGGTGCGAAACGCGCGCACCATGCCCGCCGCCACCGACAGCGCGATTTCGGCCGGGCCCAGCGCCCCGATCGGCAAGCCGGCCGGCGCATCGATCCGCGCCAGTTGCACCGCGTCGATCCCGGCGGCGGTCAGCCGTTCGATGCGCGCGGCATGGCTGCGTTTCGATCCCAACGCCGCGATATAGCCCGTCGGCGCGGCCAGCGCGGCGATCAGTGCGGGATCGTCGATCTTCGGATCGTGGCTGAGCGTGATCACCGCAGTCTCCGGCCCCGGTGACCAGGCCGCGATTGCCTCGTCCGGCCAGCGCGAATCGAGGACGACGCCGGGAAAGCGGTCCGCGGTCAGGAAGCGTTCGCGCGGATCGATCACGATCGTGCGCGTATCGAGCGGGGCGGCGAACTGCACCAGCGCCTGCGCGATCTGCACCGCGCCGACGATCAGCAGCGTGCGGGCCGGACGATAGCGGTTGACGAAACGCCCGTCACCCGGCTCCGCTGCGATCCGGCTTTCTCCGCCGGCGATGTCGGTGGTGACGGTCAGGCTGCGCCCCGCTGCCCGCGCCGCCGCCAGCGCATCGAAGATCGCGGGGGCATAGCCCTCCGCCGACACCGGCTGCACCAGCACGCTGATCGATCCGCCACAGGGCAGATGCGCTTCCCACGCCGTCTCGTCGCCAATCGTGAAGTCCAGCAACCGGCTCCGTCCGCTCGCAATCGCGTCGGCCGCCGCCTGCAACACCTCATTCTCGACGCAGCCGCCGGAAATCGACCCCTCGAACCGCCCGTCCGCCGCCACCAGCATATGGCTCCCCCGCGGCCGCGGCGCCGACCCCCAGGTCGACACCACCGTCGCGATCGCCATGGGCACCGCACCCCATTCGGCACGCGCCGCGATCAGGCGGTCCAGTTCGGCTACCATATCTGTGCTCCGGTCGTGGAAAGACGCTGTGCCGCATGCCACCATCGACATGCCCGGATCAGCCAACCCTAACGCAAAATAGTGCGTGCCGATCCTGTATCAAACCCCGGCATCCCATCGGGATCACCCTCCGGCGAGGCGTCCGCTTACCCCGTGCCTGTAGCGCCGCCACGCTGAGCATGATTTTGGCGGAAGCGGTGGGATTCGAACCCACGGAGAGCTTGCACCCTCGCCGGTTTTCAAGACCGGTTCCTTAAACCACTCGGACACGCTTCCGGGACCGGCGCGGGGGCTGGTCGGCCGGGGGAGCCTTAGCGTGGCTGGCGGGGGGAGGGAAGGGCCGGGCGTGTCGCACCTGCGACGGGTGGGCTTATCCTAGGCGGCGTGACGTGGCATCAGGTCGCCGCAAGGACGTTCGGGGGATCAGGATGCGACCGATGATGAAGGCGGCCATGCTGCTGGCCGTGCTGGGTGCGGCGGCGCCGCCCGTCGGCGCACAGGACGCGGGAGTAGCAGCCGTCGATCCGCAGCAGGCGGGATTTCAGGCGTTCCTGGCGGGGCTGCGGCCGCGTGCGCTGGCGGCCGGGGTGCGGGCGGAGACGCTGGACCGCGTGCTGCCGACGCTCAGCTTCAACCCGCGCGTGATCGCGTTCGACCGGGCTCAGCCCGGTGGCACCCCCGGTGGCGTGCCGGCCGTTCCTGCATTCGTCCCCTATCGCCAGACGCATGTCGATGCCGACCGGATCGACCGGGGCCGCAGCCGCTATGCGCAACTGCACCCGCGGCTGCAGCGGATTGTCGCGCAGACCGGTGTATCGGAAACGGTGATGATGGCGATCTATGGCCATGAAACCGGCTATGGCCGGGTGGTCGGGGATTTCGATCTGCTGCGGTCGCTGTCCAGCCTGGCCTATGA
>NZ_DASVTO010000042.1:0-20082 GCF_036387535.1 Sphingomonas sp.
CTTCTCGACCAGCGCGGATTACACCAATCCTGCCCAGAACACGTTCGAAGGCTTCTACATCGTCCCGCAGAAGGATACCGATCGGCTCTACGCCTTCGCCGGCAGCGCGCTGGTCAAGGTCGACGGGCCGTTCGTGAAGTCGCTCGACATTGGCGGCCGCTACGGCGCGCGCAAGGCGGCACGGACGATCACCAGCTTCAACGCGTTCAGCTTCGCCAACCCGGTCACGCTGACCGCGGACAATTCGCAGATCGCCGGGTTCAACGGCGCGTTCGGTTCCTTCCCCGACTTCCTCGTGGCCGACATCGGCAGTATCTTCGACCAGCAACTCGGCAAGAACCGCGTCGTCGATCAGGCGCAGGCGTTTACCCGGGACCAGAGCTTCACGATCGATGAGAAGACGATCGCCGGCTACGCGATGCTCAATTTCGACACGATTGCCGGATCCTTGCCGTTCAAGGGCAATATCGGCGTCCGGGTGGTGCATACCGACCAGAGTTCGTCCTCGACCATCGATACGGGCAGCGGGCGGTTCCCCAACACGCGCGGCACCAAGTTCACCGACTGGCTGCCGCAGGCGAACTTCATCCTGGCCTTGTCGCCCAGCGATCAGGCGCGCCTCTCGCTGTCGCGGCAGATCTCGCGCCCGCGTTTCTTCGACTTCCGCAACGCGGTTCAGGCGCAGCTGGTGGCGATCGGCGGCAGCGTCGCACGCCAGGACGGCAGCGGCGGCAATCCTGATCTGCAGCCGTTCCGCGCCAACCAGTTCGACGCCACCTACGAACATTATTTCGGTAGCAGCGGCTCGTTCGTGCTCGGCGCCTTCTACAAGGATGTACGCAGCTTCGTGATCGGCGGCGTCGTCCCGAATTACGACTTTGCCGCCAATGGCATCACGCCGCCACCGCTCGCCGGCACCGGCTACAGCAGCGTCGTCACGACCGGCAATCTGTTTGCGCCGATCAACGGTAATGGCGGCTATGTCTACGGGTTCGAAGCGGCGCTGACCAAGACCTTCGACTTCCTGCCGGCGCCGTTCGACGGTCTGGGCGCGGTGTTGAACATCTCCTACAACAAATCGGATGTCAGCATCACCAATGCGATCAGCGGCAACACGCTGTCGCTGTCGCTACCCGGCCTGTCGAAAATCGTATCCAACCCGACGATCTTCTACGAAAAGAACGGCTTCTCCACCCGCGTGTCGATGCGCTATCGATCGAAGTTCGTGGCACCGCAATTCGGCCTGTCGGAACAGATCGTGACGAACGCGGCCGAAACGATCTTCGATGCGCAGATGAGCTATGAGTTCCCGAACACCAGCGCCCTGTCCGGCGTCACCCTGCTGGCGCAGGCGAACAACATCACCGACGAACCGACCCGCTCCTATTTCGGCCAGCCGGCACAGACCGGCACGCTGCAATATTTCGGCCGGCAATTCTATCTGGGTGCCAGCCTCAAGTTCTGATCCGCACCGTCGGCCGCCATCGCATATCGGGATAGAAACGCCATGATCAGGACATTGGCTCTCGCCTTGGCGGTATTCGGGGCGGTCCCGGCGCCCGCGGCCGATTACCGCGCCCGGCTCCCGCAGGACGAGGTGATCTACTTCGTCCTGCCCGACCGCTTCGACAATGCCGATCCCGCCAACGATCGCGGCGGCCTGGCCGGCGGGCGGCTCCAGACCGGCTATGATCCGACCGCCAAGGGGTTCTACCATGGTGGCGATCTGAAGGGGCTGACCCGGCGGCTCGATTATGTGCAGGCTCTGGGTGCGACCGCGATCTGGCTCGGCCCGATCTTCCGGAACAAGCCGGTCCAGGGTGCGCCGGGCCAGGAAAGCGCCGGCTATCATGGCTACTGGATCACCGATTTCACGCATGTCGATCCGCATTTCGGTACCGATGCGGACATGCGGCAGTTCGTGGATGCGGCGCACGCCCGCGGGATGAAGGTCTATATGGACATCATCATCAACCACACCGCCGACGTGATCCAGTACCGCGAATGCCGGGAAGGCACCCCGTGCCCCTACCGTGACCGCGCGACCTTCCCCTATCAGCGCCGCGGCGGCGTCGGTGGCCGGCCGATCAACCCCGGCTTTGCTGGCGATGCGCTCGGCACCTCCGCCAATTTCGCCCGGCTGACCGACCCGACCTATGCCTACACGCCCTACGTCCCCGCGGCCGAACGCGATGTGAAGGTTCCGTCCTGGCTCAACGACCCGATCTATTACCATAATCGCGGCGACTCGACCTTCGCGGACGAAAGCGGGACCGAGGGCGATTTCTCCGGGCTTGATGATCTGATGACGCAGAATCCGCGCGTGCTGTCCGGCATGATCGAGATTTTCGGCGGCTGGATCGATCGGTTCAAGATCGACGGCTTCCGCATCGACACCGCCCGCCATGTCGAACCCGGCTTTTGGCAGCGGTTCGTCCCCGCCATGGTCGCCCGCGCCCGCGCAAACGGCATCCCGAACTTCCACATCTTCGGCGAAGTCGCGGGGGAAACGATGGACCCCGGCTATCTCGCGCGCTTCACCCGTGTCGACGCATTGCCGGCCGTGCTGGATTTCGCATTCCGCTGGGGCGTCACGGATGTGGTCGCGGGGAACAAGGGCACGCGCGAACTGGCGGCGCTGTTCGATGGCGATGCGCTCTATGACGGCGGCGCCGATCGCGCGCTGACCCTGCCGACCTTCCTCGGCAATCATGATCAGGGCCGCTTTGCCCGCGACGTCCGCCGGCTCAACCCGACGGCCGGCGATGCGGAGGTGCTGGCGCGCGTCACGCTCGCCCACGCCATGCTGCTGACGCTGCGCGGGGTGCCCACAATCTATTCGGGCGACGAACAGGGCTTTGCCGGCGACGGCAATGATCAGGATGCGCGCGAAGACATGTTCGCCAGCCAGGTCGCGGTCTATAACGACAATCGCCTCGTCGGCACCGACGCCACGACCGCAACCGCCAATTTCGATCGACGCCATCCCCTGTTTCGGGAAATCGCCGCCTTGTCGCGGATCCGGCGTGCCAACCCCGCGCTCACCCGCGGGCGCACGCTGGTCCGGGCGCGCGGCGACGCACCCGGCCTGTTCGCGGTATCCCGGTTCGATCCGGATGGCGGCGCCGAAACCCTGTTGCTGTTCAACACCGCGCCCACGCCGGTCACACAGATGGTCCAGGTCGAAACGGCGTCCACCCGCTTCACCACGCTTGCCGGCCGGTGCGCCGCGCGTGCCGCCGCGCCGGGCAGCGTTTCGGTCATCCTCCCCGCCTTCGGCTATGCCGTCTGCGCCGCGGACACGCCGAAATGAGCACGCGCCCCTGGTGGCAGGGCGCGGCCATCTACCAGATCTATCCGCGCAGCTTCGCCGACAGCAACGGCGACGGGATCGGCGATCTGAACGGGATCACCCACCATCTCGATTATGTCGCATCGCTGGGTGTCGACGCGATCTGGCTGTCGCCCTTCTTCACATCACCGATGAAGGATTTCGGCTATGACGTTGCGGATTATCGCGACGTCGATCCCATCTTCGGGACGCTGGCGGATTTTGACGCGCTCGTCGCCCGCGCCCACGCGCTCGGCCTGCGCGTCATCATCGATCAGATCTACAGCCACACCTCTGATCAGCATCCCTGGTTCGCCGAAAGCCGTTCCAGCCGCACGGGCGACCGCGCCGACTGGTATGTCTGGGCCGATGCGAAGCCCGACGGCAGCCCGCCGTCCAACTGGCAATCGGTGTTCGGCGGGCCCGCCTGGACCTGGGATGCGCGCCGCCGGCAATATTATCTGCACAATTTCCTGAAGGAACAGCCGCAACTGCACGTCCACCTGCCGGCGGTGCAGGATGCGCTGCTCGCGACAGCCCGCTTCTGGCTGGATCGCGGGGTCGATGGCTTCCGGCTGGACGCGATCAACTTCACGATGCACGATCCGGCGCTGACCGATAATCCGCCGCTCCCCGACGACGGCCGGCCGCGCACGCGCCCGTTCGATTTCCAGCGCAAGCTCCATAATCAGAGCCACGCGGATATTCCGCGGTTCCTGGAACGCATCCGCGCGCTGCTGGACGGCTATGGCGACCGCTTCACGGTGGCGGAGGTCGGCGGCGATGACAGCGACCGCGAAATGAAGCTGTTCACCGCGGGCGGCCGGCGCCTCGACAGCGCCTATGGCTTCGACTTTCTCTATGCCGACGCCTTGACGCCCCACGGTGTCGCCGCCGCCGTCTCCGCCTGGCCGGTCGAACACGGCGTCGGCTGGCCCAGTTGGGCGTTTGAAAATCACGATGCGCCGCGCGCCGTGTCGCGCTGGGTCGATCCCGCCCACCGCGATGCCTTCGCCCGTATGAAGATGCTGCTGCTGATCTGCCTGCGCGGCAACATCTTCCTCTATTATGGCGAGGAACTGGCCCTGCCGCAGGTCGATCTTCCCTTCGCGGCGCTCCGCGATCCGGAGGCGATCGCCAATTGGCCGATGACGCTGTCGCGCGACGGCGCGCGCACGCCGATGCCCTGGATCGCCGATGCCCCGGCGCTGGGATTCTCCACCGCGCCGCCCTGGCTCCCGATCGGCGCGGATCACGCCGTGCTGGCGGTCGATCGGCAGCAGGCGGATCCGCAGTCGCATCTGAACCATACCCGCCGGCTGCTCGCGCTCCGCCGCGCCTGTCCGGCGCTGGCGATCGGCGATTGCACCGTGCTGGCCGTCACGGACACGCTCCTCGCCTATCAGCGGCAGGCGGATGGGCAGACGCTGCTCTGTCTGTTCAACATGGGGCCGGAACCCGCCAGCTGGCAGCCGCCGGCCCCCGACGACTGGCGCGTCATCATCACCATCAATAGCGTCGAGTGCTGGACCCTGGGCGGCTATGCTGCCCTGGTCGCCGAAAGGATCGCCTGAACCATGAAGAGCTTCCCCCTCCTGCTGTCCGCGCTTCTGGCCACCTCCGCCCATGCCCAGACCGCACCCGCACCCGCACCCGCCGCGTCCGTGAACGAGACGATCAAGCCGCAGCCACCGGCGGCGGTGCCCAGCGCGACGGTCGCGTCGCCGGATGGCAGCATCGTCGTCACGATCGCCACCGACGGTGAGGGCCACGCATCCTACACCGTCACGCGCAAGGGCGAGACGATCATCGCCCCCTCGCGGCTCGGCTTCCTGTTCACCGACGCACCCAAGTTCGATCGCCACCTGAAGATCGACCGGGTGACGCGCGACAGGTCCGATACCCGCTGGAACCAGCCTTGGGGCGAATGGACCAGCATCCGCGACAATCACACCGAACTGCGCGTGCGGCTGACGGAAACCGATCGGCTCCGGCGCAGCATCGACGTCGTGTTCCGCGTGCAGGATGACGGCATCGGCTTTCGCTACGAATTTCCCGAACAACCCACTTTCAGGACGGTCAACATCGCGGAGGAACTGACCCAGTTCGCCTTCGCGGCCGATGCCACCGCCTGGTGGAAACCCGCGCTGGAATGGAATCGCGAGGAATATCTCTACAATCGCACGCCGCTGCGTGCCGTCGGCACCGCCGCCACGCCGGTCACGCTGAAACTCGCCAGCGGCACGCATGTCGCGCTGCACGAAGCCGCGCTGACCGACTATGCCGGCATGAACGTCGCCAAGGTCGAAGGCAACACGCTGAAGGCGGTCCTCACCCCCGGTTCCGGCGCGCCGAAGGTCACCCGCACCGGGCCGTTCACCACGCCCTGGCGCACGCTGATCCTGTCGGACGACGCCCCCGGCCTCTACATGAGCCACATCGAGCTCAACCTGAACGAGCCCAACCGGCTGGGCGACGTCGGCTGGGTCAAAACCGGCAAGTTCGTCGGCGTCTGGTGGAACATGATCACCGGCAAATGGAGCTGGGCGACCGGGCCGCAACACGGCGCCACCACCGCCCACGTCAAGAGCTACATTGATTTCGCCAGCGCCAACAAGATCCCGGGCGTCCTGGTCGAAGGCTGGAACGTCGGCTGGGACGGCGACTGGTTTGGCGACGGCAACGCGATGCAGTTCGACACCCCGACTCCCGATTTCGACGCCGGCTTCCTCTCGCGCTATGCCAGGTCCAAGGGCGTTCACCTGATCGGCCACAACGAAACCGGCGGGTCGGCCAGCCATTATGACGGACAGCTCGATCGCGCCTTCGGTTATGCGCGCGATCATGGCATCCCGACCGTCAAGACCGGCTACGTCACCGACGCGGGGCAGATCGAGCGCGTCGACCCCGACGGATCGCAGCACCGCGAATGGCATGAGGGGCAGTGGATGGTGAACCACTATACCCGCGTCGTCACCACCGCCGCGAAATATCACGTCTCGATCGACAGCCACGAACCCGTCAAGGACACCGGCCTGCGCCGCACCTATCCCAACTGGGTCGCACGCGAGGGATCACGCGGCATGGAATATAACAGCTGGGCCGGCAAGAATCCGCCGGAACATGAGGCCAATCTCGCCTTCACGCGCATGCTGGAAGGCCCGATGGACTTCACGCCCGGTGTCCTCAGCCTGAAGGGTTCGGACAACAGCGACATTCTGTCGACCGCCGCGAAGCAACTCGCGCTCTACGTCGTGCTCTACTCTCCGGTCCAGATGGCGGCTGATACGCCGGAAAACTATGCGAAGGTGCCCGATGCGTTCCGGTTCATCCGCGATGTGCCCACCGACTGGTCCGACACCCGCGTGCTGAACGGCGAAGTCGGCGATTATGCCACCTTCGCCCGCAAGGACCGCGCCTCGGCGGACTGGTATATCGGCAGCATCACCGACGAAAATGCCCGCACCCTCACGGTCACGCTGGATTTTCTCGATCCGGGTCGGACCTACACGGCCGACATCTACCGCGACGGTCCGGGCGCCGACTACCGCACCACCACCCGCTACGCGGTCGCCATCGACCATCGCCGCGTCCGCAAGGGCGACCGCCTGACCCTCGACCTCGCACCCGGCGGCGGTCAGGCCATCCGGCTGAAGGCGCAGTGACTATGCGAAACTTGCTCGACCACTCGAGCAAGTTTCGTAACATCAGGCATGGCATCGCATAGACTGAACGCCGCAGAGTATCAGCTCGCCTGTTCGGTTTCGAAAACAGCATCCGGCATGACGCGGTTTCGATCAGTGACACTGCGCTTGAAGGGCAAGTCATCACCACGCACGATAACGATGCCTATACGATCCGCTGGACCAAGGCATTTGCGAGCCTTGTCGGGGACGAAAGTCTGCGCGACACTGGCACTTTCCCACTTGCTGCGGGCGAGACGAAGTTGATCCAGATCGAATGCGATCGGAGGATCGGGTACTGACGGGCTCGCATCGGCCATATTACATGATCGATACGTCGATCGCCGTGCGAAAACGCCCCTGGACGCCGTCGACCATCTTGCAACGTGACAGGACAGCATCACCGCTTGCCGGACGCTGACCTTATCCAGACTGCGGACGATGCCGACCAACCCTCACGCCGCCAGTTCCTCCGCCGTCAGCGCATATAATCCCGCCGCTCCCGCCAGTGCCGATGCCTCCAGCCCGGCCGCTTCCGGCACGATGCGGTCGAGGTAGAAGCGGGCCGTCGTCCGCTTCATCCGGGCGAAGGCGTCGTCGCCGCTGGCCACGTGCATCTGCCGCGTCAGCAGCCAGCCCGCGGTCGCGACTGCCAACATCGTCAGGAACGGATAGCTGCCGGCCAGCCGATCATCGCCGTCCCCGGTGCGCAGCGCATCGGCGACGCGCGCGACCGCGTCCACCAGCGCGATCAGCGCCGGCTCCCCGCCGCCCTCGCCGCGAATATCGGCCAGCAACGCCGCCAGGCCCGCGCCGCCATCCCCGGTCAGCTTGCGACCGACCAGATCCGCCGCCTGAATGCCGTTCGTGCCTTCATAGATCGGCGCGATCCGCGCATCGCGGTAATGCTGCGCCGCGCCGGTTTCCTCGACGAAACCCATGCCGCCATGCACCTGGATGCCGAGGCTCGCCACCTCCACGCCGATGTCGGTGCCGTAAGCCTTCACCAGCGGCGTCATCAGGTCGACGCGGACCCGCGCGGCGGCGTCACCCTGATGCGCCCGGTCGACCTGTCCGGCGGCATGGTAGCACAGCGCGCGTGCCGCCTGGGTCAGCGCCTTCATCCGCAACAACATCCGCCGCACGTCGGGATGCTCGATGATCGCAACGGATTCGCGCGACGGCGATCCCGCCCGCGCCGATTGCACCCGCCCGGTCGCATAGTCCACCGCCGCCTGGGTGGCGCGTTCCGCCACCTCCACACCCTGCAACCCGACGTTCAGCCGCGCATTGTTCATCATCGTGAACATCGCACGCATGCCGCCATGCTCCGGGCCCACGATCTCGCCGATGCAATCGTCCTGATCCCCGAACGACATCACGCAGGTCGGCGACGCGTGCAGGCCCATCTTGTGTTCGATCGATACGCAACGAACATCGTTCGCCGCCCCGATCGTGCCGTCCGCCGCCACCCGGTACCGCGGCACCACGAACAACGAGATACCACGCGTTCCCGCCGGCGCGCCCGGCGTCCGCGCCAGCACCAGATGGATGATGTTCTCGGCCAGGTCATGCTCGCCATAGCTGATGTAGATCTTCGTACCCTTGATCCGGTACGTCCCGTCCGGCTGCGGCTCCGCCGTCGTGCGCAGCGCGCCGACATCCGATCCCGCCTGCGGCTCGGTCAGGTTCATCGTACCGGTCCATTCCCCGGTCACCAGCTTCGGCAGGTATCTGGCCTGCTGATCGGCGCTGCCATGCGCCGAAATCGCCTCGATCGCCCCGACCGTCAGCGTGGGACACAGCGCGAACGATAGGTTGGCGGTGCCCAGGCTTTCCAGCACCGCGGTGGCCACCGCGAACGGCAAGCCCTGTCCGCCGACATCGACGGGTGCGTCGATAGTGCCCCACCCGCCGGCGACATAGTCGCGATACGCAACGCCGTAGCCTGCGGGCATGGTCACGCCGTCCGCGCTCCACCGCGCGCCTGCCGTATCCCCGATCCGGTTGAGCGGCGCGAATTCCCCCTCCGCAAATGCCGCCGCACCCTCCAGCACCGCGTCGATCATGTCCGGGGTCGCATCGGCAAAGGCCGGCATCGCGGCCAGTTCCGCGATCCCGGCGACATGGGTCAGCAGGAAACGCTGTTCGGCGACGGGAACGGCAAAGGGCATGATATCTCCTATGGGCTTTCGCAGCCGGTTGACCCCGTTATAGCCTCGTGCGGTGACCACTCCAAACCCCGCTTTCCGGCCTCTTGTCCGCCGCTACGGCACCGCCGCGATCGCGGAGGCGGCGGCGCTGATTCGCGCCGGTCATCCGGTCGCCGTCCCCACTGAAACCGTCTACGGACTCGCCGCGGACGCCACGCGCGGCGAATCGGTCGCGGGCATCTATGCCGCAAAGGGGCGGCCCGCGTTCAATCCGCTGATCGTGCATGTTCCGGATCTTGCCGCCGCCGAACACCTCGCCTGGTTCGACGACGCGGCCCGCGCGCTCGCCGCCGCCTTCTGGCCGGGTCCGCTCACGCTCGTCCTGCCGCTGCGTGACCGTGCCGGCATTGCGGCGCTCTGCACCGCCGGGCTGCAGACCGTCGCCATCCGGGTTCCCGCGCATCCCGCCATGCGCGCGCTGCTGCAGGCGACCGGCCTGCCGCTTGCTGCGCCCAGCGCCAACGCCAGCGGCGGGATCAGCCCGACCCGTGCCCGGCATGTCGCCGCCAGCCTCCACGGCCGCATTCCGCTGGTGATCGACGGCGGCGCCACTGCACTCGGCCTGGAATCGACGATCATCGCAACCGGCAATCCGCTCCGCCTGCTGCGCCCCGGTCCGGTCACCCGCGCGATGATCGCGGCGGTCACCGCCCTGCCGCTGGTCGAAGGCACCGGCGACCGGATCGAGGCGCCGGGCCAACTCGCCAGCCATTATGCGCCCGCAAAGCCGATCCGCCTGAACGCCACCGCCGCGCATCCGGACGAATGGCTGATCGGCTTTGGTCCGGTTCCCGGCGACGCGACGCTGTCGGCGGCGGGGGATCTGGTGGAGGCCGCCGCTCGCCTGTTCGATCTGCTGCACGCGGCGGATACCGCCACTCCGGGGTGGATCGCCGTCGCGCCGATCCCGGCCGATGGGCTCGGGTTCGCGATCAACGATCGCCTCGCGCGGGCTGCCGCGCCGCGGTGACCCGGTTCAGGCCTCTGCCTGCACCCCGTCCTTCAACCGATCGGTATAGGCCTTGCGGAACTTGCGCAGCTTCGGCGCGACGATCGCCATGCAATATCCGTTCTTGCTGCCCTCGCGCTCGAAATACTCCTGGTGATAATCCTCGGCCGGATACCATGTCGCCAGCGGCTCGATCGTCGTTACGATCGGCTGTGCGCTGTCCGCCTGCGCGCGCGCGATCGCCGCGCGTGCTTCGCTCTCCTGCCCGGCGTCATGCGGAAAGATCGCCGACCGATATTGCGTGCCGACGTCATTGCCCTGCCGGTTCAGCTGGGTCGCGTCATGGACGTGGAAGAAGATGTCGAGCAGGTCGGCATAGCCGATCACAGCATTGTCGAACACGATCCGGATCGCCTCGGCATGGCCGGTATCGCCCCCGCAGACCTGTCGATACGTCGGGTCCGCGACATGCCCGCCGATATAGCCGCTTTCGACCGACTCCACGCCGGCCAGATCGTCATAGACGGCTTCCACGCACCAGAAGCATCCGGCGGCAAGCGTTGCGGTTTCGGTGGCCATTGCGGATATTCCTTCACTACGTTCCCGGTGAAAATGGGGTGCGGCCCCGCATATGCAATCGATGCCACTGGTACGACGGTACGAGAATCGTAACCCGTTCGTCGCTACAGCCGCTCGCATGACGTCCGCGACTCCCGCCCGTATCCTGCTCGTCTTCGGAACCCGGCCGGAAGCGATCAAGATGTTCCCGATCGTCCATGCGCTCCGGGCGACGCCAGGGCTGGACACGCTGGTCTGCGTGACGGCGCAGCATCGCGGCCTGCTGGATCAGGTGCTGGCGATCGGCAATGTCACGCCCGACATCGATCTCGATCTGATGGCGCCGGATCAGAGTCTCGATGCGCTCAGCGCGCGGCTGCTCACCGAACTTGGCACCGTCTATGATCGGGTGAAGCCCGATCGCGTCGTGGTCCAGGGGGATACCGCCACCGCGATGATCGGTGCGCTCGCGGCCTATTACCGCAAGATCCCGGTCGCGCATGTCGAGGCCGGGCTGCGATCGGGCGACATCCACCATCCCTGGCCGGAGGAGGTGAACCGCCGCATCGTCGCCACGATCGCCGATCTGCATTTCGCCCCCACCGATACCGCCGCCGTCGCGCTGATCGCCGAACGCATCGATCCCCGCACCGTGTACATGACCGGCAATTCGGTGATCGACGCGCTCCATGCCACCCGCGCGCGCATTGCGGCCGAACCGGCGCTCGCATCGGGGCTGGACGATCTCGCCGCGCGCTTCGCGGGCAAGCGGCTGATCGCAGTCACCACCCACCGGCGCGAAAATTTCGGTGGCGGCATGGATGCCATTGCCCGTGCCGTCGCCCGCGTCGCCGATCGCCCCGACGTCGCGATCATCTTCCCGGTCCACCCCAATCCCGCCGTCCGCCGCGCCATGGACCCGCTGCTCGGTTCGCGCGACAATGTCGCCATGATCGATCCGCTCGACTATCCGCATTTCGTCCGCCTGCTCGGCCTCTGCGACCTCGTCCTGACCGACAGCGGCGGCGTGCAGGAAGAGGCGCCCGCACTCGGCAAGCCGGTGCTGGTCCTGCGCGAAACCACGGAGCGGCCGGAGGGCGTTGCCGCCGGCACCGCCCGCCTGGTCGGAACGGACGAGGATCGGATCGTCGCGGAAACGCTGCGCCTGCTCGACGATGCCGGGGCCTATGCCGCCATGGCACAAGCGCATAACCCGTTCGGCGACGGCCACACCGCCCCCCGTATCGCAAGGATCATCGCCGATGCTGTCTGACACCCCGCTCAAGGTCGCTGTCATCGGGCTCGGCTATATCGGCCTGCCGACCGCCGCGGTCGTGGCGCGCTCCGGCTGCGCGGTGCTGGGCATCGATGTGCACGCCCATGTCGTCGACACCGTCAACTCCGGCCATGTCCATATCGAGGAACTCGATCTCGATGCGCTGGTGCAGGCGGTGGTCGCGCGGGGTACGTTGCGCGCGTCGCTGGTCGTCGAACCCGCCGATATCTTCGTGATCGCGGTTCCGACTCCGTTCGCGGACGATCACGCCCCCGACATCCGCTTCGTGCTCTATGCCGCCCGCACCATCGCCCCGGTGCTGAAGATCGGCGACACCATCATCCTCGAATCCACCTCCCCGGTCGGCACGACGGAGAAGCTGCGCGATCTGATCGCCGATCTCCGGCCCGACCTGCGCGTCCCCGGCCGCGGCGGCGACGGCGTCGACCTGTCGATCGCCTATTGCCCCGAACGCGTCCTGCCCGGCCGGATCCTGCACGAACTCGTCACCAATGATCGCTGCATCGGTGGCATCACCCCGCGTTGCGCGCGCAAGGCGATGAGCTTCTATCGCCGCTTCGTGCGGGGCCAGTGCATCACCACCACCGCCCGCGTCGCCGAAATGGTGAAGCTTACCGAAAACGCCTTCCGCGACGTCAACATCGCCTTCGCCAACGAACTGTCGATCGTGGCCGACACGATGCAGCTGGACGTGTGGGAGGTGATCCGCCTCGCCAACCTCCATCCCCGCGTGAACATCCTGCAACCCGGTCCCGGTGTCGGCGGCCACTGCATCGCGGTCGATCCGTGGTTCATCGTCCACAGCGATCCCGACAACACCCCGCTGATCCGCACCGCGCGCGAGGTGAACGATCGCAAGTCCGACCATGTCGTCGACCGCGCCGCCGCGCTGCTCGCCGCCATGCCCGACGTGCCGGTCGCCTGCCTCGGCCTGGCGTTCAAGGCAAATATCGATGATTTTCGCGAAAGCCCGGCGGTCAAGGTCGCCGCCGCGCTCGCCCGCCAGCATGGCCGCCGCATCCGGGTGGTCGAACCTTATGCCACCGCCCTCCCCGCCGCCTTCGCCGGCACCGGCGCCGAACTGATCGACATCGACACCGCGATCGAAACCTGCCCGATCTTCATCGTGCTGGTCGATCACGACATCTTCCGCTCCGTGCCGCTCAGCGAACGTGCGACCAAACTCGTCTACGACACGCGCGGGATCTGGCCCGATCAGCCCGTCACCATCGATGGCGGCCCGAAGCTGAAAGCCGTCGCCTGACCGGAACCGCACCGACCGATCGTCGTTGACCGCGGATCAAAGGATGTCCCATGGTCGATCGCCGTCCACCCGCTTGGTTCGCACCGAAACGGCTCGGGTACGGTACGTCGCTGCCGATCGCCTGGCAGGGCTGGGTCGCTATCATCCTGCTGCTCGCCGGCCTGATGCTGGCCCGGCGCGAACTTTCGGGCGCGTCGCGCTGGTGGGCGATCCTGGTCCTGATCGCCGTCTTTACGATCCTGTGCTGGCGCAGGACCGAAGGCGGCTGGCGCAGACGATAAGGACCGCGCTACAGCCATTCCCGCGCGTAACGGTGGCCCAGCCCCGTCAGCAATTCATATTGCGATACGCCGGTCGCCGTCGCCGCGGCGGGCAGGTCATAATCCAGCGTGACCCAGTCGCCCTCGCCCACGGTTAGCCCGGTCACGTCGATGGCGACCAGATCCATCGATATCCGGCCCAGCATCGGCCGGACCTCGCCCTGTACGGTGGCGGTACCCACGCCCGCAAACGCGCGGCGATACCCATCGGCATAGCCGATGTTCAGCGTCGCCACCCGCATCGGCCGCCGCGCGACGAAGTCCGCGCCATAGCCGATCGTATCCCCGCTCGACACGGACCGCACCTGCAACACCTCGGCCGACAGCGCGATCACCGGCGCCGGTTCCGCGCCTGGGCCGGGCGTGCCGCCATACAGGCCGAGGCCGGGTCGCGTCAGATCGAACCGATATGGCGCACCCAGGCAGACACCGGCCGAATTGGCCAGGCTGTACCGGTCCGCCCGCACCAGACCCGACAGCGCGCGAAACAGGTTCGCCTGCCGCCGGTTCATCGCATCGTCCGGCCGGTCCGCACACGCCAGATGGCTCATCAGCGTCGCGATCTTCACGCCCGCCAGGATCTCGGACCGTACTTCCGATGCGGACAGTCCCAGCCGGTTCATGCCGGTATCCACCATCACGTCGCACGGCCGCCCGGGCGCCGCCGCCTTCCACCGCGCCACCATCGCCGGTGTGTTCAGCACCGGCCTGGCTGTCGATGCCAACGCCTGCGGCACGTCCCCCTCGCGCAGCCCGTGCAGCACGGACAGCGATACTTCCGGCCCCAGCGGCCCCAGCGCCGCCACCTCGTCCCAACTCGATACGAAGAAGTCGCGGCACCCCGCCGCCGCCAGCCGATCCACCACCGCCCGCGCGCCCAGGCCATAGCCATCGGCCTTCACCGCCGCCCCGCACGCCGCCGATCCCGACCGCGCCGCATACCAGCGCCAGTTGGCCACCAGCGCGGCACCGTCGATCGTGAGGCGAAGAGGCGAAGTCATGCCGGACGGTTAACGGCGCAAAGGCGGAACGTCCATGCGCGACACAGGGCCGTATACGGGCCTATCCCAATCTCCGCTCGGTTCGAGCCTGTCGAGAACCCGATACCTCCGCCCAAAACCCGTTTGGTTCGAGCCTGTCGAGAACCCGCCCCCCCTCGACAAACTCGAACCAAACGAAGTTGAGACGCCGTTCAGTCCTCCGCCACCGGCTCCCGCCACACCAGCACCGGCTTGCGCGCCGCGCCGGTTTCGTCCAGCCGCCGCCGCGGTGCGAACACCGGCGCCGCCTTCAGCACGAGGTCGCCCGCCTTGGCGCGCTCCGCCACCGATCGCAGCGCGCCGACGAACTGGTCGATCGCCGCCCGGCTTTCGGTTTCGGTCGGCTCGATCAGCATCGCGCCGTGCACCACCAGCGGGAAATACATCGTCATCGGGTGGAAACCCTCGTCGATCAGCCCCTTGGCGACGTCCAGCGTGGTAAAGCCTTCGGCAAACCCGTTGTCGGAGAACAGCGCCTCATGCATGCAAGGCCCGGTGCCCGCGAACGGTGCCTCCAGCACATCCTCCAGCGCGCGCAGGATGTAATTGGCGTTCAGCACGGCGTCCTCGGACACCTGCCGCAACCCATCCGCGCCGTGGCTCAGGATATAGGCCAGCGCACGGCTGAACATGCCCATCTGCCCATGGAACGCCACCATCCGACCGAACGTGCCGGCATGATGCTCACCCGCCGTCTCCTCCTCGACCAGGCGGTAGGTGTCACCCTCCTTTTCCACGAACGGCAACGGCGCGAACGGTGCCAGCGCGGCGGAGAACACCACTGGTCCCGATCCCGGCCCGCCGCCGCCATGCGGGGTGGAAAAGGTCTTGTGCAGGTTGATGTGCATCGCATCGATGCCCAGGTCCCCCGGTCGTACCCGCCCGACGATCGCGTTGAAATTGGCGCCGTCGCAATAGACCAGGCCGCCGGCCGCATGCACCGCTTCGGATATCGCTGCCATGTCGCGTTCGAACAGGCCGCAGGTATTGGGGTTGGTGATCATCACCCCCGCCACGTCCGGCCCCAGTCGGTCCTTCAACGCCTGCAGGTCGACACGCCCCGCCGCATCGGCAGGAATATTCTCGACCGCATAGCCGCAGAAGGCGGCCGTCGCCGGGTTGGTGCCATGCGCGCTTTCCGGCACCAGCACCACCTTGCGCGCATCGCCCCGCGCCTCCAGGGCGGACCGGATCGCCAGCAATCCGCACAGTTCGCCGTGCGCGCCCGCTTTCGGGCTCATCGCCACCGCCGGCATGCCGGTCAGCGTCTTCAGCCACTCGCCCAGTTCGTGGATCAGCGCGAACGCGCCCTGCACCGTCTCCACCGGCTGCAACGGATGGATGTCGGCAAAGCCCGGCAACCGCGCCATCCGCTCGTTCAGCCGCGGATTATGCTTCATCGTGCACGACCCCAGCGGGAAGAAACCGAGGTCGATCCCGTAATTCTGCCGGCTCAGCCGCGTATAATGGCGCACTGCCTCCGGCTCGGACAGGCCATATAGCCCGATCGGCTGGTCGCGCTCCAGCCCGCCCAGCCGCGATGCGACTTGCGGTGCCTCGGCGATGTCGACCCCGGTGCGGTCGGTGCCGCCGATCTCGAACAGCAATGCCTCTTCCAGCATCAATGCGCGATTGCCGGTGAAGGTCTCGAAAGTCCCGCCCATTTCGGCCGTCTCGGGCCGGGTCACACGTCCTTCGCGGTTCATGACAAAGCCTCCTCAAGCGCATGGGCCAGTTCGTCGACATCGTCCGGCTCGACCGTTTCGGTCACCGCGACCACCAGCCCGTTCGCCAGCCCCGCCGCATCCGGGTACAGCCGCCCCAGCGATACGCCGCCCAGGATCCCGTCCTCGGCCAGTGCACGGATCACCGGCCGCGCCTCGCGGTTCAGACGCAGTGTGAACTCGTTGAAGAACGGCCCGCTGACCAGTTCCACGCCCGGCACGCGCGACAACTGCTCCGCCGCGGCGACTGCCTTGGCATGGTTCAACGCCGCCAGATCACGCAATCCGCGCTCACCCAGCAAGCTCATATGGATCGTGAACGCCAGCGCGCAAAGCCCGGAATTGGTACAGATATTCGACGTCGCCTTCTCGCGGCGGATATGCTGCTCACGCGTGGACAGCGTCAACACGAAACCGCGCTTGCCGTCCGCATCCACCGTTTCGCCCGCCAGCCTGCCCGGCATCTGCCGCACATATTTGTCGCGCGTCGCGAACAGGCCGACATAGGGCCCGCCGAAGTTCAGCCCGACACCGATCGACTGGCCTTCGCCCACCACGATGTCCGCGACCATTTCGCCCGGGCTGCGGATCGCGCCCAGCGCCACCGGCTCGGTCACCACCGCGATCAGCAACGCGCCCTTCGCATGGCACCGCGCCGCCAGCTCGGACACATCGGCGACATGGCCCAGGATGTTGGGGTTCTGCACCACCACGCAACTGACGTCGCCATCGACCGCTGCCAGCAACCGCGCCATGTCGTCGCCCGGCGCGCCATCGGTCAGTTCCGGCACCGCGGTATCCAGCACGTCGCCGGTGAACTTGGCCATCGTGGTGCAGACCGACACATAATGCGGGTGCAGCCCCGCCGACAGCACCGCCTTGCCGCGCCGCGTGATCCGGCGCGCCATCACGATCGCCTCCCAACAGGCGGTCGACCCGTCATACATCGACGCATTGGCGACGTCGCAGCCGTACAGCCGCGCGACCTGCGTCTGGAACTCGAACAGCGCCTGCACGGTTCCTTGCGCGATTTCAGGCTGATAGGGCGTATAGCTCGTCAGAAACTCACCGCGCTGGATCAGGTGGTCGACGCTGGCCGGCACATGGTGGCGATAGGCGCCGCACCCCAGAAAGAAGGGCGCATCCCCCGCCGCCAGGTTGCGCGCCGCCATCCGCGACAGCCGGCGCTCGACCGCCAGTTCGGACGCATGCATCGGCAGACCGGCGATCGGCCCGTCCAGCCGGGCGACATCGGGAACATCGACGAACAGGTCGTCGATCGACTGCGCGCCGACCGCCGCCAGCATACCCTGGCGGTCGGCGTCGGTGAGAGGGAGATAGCGCATTGCTGTCCAATCATCGGATCAAGGAATGAAATAACATCCGGTCCGCCCATCCCGAGCGCAGTCGAGGAGTCATGGGTTGCCTCGACGGCGCTCGGCATGGACGGGTGTCAGGCGTCACAGGCCCTCAAGATAGACCTTGTACGAATCGGCATCCATCAGGCCTTCCAGCTGCCCCGGATCGGACAGCTTGACCTTGAAGAACCAGCCGTCCGTTTCCGGCGCGCTGTTCACCAGCGATGGATCCGCCTCCAGCGCGGCGTTCGCCTCGATGACCTCGCCCGATACCGGCGCATACACGTCGGACGCGGCCTTGACCGATTCGACCACCGCCGCTTCCTTGCCCTTTTCGACGGTCGTTCCGGCCGGCGGCACTTCGACGAACACGACGTCACCCAGTTGCGCCTGGGCATAATCGGTGATGCCGACGGTCGCGGTCACATCATCGACGGTCGGGTTGACGCTGATCCATTCATGATCGCGGGTGAAATAAAAGGCCATGGTTCAGGCTCCCTTGCGGACATAGCGGTGGGGGATGAAGGGCATCGGTACGACCTCGCCAACGAAGCGCTTGCCGCGATGTTCAAGGTCGATCCTCGATCCGGGATTGGCGAGCAGCGTCGGCACATAGGCCATCGCGATCGATCGCTGCAGCGAGGGGGAAAAACCGCCGCTCGTCACGCGCCCTTCGACTCCGTCGACGGCCTCCAGCACGCGGGCGCCTTCGCGCACCGGCTGCCGTCCTTCGACCATCAGCCCGACCCGCGTGAACGCCGGTCCCGCGGCTCGTTCGGCCAGGATGCGCTCGGCGCCGGGAAAGCCGCCCTCCTCGCGCCGCCGCTTGGACAACGCAAAGCCCAGATCCGCCGCCACCGGCGTCGTCTCCGGGTCCAGGTCATGTCCATAGAGCGGCAATCCCGCTTCCAGCCGCAGCGAATCGCGCGCGCCCAGGCCGATCGGCTTGATCTCGGGCTCCGCACACAGCCGCGCGGCAAAGGCTTCCGCCGCATCCGCGGGGATCGAGATTTCGCAGCCATCCTCGCCGGTATAGCCCGACCGGCTGATCCACAGCGGCACGCCGTCCCAGGTGAACGCACCCGCGGTCATGAACGTCAGCGCATCGACCCCCGGCACGATCCGCGCCAGCGTCGCGACCGCTTTCGGCCCCTGCACCGCCAGCAACGCCTGCTCGTCCATGTGGTTGAGCGTGATCTCGTCTTCGAGATGGTCGAGGATATGCGCGATGTCGTCATATTTCGTGGCGCCGTTCACCACCATGTAGAACCCGTCCGCGCGCCGCGTCAGCATCAGGTCGTCCAGGATGCCGCCGGTATCGGACAGCAGCAGGGAATAGCGCATCCGCCCTTCGCCCAGCGATGCGACATCGGCCGGCAGCATGCGTTCCAGCGCCGCCACCACGCCTTCGCCCGACAACAGCAACTGCCCCATATGGCTGACGTCGAACAGCCCGGCGGACGTCCGCGTCCACAGATGTTCGGCCATGATCCCTTCATACTGGATCGGCATGTGGTAACCGGCGAACGCCACCATGCGGGCACCCTGCGCGCGGTGCCAGGCATCCAGCGGCAGCGTACCGGTTTCGGGCTCGGCTTCGGTTTCGGATTCGTGCACTCGGGCCTCCTGACATCATGACGATGCGCGTATCGACATCGCTGCCGATCCACATCGCCCCCTCTGTCACGGAACCTGAGAGCTTTCATCCATCCGTCTGAAACGGCGGGACTTACCCCTTCGGCGGCCTCCGTCGGGAGGCTCTTTCCAGAGTGCCGGTAATTGTCCGCGCGGTCCCGTATGCCTGAGAGATTCCGGGGCGGTTGCTCCTTCGGCGGCGGTTCGGTCGCCCGTCCCGCACTCTCCCGCGCGGCCATCCGGAATCGCTTCCGGCCAGCGACTGTCGCTTGGCCCGTGGCAGCGGCGCTGTCAACGCCCGCCGCGCATCCGCGCGTGCAAACGAGACACCTTGCCGACTCACCCGATCCCCCGCAAAGACCCCGGCATGACCGTCAGCATCGATATGGGAACCGGCACCGGTGGTGCGCCGGCACTGATGGAATTGGAGGAGCTGCTCGCCACGCGCCTGCTCGTCCAGGGCAATAGCGGGTCGGGCAAGTCGCACCTCCTCCGCCGCCTGCTGGAGGGTGCGGCTCCCTGGGTGCAACAGATCGTCGTCGATCCCGAAGGCGATTTCGTCACCCTGGCCGATCGCTACGGCCATTCGGTGATCGAAGGCGCGGATTACAGCGAAACGGAAATCAGGCGGATCGCGGCGCGCATCCGGGAACATCGTGTCTCTGCGGTGCTCAGCCTGGAGGGGCTGGACGCGGAGGCGCAGATGCGGT
>NZ_DASVTO010000043.1:0-4865 GCF_036387535.1 Sphingomonas sp.
CGCCGCGCTCGACATGCCCGTGGTCGGCACCGTTCCCGCCATCCGCCCCGCCGCCGCGCTGACGCGGACCCGCGCGATCGGCGTGCTGGGCACCGACGCCACCGTGCGTCAGCCCTATGTCGACCGGCTGACCGCCGAATATGCCGCCGATGCGCTGGTGCTGCGGCATGGGTCTGCCGCGCTGGTCGAACTGGCCGAGGCGGAGCTGCGCGGTGAGGCGACCGATCCCGCCGCCTATCGCGCGGTGCTGGCCGGCCTGCTGGATCAGCCCGGCGGCGACCGTGTCGATACGGTCGTGCTCGCCTGCACGCATTTCCCGCTGGTCGCGGATCAGCTCGCCGCCGCCGCGCCGCGCCCGCTCGCCTTCGTGGATGGCGGCCCCGGGATCGCGCGCCGCGTCGCCCATCTGACCGCGGGTCAGGATTGGCCGGACGTGCCGCCGCCCGGCATCGCCGTCTTCACGGGTGCGATCGATCCCGGCTCCGCCTTCCGCGCCCATCTGGCGCAGCGTGGCCTCGCCACGATCGATCGTCTGTAGGATATCGATCACAGAGACAAAATGTCTCGCAATGCTGCACTGCGATCAGGCTGGAAATCGTAAGGACTCGGTCGTACAGCGTGGTGATCTCATGTCTCCGGAGTGCCCCGGTTGGATTATCAGCGCGTTTTCAATCAGGCGATCGACCGGCTGCATGCCGAAGGCCGCTACCGGGTGTTCATCGACATCCTCCGCAACAAGGGGGCGTTTCCCAACGCGCGCTGCTTTGCCGGTCATAACGGGCCGAAGCCGATCACCGTCTGGTGTTCCAACGACTATCTTGCCATGGGACAGCATCCAAAGGTCGTGTCCGCGATGGAGGAGGCCCTGCACGATGTCGGCGCGGGCTCCGGCGGCACCCGCAATATCGGCGGCAACACCCATTATCATATTCAGTTGGAAAACGAGCTTGCCGACCTGCACGGCAAGGAAGCCGCGTTGATCTTCACCTCCGGCTATGTCTCGAACGACGCCACGCTGTCGACGCTGGCGAAGATCCTGCCGGGCTGCATCATCTTCTCGGACGAACTGAATCACGCCTCGATGATCGCGGGCATCCGCAATTCCGGCTGTGAAAAGCGCGTCTTCCGCCACAATGACCTCGATCATCTGGAAGAACTGCTCGCGGCAGAGGATCCGGACGTACCGAAGCTGATCGCCTTTGAAAGCGTCTATTCGATGGACGGCGACGTCGCGCCGATCGCCGGCATCTGCGACCTTTCGGACAAATATAACGCGCTCACCTATCTGGACGAGGTTCACGCCGTCGGCATGTACGGCGCGCGTGGCGGTGGCATTTCGGAACGCGATGCCGTCGCCGACCGCGTCAACATCATCGAAGGCACGCTGGGCAAGGCGTTCGGGGTCATGGGCGGATACATCGCCACCGACCGCACGATCGTCGACGTCATCCGCAGCTATGCGCCTGGCTTCATCTTCACGACCTCGCTGTCGCCCGTGCTGGTCGCGGGTGCGCTCGCCAGCGTCCGCCATCTGAAGGCATCGGCGGAGGAACGCGACGGTCAACAGGCCGCGGCCGCACGGCTGAAGGCGATGTTTGCGGATGCCGGATTGCCGGTCATGCCGTCCACCACCCACATCGTGCCGCTGATGATCGGCGATCCGGTCAAGGCGAAGCGTGTCAGCGACATCCTCCTTGCCGAATATGGCGTCTATGTTCAGCCCATCAACTATCCGACCGTCCCGCGCGGCACCGAACGCCTGCGCTTCACCCCCGGACCCGCGCATAACGAAGCGATGATGCGCGACCTGACTGGCGCGCTCCTTGAAATCTGGGACCGCATGGAACTTCGCCTGGCCGCGTGATCCTGCCCGGTGACGTGATCGAACCGGCATGACTGATAACCGTCACCCCGGCGCAGGCCGGGGTGACGATGGTCAGGCAGAACATCAGGCCAAAATCCCCGCCAACACCGTAAGCCCCCCCAGCCCCAGCGACAACACCAGCCGCAACCACCCCCACCAGCGGCCGATCAGCCCGTCGCGCACCAGCCCGCGATCGACCAGCCAGCTGGCGGCGATCGCCAGCCCCAGCATCAGCAGCAACGGCCGCAACAGCCCCGGTCCTGCCAGCCCCTGCACGCAAAATCCCAGCAGCGACGCGCCGATGCCCAGCAGCAACAGGATCGCGCGCGGCAGGCCGTCAGCCCGCGTCAATGCGATCCCCCACCAGCTTCCGCCCAGGAACGACAGGATCAGCGCGCCATAGACCAGCGCCAGTTGCGCCGGGTTCAGCCAGCCCATGCCAAGTAACGGCGCCAGGACCGCCGCCGCCTGCGGCAACAACCCCGCCAGTCCCAGCACGATCGCCAGCCGGTCCGGCGCGCGCGCCTCAACATCATCGATCATGCCATCACCCTTGTTCACGGTCGCCGGAGGTTCGCTCAATCCCGGCAATATCCTTCCACCCCGGCCTGCACGATCAGGCAATCCTTCTTCTGCGCCAGCCATTTATACCCGGTCTCCGCGCCCGTCCCCGGCCGCGCGCTCAACGTCTCGCCGCGCCGCACGAAGCGGAGCGTCTCGCCCGCCAACCCGCCATCGAACGTCGTTTCGCTGTCCAGCGTGTCGCGGTTGCGGATGCGATAGCCGCCATCCGGCTTGGCCTCGACCACGAACGACAGCCCTTCCGGCCCGGTCCAGGTGCCCAGGAAGAATTCACGCGTACCCTCCGCCCGCTGCTGGTCCGCGGCGGACATTTCGGCATACTCCGGCACCGCCGCGGGCTCGGCCGACTTCGGCACTCCGGTCGCGATATTGGTCGCGGTCACATCACCACCACCGGACCCGCCACCGCCGCATCCCGCCAGCACCGTCAGGATCATCACCGCCATCCGTCGCGTCGCATGCTGCATCGTTCATTCTCCACGCTGGCCTTATCGACCCCATACACCTACTAAGCGCGCAAACCCCGTCCTGTCTCCCGACTCGTTCAGAAACGGACCGTCATGTCATCCAGCGTATCGCCCCGCCGCATCGCCATCGCTTCCGATCACGCCGCCTATGACATGAAGGCCGCTTTGGTCATCTGGCTTCGCGATGCCGGCCATGACGTGGTCGATCTCGGACCGAACGACACCGCCCGCGTCGATTATCCCGATTATGGCTATGCGCTCGCCACCGCGATCGCGGACGACCGCGCCGAACTCGGCATCGCACTCTGCGGGTCGGGCATCGGTATTGCGATCGCGGTCAATCGCCACCCCGCGATGCGGTGCGCGCTGGTGTCGGACGGTCTGTCAGCGCGGCTGGCGCGGGAACATAATGATGCCAACGTCGTCGCGCTCGGTGCCCGCCTGATCGGGATCGAAACCGCGCGCGATTGCGTCGCCCAGTTTCTCGGTACCGGTTTCGCGGGCGGCCGCCATGCCGACCGCATCGTGAAACTGTCCAATCCCCCGCACGCGAAGGATCCCGCATGAGCACCAATCCCCGCACGGTCGACGATATCCGTCCCGAAGGCTTCTTCTCGCGCGGCCTGTCCGAAGGCGACCCCGCGGTATTCGCCGGCCTGTCGCGCGAATTGACGCGCGAACGCAAGCAGATCGAACTGATCGCGTCCGAAAACATCGTGTCGAAAGCGGTGCTGGAGGCGCAGGGCTCGGTCTTCACGAACAAATATGCCGAAGGCTATCCCGGCAAGCGCTATTATCAGGGCTGCGCCCCGTCCGACATCGTCGAACAGCTCGCGATCGACCGCGCAAAGCAGCTGTTCGGCTGCGGCTTTGCCAATGTGCAGCCGCATTCGGGTGCGCAGGCGAATGGCGCGGTCATGCTGGCGCTGGTCAAGCCGGGTGAAACCATCCTCGGCATGTCGCTCGACGCCGGCGGTCATCTCACCCACGGCGCGCGTGCGGCGATGTCCGGCAAATGGTTCAACGCGGTCCAGTACGGCGTGCGCCAGGATACCCAGCTGATCGATTATGACCAGGTCGAGGCGCTCGCGATCGAACATCAGCCGAAATTGCTGATCGCCGGTGGCTCCGCCTATCCGCGCATCATCGATTTCGCGCGGTTCCGGGCGATCGCGGACAAGGTCGGCGCCTATTTCCTGGTCGACATGGCGCATTTTTCCGGTCTGGTCGCGGCCGGCGTGCATCCCAGCCCCTTCGGCCACGCCCATGTCGTCACCACCACCACGCACAAGACGCTGCGCGGCCCGCGCGGCGGCATGATCCTGACCGATGACGAGACGCTGGCGAAGAAGTTCAACAGCGCCGTGTTTCCCGGACTGCAGGGTGGCCCGCTGATGCATGTCATCGCGGCCAAGGCGGTGGCGTTCGGCGAAGCGCTGACGCCGGAGTTCAAGGCCTATAGCCGCTCGGTAGTCGAAAATGCGAAGGTGCTGGCCGCCCGGCTCAAGGAACGCGGCGCCGATCTGGTCACCGGCGGCACCGACACGCATCTCGCGCTGGTCGATCTGCGTCCGCTGAACGTCACCGGCCGCGATGCGGACGAGGCGCTGGAACGCGCCGGCATCACCTGCAACAAGAACGGGATTCCGTTCGATCCGTTGCCGCCGGTCAAGACCTCGGGCATCCGGGTCGGCACCCCCGCCGGCACCACCCGCGGTTTCGGCCCGGCCGAATTCCGCGACATCGCCGACATGATCGCCGACGTCCTGGACGCGCTGTCCAAGCACGGCGAACAGGGCGACCCCGCGGTGGAGGCCGACGTCAAGCGCCGCGTCGAAGCGCTGTGCGACCGCTTCCCGATCTATCCGGAGCTTTGACGGCCAGCCACCATCACCCAACTTGTCCATCCCCATCCGTTCGGTTCGAGCTTGTCGAGAACCCTCCGCCAGGTT
>NZ_DASVTO010000044.1:0-41412 GCF_036387535.1 Sphingomonas sp.
GTCGACCTACACCTATCTAGTCAACGGCCACGGTCCGCGCGACAACTGGACCGGCCTGTTCACGCCGGGCGAACGGGTGCGGCTGCGGATCATCAACGGTTCGGCGATGACCACGTTCAACGTCCGGATCCCGGGCCTGACGCTCACCATCGTGCAGGCCGATGGCATGAACGTCCGCCCGGTGACGGTCGACGAGTTCCAGATCGGCGTAGCGGAAACCTATGACGCGATCGTCACGCCAGCGGAGCCAAGTGCCTATACGCTGGTCGGCGAAAGCGTCGACCGGTCCGGCATGGCGCGGGCGACGCTCGCCCCGCGCACCGGCATGGCGGCGGTCGTTCCCCCGCTCCGCCGGCGGCCGGTCGCGACGATGAAGGACATGGGCATGGCGATGGATCATGCCGCGATGAACCATGACGCGATGGCCGACATGCCCATGGACATGAAGATGGACATGCGCGACCTGTCGAAGGCGCCGGGTGTGAAGAAGGGTCCGGGTGTCCAGACGATCGCCCCGATGCCGGTCGATCGCACCGGTGATCCGGGTCAGGGCCTGGACGATGTCGGCCACCGCGTGCTCACCTACCGCGATCTCGTCGCGCTGGATCGCAACCCCGATCTGCGCGCGCCCTCCCGCACGGTGCAGATCCACCTGACCGGCAACATGGAACGCTATATGTGGGCGCTGGATGGCGAGAAACTGTCGGAGGTCACGGCGCCGATCCCGTTCCGCGCGGGGGAGCGTGTCCGCGTGACCCTGGTCAACGATACGATGATGGGCCACCCCATCCACCTGCACGGCCATTATTTCGAACTGGTCACCGGCCACGGCGCCTACAGCCCGCGCAAGCACACCGTCATGGTGCAGCCGGGCGGCATGGTCCGCTGGGACGTCACCGCCAATGCCGGCGACTGGGCGTTCCACTGCCACATGCTCTACCACATGCACGCCGGGATGATGCAGGTCGTGCAGGTCCGCCCGGTCGCGGGCGCGGCGGCATGACGGGGCTGCGCTTCCTTCCGGCCATCGCCACCGTCGCGGTCGTCGCCGCCGGACCGGTCCCGGCCCAGAGGGCGATGGACCATGCCATGATGCCGGGCATGGCCATGCCCGCCGGGAAACCCGCCGCCAGGCCGAAGGCCACCTCCGGGAAACCGGCCGCCGGACCGGCTGTCGACCCCCATGCCGGTCACCGCAGGATGCCGGCCACGGACATGGCGGCTCCCCCCGCGCCCGATCCCCATGCCGGTCATGTCATGGGTGCGATGGCCGGCATGCCCGGCACGCCCGGTGCGCCGCCGCCCTCCGGCGACACCATGCCGGCCACCGGAACGGACCAGAAACCCGGCAACGCCCCTGCCCCCGCGCCTCTGCCAGGCTTGGCGGCGTCGCGCTATTACGGTGCCACGGCGATGCAGGACGCGGACCGCGCGCTGCGCCGTGAACATGGCGGGATGACCTATGGGCAGCTGATCTTCAATCTGGCCGAATATCAGGCGCGGCGCGGCGGCGACGGCTATCGCTGGGACGGTTCGGCCTGGTTCGGCGGCGATATCGACCGCCTGACCGTCAAAACCGAAGGTGAGGGCACGTTCGGCCGACCGCTTGCGCAAGCGGAGGTCCAGGCACTCTACAGCCATGCGCTCGATCCCTATTGGAACCTCCAGGCCGGCGTCCGCCATGATTTCAGGCCTGACCCGTCGCGGACCTATGCGACACTCGGACTCGAAGGGCTGGCCCCCTATTGGTTCGATGTCGAAGGCGCGCTGTTCCTGTCGGACAAGGGCGATGTGCTGGGCCGGGCCGAAGCGTGGCATGACATCCGCATGACGCAGTTCGTCGTGCTGCAACCCCGGATCGAAGCCAACCTGGCGGCGCAGGATATCCCGCGCGACGGGATCGGATCCGGCCTGACTGATCTCGAACTCGGCCTCCGCCTGCGCTATGAACGGTCGCGCCAGTTGGCGCCCTATGTCGGCCTGTCCTGGGAACGCCAGTTCGGCGACACCGCCCGCTCAGCCCGGTCGCGCGGCGATGACACCGGCGGGTTCAGCCTCGTCGCCGGCATCCGGACCTGGTTCTGACCGTCACCCGATACCGGCACCGGATGCCGGTATCAGGCGCGCCGGACTCCGGCTATTTCCCCGTCAGCGCCTGCACCATCAGCTTCCAGTGCGCCACATTGTCGTCCAGCGCGGCGATCGGCAGGCGTTCGTCCTTGCCATGGGCGCGCAGGTCGACCGGCACCCGCACCCACTCGCCCCCGACGCCGTACACCGCCACGCCCGCCGCGCGGAACGGACGTGCGTCAGACGCACCGGTCGACATTTCGGGATAGACCTGCATCCCGGGGTGCAGCGTGGTGACGGCCTTGGTATAGGCGGCGGTCACGTCGCTGCGCAGCGGCGATGCCAGCGACGCCGGGTTCGCGTCCAGCCGCGTGACTGTCACCGCCGGGTCGCCCGCCACCCGCTGCAACACGTCGCGGATCGCATCCGGCGTGATGCCGGGAAAGATGCGGCAGTTGACGGTCGCGGTCGCCAGTTGCGGCAGTGCGTTGTTCGCATGCCCGCCGAACAGCCGGGTCGCGACACAGCGCGTCCGCGTCAGCCCGACATAGGTCTCGTCCGCCTCGACCGCATCGGCCGCGGCGCCGTCGTCCGGGTTCGCCAGCCAGCGCCGGATCGCGTTCCCGGCCGCGCCGGTTTCGATCTTCGCCACCGCCGTGAAATAGGCGCGCGACGTCTCGTTCATCTGCGGCGGGAAGCGATAGGCCTCCAGCCGTTCCAGCGCATGCGCCAGTTGATAGATGGCGTTGTCCGCCCGCGGCTTCGATGAATGCCCGCCGCGGTTGGTGACGCGCAGTTCGTAATCGGCATAGGTCTTTTCCGCCGTCTGCACCGTCGCACCCAGCGGCTTGTCGCCTTCCGTAAACCCGATGCCGCCGCCGTCCGCGTTCAGGCCATATTCGGGCCGACCGAGCCGATCCAGCCATTCGGTCGCACCGCGGGTCGCGCCGATCCCGTTCGTCTCCTCGTCCCCGGTGAAGAACAGCACCAGGTCGCGCGTCGGTTCCCAGCCACTGCTGCGCAGGTCGATCAGCGCCTGCGCGATACCGGTCAGCCCCGCCTTCATGTCGATGGTGCCGCGCCCGTAATAATAGCCGTCACGCACCGTCAGCTTGAACGGATCGGTGGTCGAATCCTCCCGCTTGGCCTCCACGACATCCATGTGTCCCATCAGCATGATCGGCCGCCGGCCGCCCGCCGCCGCCGCCCGCCACCGCACGATCAGCGCGGCGGTATCGTCGGCCTGGCTGCCATCCTTCGCCTGGGTGCGATACGGCACCACCTCGACATCGGCGGCCGGAAATCCCGCCGCCTTGAACTGATCGGCAAGGTAATTCGCCATCTCCGGCACCTTGCCCCGGCCGACCACCGTGGGCGTGTCGACCAGCCGTTCGAACATCGCCAGCGTCGCGTCGTGTCGCACGGGGCTGATCGGCCCGGCCAGCGCGGGCGCCGTCGCCAACATGGTCGTGAGGAAGGTGGCGAGGGGCAGGGCAGAACGGCGCATCATGATCTCCGGCTGAAACCGACGTGCGGTGCTAACGCCCATCCCCGCCGCCGGCAATGGCGCCACCAGCCAGGCCGAGGCCGATGCCCGCAACGACCATGCCGGCTTGAGGCGCAGGCACGCCTCGCCTACCGTGGCCGCAACCTGTTGTTCAAAGGGGCCTTGACCATGAATCGTCGCCAGTTTGTCGGATCCGCCAGCGCCGTCGCGCTCACCGCCACGGTCGCACGGGCGCAAGTCCCCGCCGCCAGCGACGCGGACCGGCAACTCGACACCGCGTTCGACCAGATCTTTCAGCAGACGGTCACGCGCGCACCCGAACTCGCCACCTCGCTCGGCCTTGACAAGGGCGCACTCGCCGCGGCCAAGGGCCAGCTGTCGCCCCGCACGCCCGAAAAGCGTGCGCGCGACATCGCGGAAACCAAGGCCGCGATCGCGCGCCTCGCCGCCTTCGATCCCGCCCGGCTGTCCCCGCCCGCGCAACGCAATCTCGAAGTCGTCCGCTACACGCTGGAAACGCAGATCGCGTCCGCCGACACCTTCGGGATCGACAGCGCGATCCGGCCCTACCGGATCTTCCAGCAGGGTGGCGCCTATTTCTCGGTGCCGGATTTCCTCAACACCGCGCACACGATCGCAACGAAGGCCGATGCCGACGCCTATCTTTCCCGGCTGGATCAGTTCGCCACCGTGCTGGATCAGGAAAGCGCGCGCCAGAAGGAAGAAGCCGCGCGCGGCCTGCTCGCCCCCGCCTGGTCGCTCGACCTCACCCTTGGGCAGATGCGCAAGCTGCGGAGCCAGCCCGCCGCCGGCGCCAGCATCGTGCAATCGCTCGTCCGGCGCGCCGCCGCCAAGGGCATCGCCGGCGACTGGCAGGGTCAGGCCGCGCGCATTCTGGAAACCAGGGTCTATCCCGCGCTCGATCGCCAGATTGCGATGATCACGGCACTGCGCCCGACGACGCGGCCCGGCGACGGCATCTGGCGGGTGCCGCGCGGCGACGCCATCTATGCGATGGCGCTCGCCCAGGCGACCACCACGACGATGAGCCCCGACGAGGTCCACCGCCTCGGCCTGCAACAGGTCGCGGACATCAGCGCGCAGCTCGACACCATCCTGAAGACGCAGGGTTACAGCACCGGCACCGTCGGCGAACGGCTCGCCAAGCTGAACGTCGCGCCGGATCAACTCTATCCCAACACCGCCGCGGGTCGCGAACAACTGATCGCCGGCCTGAACCAGGGGGTCGAGGCGATGTACAAGCGACTGCCGCAGGCGTTCGCGACCGTGCCGACCCAGCCGCTCGAAATCCGCGCGGTACCGGTCGAGATTCAGGATGGCGCCTCGAACGGCTATTACAACCGCGCCTCGCTCGACGGCAGCCGGCCGGCCATCTACTTCGTCAACCTCAAGGACGTCGGCGACTGGCCAAAATACTCGCTGCCCTCGCTCACCTATCACGAGGGCGTGCCCGGCCATCATCTCCAGATCAGCCTCGCCCAGGAATCGAAGGACATCCCGACACTCCGCAAGATCGGCTTCTTCTCGGCCTATTCCGAAGGCTGGGCGCTCTATGCGGAACAGCTGGCGGACGAACTGCAGGCCTATGCCACGCCGCTCGAACGGGCGGGCTATCTGCAATCCTTCCTCTTCCGCGCGACGCGACTGGTGGTCGATACCGGGATCCACGCCAAGCGCTGGAGCCGGGAAAAGGCGACGGACTACATGGTCGCGACCACCGGCTTCGCCCGCCCGCGCACCCAGCGCGAGGTCGAACGCTACTGCACCCAGGCCGGCCAGGCGTGCAGTTACAAGGTTGGCCACATGGCCTGGACCCGCGCCCGCGCAAAGGCCGAAGCGGCGCTCGGCGCCGCCTTCGACCTCAAGCAGTTCCACGAGGTGCTGAAGGAAGGCGCCATGCCTCTCACCCTCCTGGAACGCCGAATCGACGATCGCATCGCCGCGCAGAAGAAGGGGTAAGGGGACGCAGGCAAGGCGACGATCTCACAAGGTGATCGCCGCCTTCAGCCCCAGCACGCCGACATCGCCCGCGTCGCGCACGCCGCCCGGCTGGTGGATCCATTGCAGGTTCGGGCGGATTTCCAGCCAGTCGAGCGGCTGGATGCTGTAATAGAGTTCGGCCGCATATTCCGCGTCGCGCCGGGGCTGATCCGGCATGGTCAGGCGATCGTCGGCGGCGGCCCGGCCGTTGACGTTGGTCCGCGCGACGCCCAGCCCCAGGACGTCGCCCGGCACCGCCGGCATCAACCCCTTGTAGAACAGCCCCAGCGCGATCTGGTTGTCGGTCACCGATGTCTTGCGGTCGGTCTGCGTCAGATTGGCGAACATGCCGAGCCCGGTCAGCGACTTGCCGTCCTTCGATGTCCCGGTCAGCTGCCGCTGGACCGCGACATAGACGCCGTAGCGCCCCGATCGCCGCAGCGGCGCCATCCCCGTGATCGCGATCGGCCGGCGGTCGATGTCCAGCCGCACATCGTCGCTATCCGCCGTCGCGATCCAGCCTCCGATCTTGTAGGACGCGACCCGGCCATCGTCCCCGCCGCGCGACCATCCCGCCTCCACCGGCACCAGCACCCCGGTCGCGCCCTTGAAATGGCCGATGAAGAAACGTTTGCGCAGGTTGCGGGGGTTGATCTCATACGCCCCGCCCTGGACGTAGAAATCCTCCTTCACATCGACCCGGACCCGCGCGCCCCACTGGCTGACCGGCCAGTTGTACCAGTAATCACCCGCCACATTGCCCGGCTGCGCACCGCAGAAACTCAGATTCTGGAAATGGCAGGAAAAGACCGCGAAGTCTTCGCCGGGGTTGGTCCGCCCCAGCTTCACCTCGACACGGCTACCCAGGCGTTGTTCATACCATAGTTGCGTCACGCGCAACGTCTGCCCGCGGCCATAGATTTCCTGCACCTGTTGCAACGCGTTCAAGCCGGCGTCGCTGGTCAGGTCCTGGCCCCGCCGCCAGGTGATCGTCGCCTGGAACGCGCCACCGGTCAGCCCCGCCAGCTTCTCCAGGTCCAGCAGCATGCCGACATCGAACTGCCCGGTTTCGCGGAACAACCGTCGCTCGCCGCCCGTGACGTTATACCCGCTTTCCGATGCATAGCGCGCGGTCACGCCGATCCCCCGCCGGCCTAGCCGGGTGCGGATCTGTTGCCAGTCGCCGATCAGGCCCGGCGGCGGCGTGCTTTGCGTATCGCCGATCAGCGCGGATGGCGACGTGTCGCGCGCCCGCGTCACCGCCAGGCGCGGTCGCTGTTTCGTGTCGGCGGATGCGGTTTGCGGCGCGGTCGGCTCCGGTGCGGGCGCACCCAGGTCGATCGCCTGCGCCTGCCCGGATGCAGCGCTGCCCAGGGCCGCGGCCCCCAACAGCATCCGCATCCCGATCCTGTTCGCCGCCGTCATCCCCGCCCCCTGCCATGCCATCACCCGCCCCTGCGCGGTGTCCTCACCGGACAACCGCCGATGCGCAGGAAAGTTCTTCCTCGCCGTCCGTCGGTCGGAAGAACGGGTCGGTCGTGCCGCAGCTGGCACCTCGGGGGTTCAGCCGCCCGCTTCGGGCACCGGCGCGCCCAGCGCCTTGGCCGCACGCCGTACGGCATCGTCGTCCGGTGCCTCCGGCAGGTCGGCGCCGGGCGACAACGCCTCATCGGCGATGCCCGGCCCGGTGCCGGCGATCGTTTCGTCGACCGCCCGTTCGTTCGCGCCGTCCGTGATCTTCTCGCGATCCGTCATCATCTATCCCCGTGACTGCCCTGCGACGGGCCGGCATCCGGCCGCATCATCCATCGCGTTGCCACGGCCAGGATCGGCAGCGCCAGCAATCCCAGCATTATCGGGCTCGGCCGGCTGCGCTCCAGCGGCCCGGACAGCCGCCGCCAGCCACCGGTGACGCCGCGTCCGTCCCGCACCGGCTCCAACGTGGCGCCGGGTCCATCCTCCGCCGGCTGCGTCTCCAGAAACCCGCGATGCAGCAGGCGCCCCGTCATGCGCGTCGTCAGCGCGGGCGCGATCCGTTTCTGCGCGGCGGCAAACTTTCCCGCTCCGCCGATGATCGTTTCCGCCACCGGCCGCCGCGCCAGCTTCAGCACCGCATCCACCACGCGCTCCGGTGGATAGACCGGTGGCGCCGCGCGCACCCGCTGCCCACTGTAATTGGCGGCATGTTCGAAGAAGGGCGTGTCGATCACCGACGGCAGGATCGTGCAGACGTGGATATTTGGCCGGTCCAGCAACTCCTGCCGCAACGCTTCCGACAGCCCACGGATCGCGAACTTGCTGGTGGCATAGGCGGTCGAATCCGGTTTCGCGATTCGACCGACGATCGACGCATTGTTGATCAGGATGCCATGCCCCTGCCGATCGAACACCGGCATCACCGCGCGCGCACCATGATAGGCACCCAGCAGGTTGGTCGCGATCACCCGGTGCCATACCGCGACCGGGATCGCGTTCAGCTTTCCGAACACGCCGACCCCGGCATTGTTGAACCACAGGTCGATCCGACCGAAGTGTTCGACGGCGCGGCGGGCCACCGCCGCCACGGCGTCGGCATCACCGACATCGGTCGGCACCGCGATCGCCTGGCCACCGATCGCGACGCATTGCTCCGCCACCTCGGCCAGCACCTCGCCGCGCCGCGCCGCCAGCACGACCGCCGCCCCGCGCTCGGCAAAGGCGAGCGCGGTCAGTCGGCCGATGCCACTCGATGCGCCGGTGATGACCACCACCTGCGGTTCGTTCGGTCTGCGCACGCTGTTTCCCATTCTATCCGTCCCGGCCCGATGCCGCGTTGCCGGTGGCGGCATCGCCGGTCGATCCGCCGCCGGTGCCAATGCTGCCGGCACCCGTGCCCGGCCCGCCGCCCGGTGCCGTGCCGCTTGGCTGGAGCCCGGTCGACAACGCGTTGCCACCCGCCCCGGTGGCGGCGGGCGCCGCGCTCGGCCGCTTCAGGTCGACGGGCTGCTCCAGCCGTCCCGGCGTATCGGGCGCATCGGTCGGGCGGGTGTCGGCCGATATGTCACGGTCAGGCATCAGGATCGCCCACCATGGCCGGCATTCTGGTTGCCGGTACGGCTGGCGCTGCTGTCGCCATTGTCCTGCTTCTTGTTTCCGCCGACATCCTCCTTGCCGTTCTTGTGGAAATCGCCCTTCTTCTTGTGGTCGGTCATGTCACGTCTCCATCGTCAGACTGCCGGGATCCGCGCCGGCCGAATGCCGCCAGCTGTTCCGGGCCCTGCGCGTCCGGCGCACCGGTCACTCCGGACGCGTCGTCGCCCTTGGAATAGCGTCGCCGCTGGCCGTCACCGGGGTCGTCGCTCATCGCATTGTTCTGGTTCTGGGTCAGGCCGTCGCCCTCCCCGACATGGCTGCTCTTCGACATGCCGCTTCTCCTGTTCAGGATTTGCCCGCACCGGACCTGCTGCCGCCCGAACGGCCGCCGCCGCCCTTGCCGCCGGTACCGGATCCGTTGCCACCCGATCCTGCGTCACCCCCCTTGCTGGGGATGCTGCCCGCGTTTCCGCCCGCGCCCTTCTGCGCCATGTCGCTGCTCCTGTTCCGTGGAATAGGTGGTCAACGGACCAGACGAGCAGACGTTTCAGGAAATACCGTATCTTATCATAAGCATAGCTGATCCAAATCAGCCCCGGTCCATCACTGCCATGCAACCCGCGTCGCGGCTGGCACGTTGCAGCCGCATCATGAACCAGGGAGAATCCTGATGCGTCTACCCCATGACACGCTGGTGCTGGTCGCCGATGGCCGCAAGATGCTGATGTTCCGCAACCAGGGCGACGCCGACGCCCCCAACCTGATCGTGGAGGATGTCGAAACCAGGTCCAACCCCGCCGATCGCGATCAGAAGACCGACGCGCAGGGGCAACGCCCGTCCAGCACCGGCTATGGCCAGGATTCCACGAGCGAAGCCGATTATCACCAGCTGGAGGAGAACCGCTTCGCCGCCAGCACCGCGGACACGCTGAAGGATCGCGCGCTGCAGGGTGAGTATGACCGGCTCGTCGTGGTCGCCGCGCCCAAGCTGCTCGGCGAACTGCGCAAGCATTATCACAAGGAAGTCCAGACCCGACTGACTGCGGAGATCGCCAAGGATCTGACCGGACATCCCAAGGACAAGATCGAAGCCATCATCGCCGCCGAATGAGTGGTCGCCCGCCCCCCTGTTCCATGATCCGGAGATCCCGATGTCCGATACCGTCGCCGAACTGCTGGTCGACACGCTTGCCGAGATCGGGGTCCGCCAGGTCTTCGGCATCGTGGGCGACGCTCTCAATCCCTTTACCGATGCGATCCGGCGGCAGGACCGCATCGAATGGATCGGCGTCCGGCACGAGGAGGGCGCCGCGCTCGCCGCCGCCGGCCAGGCAAAGCTGACCGGCCGGCTCGGCGTCTGCTGCGGCACCACCGGGCCGGGCGGCAACCATCTGGTCGCCGGCCTCTACGAAGCCCGCAAGGATCATGCGCCGGTCCTCGCCATCTCCGGCGGGGTGCCGGCGGCGATGCGCGGCACCGATTATCTTCAGGAGGATACACCCGACCTGCTGTTCCGCGATGTTGCCGTCTACACCCAGACGATCTCTTCACCGGAACAGGCGCCGGCCGTATTCCACCAGGCGATTGCGGAGGCTTATGGCGCGCGCGGCGTCGCGCATCTCAACATTCCGCCCGACGTGTTCGGCGCACCCGCGGGCAAGGCGGTACCCAGCCTGTCCACGCTGCGCGCGCGCCCTGATGTCGCGCCCGCCCCTGCCGATATCGACGCCGCGGTATCGCTGATCGCGCAGGCGAAGAGCATCGCCATCTTCTGCGGCGCCGGGTGTCACGGTGCGGCGGCCGAACTGATCGCCCTGTCCGAACGGCTGAAGGCGCCGCTGCTCCACACCTACCGCGCCAAGGACATGCTGCCCTATGACGAACCACACTGGATGGGCGGTGTCGGCCTGATCGGCGGTCGTCCCGGCGTCGACGCCGTCGTCGATGCCGATCTGCTGCTGATGCTCGGTACCGATTATCCCTATACCGATTTCCTGCCGAAGCATGGTCGCGTCATCCAGATCGACGAACGCGCGTTCGCACTCGGTCGGCGCACGCCGATCGCGCTCGGCATCGTCGGCTCGGTCCGCCCTGCACTGCTGCAGCTTCTCGATCGCCTGCCTGCGCGTCAGGATGACAGCTTCTTTCAACAGGTTCGCACCGCGCGCGCGGCGTGGGACCGGATGCTGGACGAAAAGGCCGATCCCGGGCGCAGCGGGAACAAGATTCATCCGCAGGCGGTCGCGCGGCTGATCGGCGATCATGCCGCCGCCGATGCGGTCATCGTCACCGACACCGGGGAAGTGACGCTCTGGGCCGCCAACTGGCTACGCCAGACCGGGCGCCAGCGGATCAGCGGGTCGTTCAACAATGCCGCGGTCGGCACCGGCCTCGGCATCGCCAACGGCGCGCAGGCGCTCGATCGGAACCGTCAGGTGATCTGCCAAGTCGGCGACGGCGGCTTCACCATGTTGCTGGGCGAATTCATGACGACGGTCGAACACAAGCTGCCGGTGAAGGTCGTGGTCTACGACAATGCCGGCTGGGGCCTCGTTCATCTTGAAATGGAGCGGGCCGGCGTTCCCGCGGCACCGGGCGCCAGCTTCCCGAACATGGATTTCGCGGCGTTCGCCCGCGCCTGCGGTGCCGAGGGGTTCACCGCGCGGGACCCCGCGGCGCTTGCGGACACCATCCGCCGCTTCCTTTCGGCACCCGGCCCCGCGATCCTCCATGCCGTGGTCGACCCGGACGAGATCCCCGCCATGCCCCATATCGGGGTGGATCAGGCGTGGAAGTTCGGTATCGCGAAGGTCAAGGAAACGCTGAACACCCTTCGCGGACGGTAGATCGGCGTCGCGGTCGCGGGCGGCAGGCTCAGGCCCGCCGCCGCCGCGGCCGCCGTTCCCTCGGCCGCAACATCGCTTCTATCGCCTCCAGTGTCTTGCCGCGTGTTTCCGGAACGAACCGCCGCACGAACAGGATATTGCCCACACCCACCGCGGCGAACAGGAAATAGGTCAGGCTCAGCCCCAGCCCCGCGACCATTAGCGGGAACAGGAACCCGACCGAGAATGTCGCCAGCCACAGCGCCAGCCCTGACAGCCCGATCGCCAGCGGGCGCACCCGCATCGGGAAGATTTCCGACAGCAACACCCACGTCGCGGGCGATACGAACGCCTGCTGAAACGCCAGGAACGTCGCCATCAACGGCAGGACGACGAACGCGCGCATCGCCGACTGGCCCATCATGTTCGATACCACCCCGATCGCGACCAGCGCGCTCGTCGTCCCGCACAGCCCGATCGTCAGCAGCGTCCGCCGCGGCACTTTGGGCAACAGATAGATGCCAAGGAAGGTCGCCGCCACCGATATGACGCCGTTGGAGATGTTGGCCAGCAACGCGCCGTCGCGTCCGAACCCCGACTGGGTCAGGATCTGCGTTCCATAATACATGATGGAGTTGACGCCGGTCAGCTGCTGAACGATCCCGATGCCGATCCCGATGAACAGGATGCGGCGGATCCACGGTTCGCGCAGCACGGTCAGGTCGATCCGCGCCGCCCCGGCATCAGGGTCGCCGATCGCGCGCTCGATCTCCTGCATCTCGGTATCCACCGCCTTGGCATCGCGGATGCGCCGCAACGCCTTGCGCGCGCGGTCCATCTGGTGATGCGCGACCAGCCAGCGCGGGCTTTCCGGCACGCCCAGCATCCCGATCAGCAGGCCGATCGCAGGGATCAGCGCGACCGCCAGCATCACGCGCCACACACCGGCATGCTGCCCCCAGCGCAGGCTGATGAACGCGTTGCACGCAAAGGCCAGCAACTGCCCAGACACGATCATCAACTCGTTGGTGGTCACTAGCCGGCTGCGTCCGCCCGCCGGTGCGATCTCCGCCAGATAGGTCGGAACCGAAACCGACGCGCCACCGACCGCCAGCCCCAGCAGGAACCGCGCGGCGACGAGGCTCGGAATACCCGGCGCCAGCGCCGACGCGACTGTCCCTGCGATGAAGACGATGGCCAGCGTCAGGATCGTGCGGCGACGGCCGGATCGCATCGATATCGGCCCGGACAGCAGCGCGCCGAACGCCGCGCCCAGCAACAGCGAACTGGTGACCATCCCTTCCGTCAACGGCGTCAGACGCAGATCCTGCTGGATATAGATCAGCGCGCCGTTGATGACGCCGGTATCATATCCGAACAACAATCCGCCGAGTGTCGCCACCAGCGTGATCCGGCGGAGCTGCCCGCCCGGGCTGGGCAGGGGTGCCACGCCATCGCCGGCGGAACTGGATGGGGAGGACGTTGCGGACATGCGACACTTTCATTCGTGCCCCGCGTCGACGGCGTCCGTCCGCGGGCGTTTGGCTTGGGATCAATCTTCAAATCCCGAAGCGATGTATAAGTTTCGCAAAATCATGATAGATCCCGTAATTTATTGTTCCGTACTCCTAACAACCATCATACATCTACATCATCAACAATATGTGGAACGTCACGTCAAGATTATGGTTCATCCTGGGATAGCCGATAAGGGCTGATCTATAGTTACGGGTGGATCATGAGGAAGGATGTTCTTGGCATACGTCATGCTACGGCGCCATGGGCGGCATTGCTGCTGGCGGGATTGACCGCCTGCACCACGTCGACGCCCTATCAGCCGATTTCCAGCGCGCATGCGTCGGCCGGCGGCTATGGCGATCAGCAGATCGAACCCAACCGCTTTCGCGTCACCTTTGCCGGCAACAGCATGACCTCGCGCCAGACGGTCGAAACCTACCTCCTGTACCGGGCCGCGCAACTCACGGTGGAACGCGGGCAGGACTGGTTCCAGATGGCCGATCGGAACACGGAACGCCGCAGCAATACCTATGTCGATCAGCCGTTCGGCCCGGGCCCCTTCGGCTATTGGGGGCCGAGCTGGCGGTATCGCGGCCGCGGCTTCGGCTGGCGCGGGTGGGATCCCTTCTGGGGAGACCCGTTCTGGGATAGCACGGTCAATGTCCGGACCGTCGACCGGTACGAGGCGACCGCCGAAATCGTGACGGGCCGCGGTCCCAAACCCAATGATCCTCGTGCCTTCGATGCGCGGGCGGTGCTGGCCAATCTCCGCGCCACGATCCAGCCACCCCGCTGATCGTCACCCCGCCAACGGCGACTGCGCATAATCGGCCAGCAAGGCGGCGGCATCGTCATAGACGGCGATCGCCCCCGCCCGGCGCAGGGTCGCGTCGTCGAACTTCCCCGACCGGACCGCGACCGCCGCGACGCCGCATTTGCCGGCCGCTTCGATGTCGTACGGTGTATCCCCCACCACCAGCGCCTGATCCGGCGCCAGCCCGGTCTTCTTCAGCGCGGTCGCGAAGATGTCGGGCGCGGGCTTGGTCCGTTCGACGTCGTCGGAACTGGTGGTCGCTCCGACCATCGCCTCCGCGCCCAGCAACGCGACATAATGCTCCAGCTCGGCCTGCGACGCGGATGACGCCAGCACCACCTGCTGCCCTGCGGCATGCACCGCCGCCAACAGATCGTGCGCACCGGGAAACGGCCGGACTTCGTCCAGATAGCGTTGCTTGAACACCGTCCCATGCACCTCTCCCAGCTGCGTCTGCGCGGCCGCGTCCAGTTCGGGCAGCAGGGTCGGCACCAGCATGTCGGTGCCCTTGCCGATCTGGTCATGGATCACTTGCCGGTCGAACGATCTGCCGATGCTGCGGAACGCCTCCTCCCATGCCAGGACATGCTGGTCGTTGCTGTCGACCAACGTGCCGTCGATATCGAACAGGATCGCCTTGATCGTCATGATTTCAATCCTTGTAACAACGACTTGGTCAGCGGGCGACACCGGGCAATGTTCCATCCGCGGGGATCATAACGACGACTGATGCGTCTCCTGCCCATGCTGCTCCCGTCCCTGCCCGACTGTCGCCGCGCCGCGCCGTGCTGACGTTCGAGCTTCTGCTCGGGCTGTTCGCGTTCTGCCTCGCGCTGGCGCTGGTTGCGCGTCGCATCGGGGTCCCGCTGGCGGTGGCGCTGGTGCTGGGCGGGATGGCGATCGCCTTCCTTCCGGGGCTTCCGCACATCGCGTTCGAACCGGAACTGGCGCTCGCGCTGTTCCTGCCGCCGCTGCTGCAACTCAGCGCCTATCGCACGGATTGGCCCGCGTTCCGCACCAATCTCCGCCCGATCCTGCTGCTGGCGACCGGCGCGGTGCTGTTTACCGCCGCGGTGGTCGCGTGTGTCGCCAAATGGCTGATCCCCGATCTGCCCTGGGGTGCGGCCATTGCCCTGGGCGCGATCGTCGCACCGCCCGATGCGGTCGCCGCCGCCGCGGTGCTGCGCGACCTGCGCCCGCCGAAACGCATCGCGACCGTGCTGGAGGGGGAAAGCCTGCTCAACGACGCGGCCTCGCTCGTCCTCTATCGCTTCGCGGTCGGCGCGACCATCGCCGGCACCTTCGATCTGAAAGAGGGGGCGCTCGCCTTCCTGCTGTCGGCGGTCGGCGGCACGCTGGTCGGCTATGCCATTGGCCGGCTCGCGATGTGGATCTTCTCGCGGATCGACGAGACCCTGCACGACATCACGGTCAGCGTGCTGGCCGGTTTCGCCGCCTATTTCGCGGCGGAGGCGGTGCATGCGTCGGGCGTGCTGGGCGTCGTCGCCTGTGGCCTGGTGCTCGGCACGCATCAGCATCAGGCGTTCACCGCGCATACCCGCCTTGCGTCCGGTGCGGTCTGGAGCTTTCTGGAATTCGCATTGACCAGCCTGGTGTTCATGCTGATCGGGATGCAGCTGCGCGGGATCATCGATCGGCTGCCCAGCTACGCTCCGGCGCAGCTCGCCACGCTGGCGCTGGCGACATCCGGGGCGCTGATCCTCAGTCGTTTCGCCTGGATCATGCCGATGACCTGGATCCCGCGCCTGCTGTCGCGGCGGTTGCGCGAACGCGATCCCGCCCCGCCTGCCAGCCATCTGGTCGTCATATCGTGGGCGGGTATGCGCGGCGTGGTCAGCCTGGCCGCCGCGCTGGCGCTGCCGATGCGCTTTCCAGGCCGCGACATCATCATCTTCCTCGCCTTCTGCACGATCCTGGCGACGCTGGTGGTGCAGGGGACCACGCTCGGCCCGCTGATCCGCCGGCTCGGCCTCACCCGCCCGGACAATGACGGGGTCGACCCGCGTCAGGTGACCCTGCGTCGCCATGTCGCCGAAGCCGCGCTCAACGCGGTCGAGGAACAGACCGTCGACGATGATCGCGATCCCGCCGCCACCGAACTGGTTGCCCACTACCGCGATCGTGCGCAGCAGGCCGCACGGCTCGACGACGGCGCCGAACCGGAGGCGAACCGCGCCGCCGCGCAGCTCACCCTCCGCCTGACGGCGGTCGAGGCCGCACGTTCGAAGCTTGCGGCGCGGCGCCAGGATCATGACGACGACGCGGCCCTGGGGCTGATGACCGAACTCGATCTTGAGGAAGAACAGATCCGCCGCGAACTGATCGCGCTCAGCCAGCCTGCCCCGCGTCAGCGCTGATCCGGCCCGTCAGTGCGCGACCATCGCCCCGTCAACCTGCGTCAGTCGCCGGCGCAGCCGCAGCGTCGCGCGCAACCCCTCCGGCTCCAGTGCGAAGGTCACCGCACCGCGCAGCTGGCTGCGCACGATCCCGGTGGCCATGCGCCAGCCGAAACCGGTCGCAACCTCCGAATGGACGACCGGCCCGCCACGCTCGATCCACTCGATCGTGACCGACTCCGCATCGGGCATCCACCACCGGATATCCACGCGGCCATTGGGCGCCGACAGCGATCCATGCACCACCGCATTCGACAGCATCTCATGCAGGACCAGCGCCAGCGGCTGCACCTGCGCCGGTGGTATGGCGATCGGATCACCGCCGGCCATGATCTGCTTTCGCCCGAACGGCTCCATTTCCGCGCGCACGATCGTATCCAGGTCGACATCCTGCCATCCGCCCGCCGCCAGCAGGCCATGGGCACGCGCCAGCGAATCCACCCGCCCCTGCACCGCACGGGCATAGCTGGCGGAGTCGTCCGCCTGGCTCAGCCGGACGATGCCCTGCACCAGCGCCAGCGCGTTCTTCGCGCGGTGGTCCACTTCCTTCAACAACCGGTGTTCGACCTGTTCCAGCGCCTGCGCCTGCCGCCGGTCGGTCACGTCCATCTGCGACGCGAAATGATAAACTAGCTGCCCGTCATCGTCATGGATCGGGCTGATATGCAGCTCGTTCCAGAATGCGGTCCCGTCCTTCCGGTAATTCAACAGTTCGATCGTGATGTCGCCGCCCTCGGCCAGGCGGTCGCGCAACGTCTGGATTGCGGCGGGGTCGGTCCGCGGCCCCTGCAGGAAGCGGCAGTTGCGACCGACCACCTCGTCCGCGGTATAGCCGGTCAGTTTCAGGAACGCGCTGTTCGCCAGCACGATCGGGTTATCGGGCTGCAACGGGTCCGACACGATCATCGGCATCCGCGTGCGCTCGACCGAGATCAGCGCCAGCGCGCTGCGATCCACCAACCCGCTTGCCGATGCCGCCGCGGGGTTGTCCCCTGTCAGACGGGATGCATGGCGGGCCTTGTCGATCACGAGCGCGGCGAACTTTCAACGGGTTGTGAGAGGATGTGCGGTTTGAACGCCCCGTCTTCCTGTCGGTTCACGACAATCGTCGTTCGGCGTTCCGAAACACCCTCTTGCCCCCGCCCCGCGCCGCATCGGGCGGGTCCGCCGCGCGTCAGCGATGTTGCCAGAGCTGCTCCATCGCCTCCAACGTCCGGCCTTTGGTTTCCGGCACGAACCGCCAGACGAAGATCGCCGCCAGCACGCTCATCCCGGCATAGACGAAATAGGCGAAGCCATGGTTCAGCCACGCGTTCAGCGCGGTCGATCCGTCCATCACCTCGAACGTCGCGGATACGAACAGGTTGGAAATCCACTGCGCCGCCACCGCGATCGCCATCGCCTTGCCCTTGATCGCGTTCGGAAAGATCTCGGCCAGCATCACCCACACCACCGGACCCCAGCTGAGCGAGAAGGCGGCGATATAGACCATCACCGCCACCAGCGCCCATTGCCCGACCGATCCGCTGGCGAACAGCAGGCCCAGCGCCAGCATCGATACCGCCATCCCGACCGCGCCGATCATCAACAGCGGCTTGCGCCCCCAATTGTCGACGGTCACCAGCGCGACCAGCGTGAAGACGGTCATCACCAGCCCGACGACGATCGTCTGCAACAATGCGACATTGCCCGACACGCCGGTATTCTGGAACATCTGCGGCGCATAATAGAGCACCGCATTGATGCCGACGAACTGCTGAAAGATCGACAGCGCCAGCCCGACACCGATGACCGTCCAGCCATAGGACCCCAGCGGACGCGTCTTCTCGACCAGCGTCCCCTCGATCTCGCGCAGGATCACGTCCGCTTCGCTGGCGGTGGTCAGGCGCGTCAGCACCGCACGCGCTTCTTCCGCCCGGTTCTTCAGCACCAGCCAGCGCGGAGAATCCGGTACACCGAACAGCAGGACGAAGAACAACGCCGCCGGAATGACACCCGACAGCAGCATGTAGCGCCACCCCTCCGCCAGCACCCAGACCTCGTCGCCCTGCGCCGCGATCGCCCAGTTGACGAAATAGACCAGCGTGATCCCGCTGACGATCGCGACCTGTTGATAGGTCACCATCCGCCCGCGCACGTCGGCCGGCGCGATCTCCGCGATGTAGAGCGGCGACAGCACGGAAGCGAGGCCGATGCCCACCCCGCCGATCAGGCGGTAGAAAATGAACCACGGCAGCGCCGCCGGCCCCATCCCGCCAACCACGCCATGCCCGAATTCGGGGAAGGCCGATCCGACCGCCGACAGGATGAACAGGACCGCGGCGACCAGCATGCCGCCCCGCCGTCCGATCCGGTTCGACAGCGACCCGGCAATCCCGGCGCCCACCGCGCAGCCCAGCAGCGCACACGAAATCGTCCACCCGGCCAGGCCGGATGCCGCCACCTCGCTCAATCCGCGCGGTGCGATGAAATTCGCCTTGATCGCCCCGACTGCGCCGGAAATTACGGCGGTATCGTAACCGAACAACAACCCGCCCAGCGCCGCCGTGATCGTCAGGCGCGTCAGCAGCGCCTGGTTATGGTCTGTCCTCGTCGACACGCGTCTCTCCCGATTGCGGATCTTGTGCCCGCGTCAATCCCTGTTTGATCTCACATCCGGCCAGCCCCGGCGTCGTGACCGGAAACGCGAACAGCGCACCGGCCAGCGGCTGTGCCGCCAGCGCCTCCGCGTCCAGGCCCTGGCGCGCCGTGGTGGCAAAGGCGGTGCACAGGTCCGGCCCGCCGAACGCCACCTTCGTCACGTTCGCGACCGGGAACCGAACGCTGTCCACCAGCGTCCCGTCGGGTGCATAGCGCCGCGCGCTCCACCCGCCGTACAGCCCGACCCAGACGTGCCCATCCGCATCCATGCTGACCCCGTCCGGATGGCCGTCCGCCGGATCGATCGTCGCGAAGACACGCTGCCCGCTCAACCGGCCCGCCTCGTCCAGGTCGAACGCGTGGATCGTGCGGCCCAGTGTGTCGACATGGTACAGGATGCGCCCGTCGGGGCTGACCGCGGGGCCATTGGTGATCGTGCACTGCCCGCCCATCACGCGCGGCACCCCATCGGCATGCAGGCGGTACAGCGCGCCGCTGGCATCGCTCTCGCCATTATCCATCGTCCCGAACCACAAACGCCCGGCCGGGTCGACCACCGCATCGTTCAACCGATTCCGGGGCAGATGCGGCTCCACCTCGGCCAGCGGCGCGAACGCGCCCGTTCCCGGATCGAACCGGTGCAGCCCATCCGACAGGCCGACCACGAATCCGCCATCCGCCGCGGGCAGGCAGAAACCCGGCATGTCCGGCGCGTCCCAGCTCAACTGCCCACCGGTGGCGGGATCGAACCGGTGCAGCTTGCGCCGCTTGATATCCGTGAACCACAAGGCGCGGTCGCGTTCGACCCACACGGGACCTTCGCCCAGTTCCGCACCGACGTCCCAAACAGGCTCCGCCGTCATACCGTCCGTCATCATCGCCATCCCGCATCCACGAAATAATCATGCGCAGTACACATACGCGCATCATCCGAAGCGAGGAACAGGGTCAGTGCGGCGACGTCGGCCGGCATCACCCGCGCCTTCAGACACTGGTTCGCAAGGATGCGGGCTTCCTCCTCCGCATCGTGCCACAATGCGTCCTGCCGCGGCGTGCGGACGCCGCCCGGCACGATCGTGTTGACGCGGATGTTCGCCCCGCCCAGGTCGCGCGCCATCGCACGCGTCATGCCCTCGATTCCTGCCTTCGCGGTCTGGTACAGCACGATATCGGGCAGCGCGAGATGCCAGCTGATCGATCCGAAATTCAAAATCACGCCGCCGCCCGCGCGCTGCATCGCCGGCACCACCGCCTGCGCGCAGAAGAACAGATGGCGCAGGTTGACGGCGATCCGCTCGTCCCAATACTCCGGCGTCACGTCCGCGATCGCGTGGCGATCGTCGTTCGCGGCATTGTTGATCAGGATATCGATCCCGCCGAAATCCGCCTCGATCCCCGCGATCGTGCTGCGCAGGGCGGCGAGATCGCGCAGGTCGCACGGCCGAAACCGCGGCGGGTGCTCCGCATCACTCAGCCGCGCGACCAGCGCCTCCGACGCATCGGCCGCAATGTCCAGGAACGCGACCCGCGCGCCCTGCCGCACGAACGCTTCGGTCAATCCTTCGCCGATCCCGGATCCGCCGCCTGTTACCAGGACACGCTTGTCGCGCAGGCTGGGATAGGAAGCCCGCATCGCCGCATCCAGCGTCTTCGGTTCGCTCGTCATGATGGCCCTCACTCCGCCGCCGCCGGCAACAGGCCGCGGCCGGCCAGGTTGCGGATCAATGCCGATATCCCGAACGTCCATGGCGGCGCCGCCTTCGCGGTCGTCACACGGTTGACCAACATGCCCAGCGCCGGCGTCGCGATCCGCACCACGTCACCCTCGCGGTGCGTGAAACCGCGTCCCGCCACATCGCGGTCCTGCACCGGCGCGAACATCGTACCCAGGAACAACACGAATCCGTCGGGATATTGATGTTCCGACAACGCCTGCGCCACCAGATCGGCGGGATCGCGGCTGATCTGGTCCATCGAACTCGATCCGGTCAGAACATAGCCCTCCGGCCCGTCGATGGTCAGGTCGATCACGGCGCTGCGGACATCGTCCATCGTGAACCGGTCATCGAACAGCCGGATGAACGGCCCGATCGCGCAGGACGCATTATTGTCCTTCGCCTTGCCCAGCAACAACGCGGAACGTCCCTCGAAATCGCGCAGGTTGACGTCGTTGCCCAGTGTCGCCCCCACCGCGCGTCCGGCGGGATCGACCACGATCACGATCTCCGGCTCCGGATTGTTCCAGGTCGAATCGGATCGCACGCCGATGTCCGCGCCCCATCCGACCGACGACAGCACCGGCGCCTTGGTGAAGATTTCCGCGTCCGGGCCGATCGCGACCTCCAGATATTGCGACCAGCTGCCTTCCGCGATCAACGCGGCTTTCAGCGCGCCGGCCTCCGCCGACCCCGGCTTCACCGCGCGGATGTCCCCGCCCATGCTCGCTTCCAGCCTGGACCGGAACGTCAGCGCGGCATCCGCATCGCCCCGCGCGCGTTCCTCGATCACGCGTTCCAGTGCGGACACCGCAAAGGTCACGCCCGCCGCCTTCACGCATTGCAGGTCGATCGGCGCCAGCAGCGTGGGCCCCGCCGCGCCGTGGCCCTGCGGCGCCAGCGTCAGCATGTCCAACGGCCCCAGATCGCGGCCGGTCAGCGTCAGGAGATCCGTACGGGCCAGCAGGTCGGCGACCGTCGGCGCCGTCCGGGATACGTCATGGGCGACCCCGCCGCGCACCAGCACCGGGATCGGTCCGGCGCCCTGGTCGATCCGCCCGACCAGCACCGCATCGCGCCAGTCGGCCGGCAGCCCGGTCTCGATCAGGTCGAAGGTCATGCCTCCGTCTCTCCCACTCTTCCATTATGATAGCGCTAACAGACTGCCTGCCCCGGCGTTTGTCAAGGGCGTGGATCAGGCGTTCGCGCGATCCGCCACGCTCGACCCGCGCTCGATCAGCTCGAACCCGATGCTTTCCATCGCTACCGGTGTCGGCACGTCCGCGCGAACCCCGCGGATGCGATCGCACAGCAGATCGACGGCGCGCCGCGCCATCTGCGCGATCGGCTGGCGGATCGTCGTCAATTCCGGAAAAATCGCGGTCGCCAGCTGCGTATCGTCGAACCCCGCCACCGCCAGGTCGCGGGGCACGTCCAGGTGCAGGCGGTGCGCCATCGCAGACACGCCCGCCGCCATGTCGTCGTTGCTGGCGAAGATCGCGGTCGGCCGATCGCTCAGCGCCAGGATCCGCGCCGCCGCCTCCACGCCCGATTGATAGGTGAAATAACCCTGTTCGATCCACGCCGGGTCGATCGGCAGCGCCGCGGCCGCCATCGCGCTGCAATAGCCACGCTCGCGCTCGGCGCTGGCGGTCTGGTTGGGATGACCGCGCACGAACGCGATCCGGCGATGCCCCAGCGCGATCAGATGCGCCGTCATCTGCCGTGCCGCCGCGTGATCGTCGATGCGGATCGCCGCTCGCCCCGCGCCCGGCCGTCCCGACGCGATCAGGACGAACGGCATGTCCGCCACGTCCAGCAACGCGCACAGGTCCGCCGAATCGCATAGCGGCGGCGGGATCAGGATCCCGTCCACGCCGGCACGCTGCAGCTTGCGGACGGCGCCTGCCGCTCCGGCCTCGTCCCCGCACTGCTCCAGCACCAGCTGCGATCCCAGCCGCCCGGTCTGCATCAGCGCACCGATCAGCAACTCGCCCAGATAGCTGGAACTGGGGTTGTTATAGAGCAGCCCGATCCGCATCGTCTCGGCACTCGCCAGCGTGCGCGCGGCATGGTTCGGCGCGTAATTCAGCGCCCGGATCGCGTCGGCCACCTTGCTGCGCGTCGCCGGGCGAACATTGCCGCCGTCGTTGATGACCCGCGATACCGTCATGGCGGAAACGCCGGCGATCCGGGCCACGTCCGCGATCGTCGCCTTGCCGCCGCCACGCCGTACGCTCCGCTCCGCCAATCGCATGGTCCTCATCCGGCCTGATACCCGAATGCCTTCAAACCAGCGGCCCTGCAATCATCGCCGCAACGATCATGGACGAACGAAACGGTCGCTTCCGCTTATCCCGCGACGGCCGCTTTCCACGCGGCCACCAGCGCGCGCGCCTTGTCCGCCACGGCCGCCACGCTGTCGCCGGGCCGGAACAGGGCGCCGCCGACGCCGATGCCTTCGGCCCCACCGGTCAGCCATGCCCCGATATTGTCGGCGCCCGTGCCGCCCACCGCCCACAGCCGGACATGCTTGGGCAACACCTCGCCGACCGCCTTCAGGTAAGCCGGGCCAAACGCCGTCGCCGGGAACAGCTTCAATCGCCGCGCGCCCGCCGCGATCGCCGCGAAGGCCTCGCTGGGCGTCGTGAAGCCGGGCATCACCTCCAGCCCTGCCGCCACCGCATGCGCGATCACCACGGTGTCGGTGTTGGGCGTCACCATCAGCCGTGCGCCGGTCGCGGCCAATGCGCTCGCCGCTTCGGTGGTCAGCACCGTTCCCGCGCCGATCAGCGCGCGTCCGCCATGGGCGGCCTGGATCGCACGGATGCTGTCGAACGGATCGGGAGAATTCAGCGGCACTTCGATCAGCAGGATGCCCGCCTCCACCAGCGCGCCGGCGACCGCCACCGCCTCGTCCGGCCGCACCCCGCGCAAGATCGCCACCACCGGCGGCGCACCCTGCGCCAGCACGCTGTCCACCGTCATTCCGTTCATGTCCGTCATCATCCTGCCTCCGCCAGCAATCGCAGCCCGGCCAGCGCCGCCGCCGATCCATCACATAGGTGCGCGACGCGGTCGTGCCGCGCCAGCGCCTGGACATACAGTCCGGCCAGCACCGGATCTCCGACCAAGGTCAGGCTGTCGACATCCGGAATCGTCACCAGCGCTTCCCGTACTTCATGGCCGATTGCCAATCCCGACAGGAACCCGATGGCCCAGCCGCGCGACCGGCCCAGCCGCAGCTGCGCACTGCGTGCTTCGAACAGCGCGCCGAGCATGCCGCCGGCGTCTGACCGCGCCAGCCCGGCGGCGAACCCGGCCTCGCCGTCGCCCGCATCCGCACCGGCACGCGTCAGCGTGGACCGGTCGCGCAGCAACGCGAACAGTTCGCCGGTCAGGAATGTCTGGAACCGGATCACCCGTCCCGCCTCCACCAGCGCCCATTTGCCATGCGTACCCGGCAGCGCGATAGCGTGCCGCCTCGTCGCCAGCGCTGGCGCCAGCGCCATCGCGCCGAAAATCTGCGTTTCCTCGCCGCGCATGACGTCGGGTGCGCCGTTCACGCGGGTACAGGCCAGCCCCGGCGCGATCCAGACGGACAGATCGCCGGCCACCACCGTTGCCATCTCGGCCCGCCAGCCCGCGACATCCACCGGGCATTCCACGTAACCGACCTCCGCCAGCCCGTTGCGCGATCCCACCATTCCGCACAGCAGAACGTGCGTGTCGCGCAGACCCAGCGCGCGCCACGGCGCCAGCGTCGTCATCAGCGCGTCGGACGGGCTGCCGGTCAGCGTCCCGATCCCCGGTCCGTCCAATTGATCGATCACCGCTCCGCCGCGCACGCGGAACAGGCGCAGCCGCGTCGTGCCCCAATCGCCATGGATCTGGTCGTCCGGCCCCCATGCCGCTCGGTCTTCCATCGTCCGTCTCCTCCAGCGGCTTGATCCGGCCTCTGTTATTCCATAGGTAATTGTCGGACAAGAAGCATCGGCCGAAGCGCCGGGGGGAGACGATATCATGAACGCGCATCGATCCGGACTGCGGACCTTGGCCACCGCCTGGCTGCTCGCCACCCTGCCCGCATCGGCCATCGCCCAGGGCCCTGCCGTCGATGCGACCCTGACGGTCCATGCCGATCGTCCGGGTGCGAAGATCAATCGCCAGATGTTCGGACAGTTCGCCGAACATCTCGGCACCGGCATCTATGGCGGCCTGTGGGTCGGCGAATCGTCGAAGATCCCGAACGTGCGCGGTTTCCGCAAGGACGTCGTCGGCGCCCTGCGCGCGTTGCAGGTTCCGGTGGTGCGCTGGCCCGGCGGTTGCTTCGCCGACGAATATCATTGGCGCGAAGGCATCGGCCCCCGCGCCAAGCGCCCGGTGAAGATCAATACCCATTGGGGCGGCGTCACCGAACCCAACACCGTCGGCGTGCATGAGTTCATGGACCTGGCCGAACAGATCGGAGCCGAACCGTATATCGCCGGTAACGTCGGCAACGGCACGCCCCAGGAAATGGCCGAGTTCGTGGAATATATGACCGCCCCCGCCGGCACGCTGGCCGACGAGCGCGCGAAGAACGGCCACAAGGCGCCGTGGAAGGTGCCCTATTTCGGCGTGGGTAACGAGCTTTGGGGCTGCGGTGGCGAAATGCGGCCCGAATATGCCGCCGATCTCACCCGCCGGTACGCCACCTTCATCAAGGCGCCGGCCGGCACCCGCATCCTGAAGATCGCCAGCGGCGCCAATGTCGACGACTATAACTGGACCGAGGTGATGATGCGCCAGGCCGCCGAACGCGTCGACGGCCTGGCGCTGCACTATTACACCTTCGGCGCAGGCTGGAAGAACAAGGGCTCGGCCACCGATTTCGACGAAGACGGCTGGGCACACATCCTGTCGAACACGCTCCGGATGGAAGACCTCATCACGCGGCATTCCGCGATCATGGACAAATATGATCCGCAGAAGCGCGTGTGGCTGCTGGTCGACGAATGGGGCACTTGGTACGACCCGACGCCCGGCAGCAATCCGGGCTTCCTGCAACAGCAGAACTCGCTGCGCGACGCGCTGGTTGCGGCACTCAACATCAACATTTTCGCGCGCCATGCCGATCGCGTGAAAATGGCCAACATCGCGCAGATGGTGAACGTGCTGCAGGCAATGATCCTGACCGAAGGCGACAAGATGGTGCTGACGCCCACCTATCATGCCTTCGATCTCTACAAGCCGTTCATGGACGCGACCTATCTGCCGATCGACCTGAAATCACCGTGGTACAACAAGAACCAGTGGACCATGCCCGCGGTCAGCGCCGCGGCCGTGCGCGGCACCGATGGCAAGGTCCATGTCGCGTTGGTCAACCTGGATCCCAACAAGGCCGCGACCGTCTCCGCGAAACTGGCGGGGTTGACCGCCACGGCCGTCACCGGCCGGCTGCTCACCGCACCCGCGATGAACAGCATCAACACCGTCGCGCAGCCGAACGTCGTCCGTCCCGTCGCCTTCACCGGCGCACAGGTCGCCGGCGACACGCTGTCGGCCACGCTCCCGCCGATGTCGGTCGTGATGCTCGACCTCAACTGACGCAGAAAAAACCCCCTCCTTTCCTGGGAGGGGGTTTGGGTTTGAGCTACCGCAAAGCCATCGGCACGACGGGCTGCGGCGCTACCCCTCAGTCCTCGAACGGCTCCACCATCACCCGCGCACCGCGCAGATAGGCGTCGGCCACATGGCGCAGCGGGGCGACATCGACATCGCTGGCGCCGTCCGCGATCAGCGTGGCAAAGCGATCATAAAGTCCGCGATATTCCGCTTCGGGCGCCGTATCCTGCAACACCCCGGCGATCGTCAGCACGCTCCCGCCCTTCGACAACACCAGTTCGCCGTCGTCGGTGTCGACCCGGATGTCCCAGGTCTGCGGCCCGGTCTGACGGAAATCGAATGCCGCGTTGATCGGCACGCCTGCCTCGTCGCGGAACGACAGGTCCGCCGCGATCGCCGCCTGACAGTTCGACGGAAAGGACAGCGTCCCGTCCAGCAGGAAGAACGGACGCGGCAGGATATGGGTCATGATCGACAGGGCGTTGATCCCCGGATCGAACACACCCAGGCCGCCGGCTTCCCAGATCCATTTCTGGCCAGGATGCCATACCCGCACATCTTCCTTCCAATCGATCGTGACGGATCGGATCGCGCGCTCGGCGATCCAGCCCTTCGCGGTCTCGACGCCCGACGCATAGCGCGAATGCCAGCTCGCAAACAGCGTCACGCCGTGCGCCCGCGCCAGTTCCGCCAGCGCCTCGACCTCGCTCAGCGTCGCGCCCGGCGGTTTTTCCAGAAACACATGCTTGCCCGCCAGGATCGCGGCCCGCGCCGCATCATAACGCGCCTGCGGCGGTTGGCAGAGCGCGACCGCGTCGATCGCGACATCCCCGGCCAGCATCGCGTCGATATCATGATAATGCGGCATGTCGGGCAGCCCGGCGCTCCGGCTGGCGATCGCGACCAGTTCATAAGCGGGCGATGCCGTGATGACCGGCACATGCTGGTCCTGGGCGATCTTGCCCAGTCCGACGATCGCGATCCTGACAGCCATTTCAGAGTACCTTGATCTGGACCGGCGTGGGTTCCGCCACGGCGATCGGGTTTAGCACCGGCCGCGTGAACGGCGCGGCCGATATCTCGAACACGTCGCCTGCCTGCGTCTGCACGCCTTCGCTGAACGACAGGGTCGCCGTGCCATAGAAATGAACATGGACATCACCGGGCCGGCGAAACAATCCATATTTGAAATGATGATGTTCCAGGTTGGCGATGCTGTGCGACATGTTCGCCTCACCCGACAGGAACGGCTTTTCCCAGATCACGGCGCCGTCGCGCAGGATCCGGCTGGTACCGCGCACATCGTCCGGAAGATCCCCGACCAGCAATTCCGGGCCCAGCGCTGCCGGGCGCAGCTTCGAATGCGCCAGCCACAGATAATTGCCACGCTCCGTCACATGATCGGAAAACTCGTTCGCCAGCGCAAAACCCAGGCGCACCGGAACACCTGCGGCGTCGATCAGGTAGATACCGGCGATTTCCGGTTCCTCGCCGGCGTCCAGCGCGAACGATGGCGACAGCAACGGCGCGCCCGGCGCCACCAGGCAACTGCCGTCACCCTTGTAGAACCATTCCGGCTGCACGCCTTCGCTGCCGTCCGCCGGCTTGCCGCCCTCGACACCCATCAGGAACATCTTCATCGAATCGGTCGGTGCGGCATCCACCTTGGCGGCGCGGTGCATCTTGTCGCGCCCCTCGGCCGATCCCAGGTGCGTCAGGCCGGTCCCGGTCATCGCCAGATGCGCGGGATCGTCATGATCGATCGGCGGCAACAGCGTCACTGCATCCAGATCGATGATCGCGCCGTCGCCGGCGGCCGCGACGGCGTCGGCCAGGCCGCGCCCCGCCGCCATCGCATCCAGCGCCAGCGCGCGGACGGACACCGCGCCGGGCACCATCCGCGCCTGCCCATCTTCACGAATGGCCGCGACGCCGCGGACACCATCCGCATCCCGATATTGAACGAGCGACAGACGCATCGGACCTATTCCTCTTCCTGATGTTTTCGTGTCGGCGCGGCGGATCAGGCCGGCGTCACCACACCGTCGATCCGCCGTGTCACCTGCCACGGATTGGCGTCGCGCAGGACGGGCGGCAGCAACGAGTCTGGGATCGACTGATAACAGACCGGCCGCAGGAAGCGTTCGATCGCCAGTGTGCCGACCGACGTGGTCCGCCCGTCCGACGTCGCCGGGAACGGGCCGCCATGCACCATCGCATGCGCCACCTCCACGCCGGTCGGCCAGCCATTGGCCAGGATCCGTCCCACCTTTTGCGCCAGCACCGGCATCAGGCGCGCCGCCATGTCGGCATCGCCGGCATCATGGTGCAGCGTCGCGGTCAGCTGCCCTTCCAGCGCGGTCAGGACGGCAGCGATCTCGTCGGCATCACGGCACGCGACGATGATCGAAGACGATCCGAACACCTCATGCGCCAGTACCGCATCGCCCAGGAAGCTCTGCGCATCCGTGCGGAAAATCGCACCCCGCGCCTGGTTGACCCCGTCGCCGACGCATCCGCGCGCGATCGTCGTCACCGCGGCGTGGCTTTCCAATGCGGCCACGCCCTGCTCGAAACTCGCATGGATGCCGGGCGTCAGCATCTGCACCGGCTTCGCCTCGGTCAACGCCGCCGCGGCGGCCTCGGCAAACGCGTCCAGTTCCGCTCCGGCAATCGCCAGGACGACGCCGGGATTGGTGCAGAACTGCCCCGCGCCCATGGTCAGCGACTGCACGAATGCGGGCGCCAGCGCCGCCCCGCGCGTCCTGAGCGCTTCCGGCAACAGGATCACCGGGTTGATGCTGCTCATTTCGGCATAGACCGGAATCGGCTCGTCGCGGCCCGCCGCGATCTTGACCAGCGCCAGCCCGCCGCCCCGCGATCCGGTGAAGCCCACCGCCTTGATCCGCGCATCGGCCACCAGCCCGCCGCCCAGCGCATTGCTCGTACCCGGCAGCAGGGAGAACACGCCTTCGTGCAGGCCACAGGATTTCACCGCCGCCTGGATCGCGCGCCCGACCAGTTCGCCCGTGCCCGGATGCGCGGGATGCCCCTTCACCACCACCGGGCAACCTGCGGCGAATGCCGACGCGGTGTCGCCACCCGCAACCGAGAAGGCAAGCGGGAAATTGCTCGCGCCGAACACCGCGACCGGGCCGAGCGCCACATTGCGGCGGCGCATGTCGGGCCGTGGCAACGGCGCCCGATCGGGCAAGGCGGGATCGATCGTCACATCCAGGAAGTCGCCGGCGCGCACCACGCTTGCGAACAGCTTCAGCTGCCCCACGGTCCGCCCGCGCTCTCCCTCCAGGCGCGCGCGCGGCAAGCCGCTTTCGGCCATCGCCCGCACGATCAGGTCGTCGCCGATCGCCACGATCGCATCGGCGATCGCCTCCAGGAACGCCGCGCGCGTGTCCAGATCGGTTTCCGAAAAGCTGGAATACGCCGCCGCCGCCAGCGCGCATGCGGCATCGACCTCGGCCGCGCCGGCCTCGGCGAACATCGGGTCCAGCGTGGCGCCGCTCGACGGATCGACCGCGGCGAACTGCTCCCCGCCGTCACGCTCGGAACCGCCCAGAAGGATCTTGCCGTTGATCATGTTCGTTCCCGCTTCGTCTGATTACTCGGACAAGCGGTTAGCGGCTGGCCCCGCCGCGTGCAAGGTGAACCGCGCATGCAGCATCACCGCCAGCAACAGGATCAGCGGCACCGCCAGCGTCAGCGCCGCCCCGCGCGGATCGGGCACGAACCCCGACAGCGCCGCCGCCTGCGCCGCGATCCCGCCCGCCTTGCTGGCGCCCGCCACCAGTCCGGTCGCGCGCCCGCGCATCGCCGCCGTGCTGCTTTCGGCCGCGAACGGCAACAGCATGGCGATCGCCGCGTTCACGCCGACCAGCACCAGCAACGCCCCGCCCGCGACCCACCCCGCGACCGCGACCAGCAGCAGCCCGGCCAGCGTCAGCGCCATCGCCGCCATCACCGCGCGGGCGCCGCCGATCCGCTCGTACAGGATCGTCGCGGGCAGGATCGTCAGGAACGCCACGAACGCCGCGCTGGCCAGCAACTGCCCCGATGCGCCGACCGCCAGCCCCGATGCCGCCAGCATCGCCGGCAACCAAAGCAGGAACCCGAAATTGACGAGGCCCCAGATCAGCCCCGTCGCGACCAGGATCGGCAAAGCATGCCGCCCGAACCCGCCGTCGCGCCGGCCACGGTCCGGTGCGGCGGCCTCCACCGTCAACGCCCCGCCATAGCGCGCCAGGCTGGCGCGTGCCGCCGCCGTCCGCCCCTGCGCGATCAGGTGATAGGGCGATTCCGGCAGGCGGAAACTGCACGCCAGCACGAACAGGCCGGTCGGCAACCCGATCAGCCACAGCATCCGCCATCCGAAGATCGGCTCCAGCACCGACGCAAGGCCGCTCGCCGCGAAGAATCCGCCCGCCGAACCCAGCCCGCCGACCAGGACCAGGAAGAATCCGCGCCGCCGGATCGGCAGCAATTCGGTCAGCAGCGCATAGGCGACCGGCAACAGCCCGCCTGCCGACGCCCCCATCACGAAACACATCGCGATGTTCCAGCCGAGCGTCGGCATCGCGCCGCAGACCGACGTGCCGACGAACAGCAGCGTCGACAGCAGGATCGCCGCGCGGCGCCCCTGATGATCCGCAAACCATCCCCATAGCAGCGATCCCACCGCCGTACCGGTCAGCGCCGCGAACGGTAGCCAGGCGATCGTGGCGCGCGGCAGGCCATATTCAGCCACCATCCCCGGCACCACGAAACCCAGGGTCGCCGGCTTCATCGTGTCGATCACCAGCACCGCCACCAGCACCGCGATCAACGTCCAGTGCCGCGCCGTCAGCCGTAGCGGCGGCACCACCCGCACATCCACCGCCGCCGTTCCCGCCGGCTGCCACAACGACCCCGCCGCCAGCAGCGTGCCGACCGCGATCAGGGCCATGCCCGCCCGCATCGCACCGTCGAACGCCATCGCCATCAACCGCCGCCCGGCGGCCAGTTCGGGCAGGAACATCGCCAGATGCAGCCAGACTCCCGCCGTCAGCAGCAGGCACCCCAGCGCGAAGACGGCACCACGGCGGCGGCGATCCGCGATCACTTCGCCCACGGCGCCCGGACTTTTGAAGGTTTCATGCCGTCTCCCTTTTCAGGGGCCGGCTATGCCGCGCCGCCCGCGCGCCCACAAGTCGCGGATGACGGCGTTCCGCATCAAAGACGCGCTACCGCAGCCCGACGGCGCGCCGCACCGCGCTCCAGGCGACCAGCTTGAAGTTCTGCGTGGCCGGAGCGTTGTCGCCGTCCTGCGCCACCATCAGCCCGCCGGGATAGGCCGGGCCGAAATCGCCCAGGATCACATCGATCCCGTCGGTTTCCGATGTTCCATCGACGGTGCCGTCGCCGATCCGGAACCGTCCGGCAAACCGCATGTCCGGCAACCGGTACAGGGCATAGCTGCTGTCGCCCTGGCTCGATACCACCAGATACCCGCCCGCGCGCCCCGCGGGGGCCAGTGCCATCCCCTCGGCATCGGCGAACAACTGGGCGGTGTCGACCTTGGCCACCGAGCGGGGCGTCGTCGGCGCGCCGGGATCGGCATCGAACCGCCACAATCCGACATCCTCTTCGGATACATAGAGCTGCCCGGTGCGATCGTCGGCGACGCAGCCTTCGGATTGCGTCCCCAGCTTCAGGCTCCGCACCCGTCGCGCACTCGGCACCGCGCCGCTCAGGTCGAACGCCATCTGGTCGATGCGGCCATCCTTCATCACCACGAACCCGAACAGCGCGCCATCGCGCTTCCGCTGCCACAGGCACATGCCATAGGCTTCCCCCGGGCCGACCGCCACGGACGCCAGCGGCACCAGCCGGCGCGCGGCGGTGTCCAGCCGGAACAGCGCCATCTTCGCCTGGGTGACATCGGCCCGGTCGCTGGCCGCGATCAGCACGCCCGACACCCCACCGATCCGCACGCCGCTCCGCAGGTCGACATTGTTCAGCCGCGGCGACGCGCTGAAATCCAGTCGTTTGCCGGCCAGGTCATACAGGTGGAGCCCCGCGCGCTTGTCGGTCGCGACGATCAGGCTGCGCGCCGGATCGACCGGGTTGCGCCAGATCGCCGGATCGTCGGCCGCATCGTCGCCGCTGCCGACCGGATCGGTCTCCGCCACCGCCTGCACCACCGCGGTCGCGGGCGGCATCTCGGCCGGCGCGCTGACACATCCGCAGAGCACCGTAAGGCAGAGCACCACCGCCCGCATCAGAAGTTCACCCGGACACCACCGGTGTACCGCCGGCCGAACGTCTCATGTTCGATCGTCCGCGCGCTGATCCCCGCATAGCGTCGCCCCGGGCCGTTGAGCAGGTTCGCCCCGTCGACATAGATCTCGACATTGGGGGTCAGGGCATAGCGCGCCGACGCATCCAGCTCGTCGTCGGTGTCCCAATATTGATTGCCGCCGTCGCCCACCGCGCCCAGCGCGTCGATCCAGGGCGTCCGCTTCTGATAGCTGACCCGCGCCGAAAATCCGTGTTTCTCGTAATATCCGCTCAGGTTATACGAGAATTTGGACGTGCCCGGAAACCGCACCTTGCTGCCGTCCGGTGTGTTCGCATTGCTCTTGTTGTAGGTCGCGTTGGCCTGGATGCCGAACCCGCCCATCCAGTCCGGCAAGCCCAGATCGCCGACGAACGGGTCCAGCTGCTGCTGGAACGCACCTTCCACGCCGTAGATATAGCCGTCGCCGCCGTTGATGATCGTCGACAGCGCATATTGCGACCGGTTGACGCCACCGGTGTTCAGCACATCAAGCCCGAAGGTGCGCGTGTCGTTGAACAGCACGTCACGCACGTCCTTGTAGAAGGTGCCGATCGATACGAACCCCTGCGGCTGGACATACCATTCGAAATACAGGTCGACGCCGCGCGCCTTCTCCGGCTTCGCTTCCGGGTTGCCGCCCGACACGGTCTGATTGGCGTCGTTCACCGTGAAATTGGGGCGCAGATCGTCATAATCGGGCCGTGCCGCGCCGGTGTTGAACGACAACCGCAGCTTCTTCGACCGATCCAGGTCAAAATTGAAATGCAGGCTGGGATAGACCAGCGTCCGGCTGCTCGCGATGTCGACCCGCGTCACCGTGGCTCCGATCGTCGGCGTGGCGGCACTGTCGTTGCGGATATGCTCGATCCGTGCGCCGCCGACGATGTTGCCCCAATCGAACTTGGTCAGCGCCATCGCGTAGCCGGCGAACACTTCCTCGCGTACCTTGTAGAAGTTCCCGGTCTGCGGAACGAAGGTCCCGATCGCACGCGCCTTCGCCACCAGATCTTCCACCCGCTCCTCGCCGAAATAGCGGAAGTCGTAGCCCAGCGGGATCTTGCCGCGGAACGGACCGGAAATGGCGATCGCGGAAAAGTCCCGGTCGATGCCGGCCGTCGCAAACTGCTGCGCACTGTTCAGCGTCAGCAGCAGTTCGTTCGCCTCCTTGGTCCGGCGATCATATTGCCCGCCCAGCGACAACACCGTCTCACCCCCGAACAGGTCGCTGGCATAGGACAGGTCGATCTTGCCGGTATAGGCGCGGGTCACGTCCTCCGCCTGCAATGACGTCAGCGCCGACAGCGTGCGGGGGAAATCCTCGATCTGCCGCACTGCCGCGCCGGCGCCATAGGTGCCGTTGGCGTTCACGACCGTGCGGAACAGCTGCACCTTCGCCAAGTCCGGGTCGGTCAGGTCATAGGCGACCGTCGGCCGGTCGCGGGCCGCGCTCGGGCTGTCATAGTTCAGCTGCGCCGGCACCGACCGGTCGTCGACCGACCGCGTGTAATTGGCGCGCCACCGCAGCTTCAGGCGATCGAAGGCATGATCCCCGCCGATCGTGTTGGTGAAAATCGACTGCTTGAACTTGCGGACGTTGAACCGCGAATTGATGTCGATGCCGTACACCGTGCCCTGATAGGGCGTATTCCCGGTGCAGATGTCGGCATAGCCCGTGCTGCCCGCCGCCGGTGCCGCGGGGCCGCTGGTCGGGCATGCCGTCGTCGCGGTCGGCACGCGTGCCTGCTGATCGTCCAGGTCGAAGATGTAGTTGGATCGCAATTCATGGTCGGTGAATGCGGAATAGATGGATGACAGGAAGAAGCGATTGTCCCCGTCCGGCTTCCATTCCAGCTTGGCCGATGCCGAATAGTTGCGCCGTGTCAGGCGATAAAGCTTGTTTTCGGTTTCGCGCGCCCACACCCGGTCGGCGGCGCCCGGCCGCCGATCCTGCGATACGGTTTCCCAATCCGTCTCGAAATTGTCGGTCACCATCCCGCGCTGATAATAGCTGCCGGACACCAGTACGCCGAACTCGCCGATCCCGGTGTCGAACCGGTTGGCGAGTACGACCGAGCTATCATATTCCACGGTGTCGCCCAGCGCGACATAGCCGGCGCCGGCCTTGCCCGCGACATGGAAGCCTTTGTAATCGAATGCCGACCGGGTGACGATGTCGACATTGCCGGCGATCGTCTCGCCGGTCATGTCGGGCGTCACCGCCTTGCGCACCACGATCTGCGCGGCGATCGCCGACGGGATCGAATCGAACCGCGCGTCGCGGCCCTCAGGGCTCACCACGTTGATCCCGTCGAACGACAATGTCGTCCAGTTGATCGGCGCGCCGCGCAGGTTGATATAGCGCGCCTGGCCCTGATCGCGCTGCACCGCCACGCCAGGCAGGCGGCTGACCGCCTGTGCGATATTCTGGTCCGGCAACCGCCCCACCGCGTCGGATGCCACGACGCTCACCAGCGCTGGCGACGCCTTCTGGATCGCCAGCGCCGCGGCCTGCGACTCCGCGATCGGGCGGCTGCCGAGGATCACGATTTCCGACCCGTCGTCGTCCACCGCCGCGGCCGGCGCGGTGTCCGCCGCCCATGCCGGCGCGACGGCGATCAGCGCGGTTCCCGCCGCCAGGATGATGCGCAGCGACCGGGCACCGGCGGAGCGCCGGTTGAACAGCATGGACACGATGTGATTTCCCCTCAGACGGTGGCGTCTGTCGGGGATCGACTAGGGTTGCACCATGACAGCGCCATGGCCGGAACATGACCGAACAGTTACATCTGCGTTACGATCCGGTTACCAGAGGATCCCCTTGACCGGCTCCAGCGGCGACGGCGGCGAATCGCCGATTGCTTCCAGCAGGTCGATTTCGATCGTCCGGCACATCGCGGCCAGGGGCACGTCGTGCACGTCGTTGGCGAACGGATCGACCAGGTCGTCACCGATCTGCAGGATCGCCAGGAACATCAACCCCGCGACCGTCGACCCGACGGGTGTCGCCAGGCCCAGCGTCTCGACCAGCCCGATCGGCAACAGCACGCAGAACAGCCGGGTGAACAGCGCCGGAAAGAAGCGGTACTGGCTCGGCAGCGGGGTATTCTTCAGCCGCTCCATGCCGCCCTGCGCATTGGCGATGTCGATCAATACCTGTTCCAGCTGCGCCTGCTGGATCGTATCCAGATGCCCGCGGCGCTGCGCCTCCGCGATCCGCCGGGCGGTCCCATCCAGCAGGCCGTTGGGCGGGTTCTGCCGGCCTAGTCCTTCCTCTGCCTCGTCCGCCGACAACAGCCGCAACACGTCCGGGGCGGGGTCCTGCTGGCGCAGCCGGCAGCGCAGCGCATGGACATAGGCAATCTGCCGCAGCACGATCGTCCGCTTCAGGTCGATCACGCCGGGTCGATCATCGTCCAGAAAGGCGTTGGCCGCGCGCGCCAGGCTGCGCGACGCGTTGATCATCGCGCCCCACAGGGTGCGCCCCTCCCACCAGCGTTGATAGGCGCTGCTGTCGCGAAACCCCAGGAACAGCGCCAGCGCCGATCCGAACAGCGTCAGCGGCAGCGACGGCGCCTTGAACGGCAGCACATAATAGACGAGCGTCACCGCCACATCCCAGATGAACAGCCCCAGCAGGGGGCGCCAGACCTCCTGCACGATCCGGGTCAGCCGCGGTGTATCCGGAATGATCATGGTCGCCGTTCCCTTTCGATGATCCGTGCCTATGCCGCGAACGCGGCAACGCTGTCACCCTTCATCGGTGCCGCCCTCTCGACTTCGCGCGCGGCAGCGGCCATGACGCGGCGATGATGACGGGCAAGCGCATCCTGCTGATCGTCGGTGGTGGTATCGCTGCCTACAAGGCGTGTGACCTTGTCCGCACGCTCCGCCATGCGGGCGCCACCGTCACCTGCGTCCTGACCGATGGCGGCGCCCGGTTCGTTACCGCGATGACGCTGGCCGCCTTGTCCGAACAACCGGTCCACACCAGCCTGTGGGATCTGGACGAGGCCGAAATGGGCCATATCCAGCTCAGCCGTCAGGCCGATCTGATCGTCGTCGTTCCCGCCACCGCCGATCTGCTCGCGCGCATGGCGGCCGGGCTGGCCGATGATCTCGCCACCACCCTGCTGCTCGCCACCGACAAACCGGTGCTGGTCGCCCCCGCGATGAACGTCCGCATGTGGCTGCACCCCGCGACGCGCCGGAACATCGCCACGCTGCGGACGGATGGCATCATTGTTCTCGATCCGGACGATGGTGCGATGGCTTGTGGCGAATATGGCCCCGGTCGTCTGCCGGCGGTGGATGCGATAGCCGCCGCCCTCGCCGGCCACTTTACGATTGCGCAACCGCTGGCCGGCCGCCATCTGCTGGTCACCGCCGGGCCGACCCATGAACCGATCGATCCGGTCCGCTACATCGCCAACCGCTCGTCGGGCAAACAGGGGTTTGCGATCGCCGCCGCGCTCGCGGACCGCGGCGCGCGCGTCACGCTGGTCGCCGGCCCGGTCGCATTGCCGACACCGCCCGGGGTCGACCGGATCGATGTCGAAACCGCACGCGACATGGCGGCGGCGGTCGACGCCGCTCTCCCCGCCGATGCCGCGATCCTGGTCGCCGCCGTCGCCGACTGGCACGTCGCCCCACTCACGCAAAAGATCAAGAAGACGCGCGACGGTACGCCCGCGCTCGTCCTCCAGGAAAATCCGGACATTCTCGCGACGCTCGCCAACGGCCCCCGCCGCCCCCGCCTGCTGGTCGGGTTTGCCGCGGAAACCGAGGATGTGATCAGCCATGCCACCGCCAAGCGCGCGCGCAAGGGATGCGACTGGATCATCGCGAACGACGTATCCGGTGATGTGATGGGCGGCGACCGGAATCATATTCACCTGATCAGCGCCCATGGCATCGAAAGCTGGGATCCGATGTCGAAAACCGCGGTCGCCGAACGGCTTGCCGATCATATCGTGGAGGCTTTGGCATGACCGACATCCGCATTCGCCTGCTGCGCCTGTCGCACGGTGCCGGCCTCCCCCTGCCCGCCTATGCCACCGCACAGGCCGCGGGGCTCGATGTCGTCGCGGCGGAGGATCTGACCATCCCGCCTGGCGGCCGCGCCGCTGTTCCCACCGGTTTCGCCATCGCCATTCCCGACGGATATGAGGTGCAGGTCCGGCCGCGTTCGGGCCTCGCGCTGAAGCACGGCGTCACCTGCCTCAACTCCCCCGGTACGATCGACGCGGACTATCGCGGTGAAATGCGGATCATCCTCGCCAATCTCGGGTCGGATTCCTTCGTGATCGCGCGTGGCGACCGCATCGCGCAACTTGTTCCCGCCCCGGTCCAGCGCGCCACCCTGATCGAGGTCGCCGAACTCGATGAAACCACGCGCGGCAGCGGCGGCTTCGGCTCCACGGGCGGCTTCGGCTCCACGGGCGTTTGATGCCCGCACAGTCGCTTCGACGTGAAGCTACGCCTTCTCGACAAGCTCGAAGCGAACGGAAATAGCGATATCATCCCCCTTCCCCGTTCGGTTCGAACTGGTCCAAACCCTCCAACCGGCTCAAGAAACCTGTCACCATGCTGACTGACGCACAGCTTGAACGCTATGCCCGCCACATCGTGCTGCGCGAAATCGGCGGCGGCGGGCAGCAACGCCTGCTGGATGCGCATGTCGCGATCGTCGGCGCCGGCGGAATTGGATCACCGCTGATCCAGGGGCTTGCCGCCGCCGGCATCGGCCGGTTGACGGTGATCGATGACGATCATGTCGCGCTGTCCAACCTCCAGCGCCAATATCTGTTCGCCACCGCCGATATCGGCCGCGCAAAGGTCGCCGCTGCTGGCGATGCCGTCGCCCGTCTCAACCCGGACGTCCGATTTTGCCCGCTTGAACAACGGCTTGGTGCAAACAACTTCGACAGCTTCGCGGGTGATGCCGGCGTGATCGTCGATGGATCCGACAATTTCGCTACCCGTCTGATGGTGGCCGATGCCGCGCTCGCCCGCCACCGCCCGCTGGTGTCCGCCGCGGTCGGCCAGTTCGAAGGCCAGATCGCCGTCTATCGCGGCTGGGAGGCTGACAAGCCCTGCTACCGCTGCCTGGTGGGTGACGATCCCGATCGCGGCGATGCCTCCTGCGCGGATCAGGGCGTGCTCGGCGCGCTCACCGGCGTCCTCGGCAGCCTCGCCGCGATCGAGGCGATCCGCCAGATCGTACCGTTCGGCGACGACACCGCCGGCAAGCTGCTGCTGGTCGATGCGCTCGCCTTCCGCTTTCGCACCATCACGATCGCAAAGGATCCCGCATGCCGATGCGCGGCCTGACCATCGTCGTCGCGGATGTGTCGTCCGAACGCTTCCGCACGGCACTCTCGCTCGCCAGCGCGACCGCCGCGCTCGGCGCTCGCGCCCGCATCTTCCTGCAAGGGGAATCGGTATCGATCCTGCGCGAGCCGATCGTGGGGTGGGAGGATGACGCCTGTGCCAACGCCGGCCTGCCCACGCTTCGGGCGCAATATCGCGACGCGCGCGATCTCGGCGTCCGCTTCATCCTCTGCCAGTCCGGCCTGCACCTCACCGGCGCGGAACCCCGCGACTATGATCCCGCCACCGAATTTGCCGGCATGGTCAGCGTCCTCACGGATCTCGGCGACGACCGCCTGCTCGTCGTCTGACCTCAGCCCGCCACGATCCGCGTCCGAAACCAGTCCGCCAACTCCGCCTCGGTCAACTCGCCGGCGGCCAGCGCCAGGAACGCCACCACGACCTCGGCGTCCGTCGCACTCAGCGCAAGACCGTTGAGAACCAGGAAGGTTTCGCTCACCACCGCCGCCGTCCGCTTATTCCCGTCGACGAATGGGTGGTTGCGCGCAATACCATAAGCATAGGCCGCAGCTAGATCGGCCGCATCCGGTTCGCCGTAAACCGCAAGATTCTCCGGTCGCGCCATCGCGCTCTCGACCAGTCCAGCGTCGCGCACGCCCTGTCCACCGCCATGCGCGGCCAATTGCGCCTCATGCGCTGCCAGCGCCGCACGCGCACTCACCCATTTCCACGTCATGTTCGGCTTACTTGGCGAGTTCGCGCAAGGCCGCACGCCGGCGATGCATCACCTCGCGCGCGACCTCCATCTGCTCCTCGAAATCCGCTTCATGCCGCCGCAGTTCGATCGCGTCCTGCGTCGCCGTAACGCTAAGCGTGTCGCCCTGCGCCACCTGCAACTTGGCAAGGACCTCCTTCGGGAGAATGACTCCGGTGGAATTACCGACGGCGACGAGTTTGACGGGCTTGTTCATACAGCAGTTATAACAGTGCTCGGCAATCGGAACAAGCCCTCCGCAATCACTCCGCCGCCGCCTTCTTCGCGGCCGGCTTCCGCGCCGGTGCCTTCTTCGCCGCCGCCGGCTTCGTTGCGGCCTTCTCCGCTGCCGCCTTCTTCGGTGCGGCCTTCTTCGCCGCCGGCTTCTTCTTGCCCTTGGCCGGCCCCTTCGCGGCACGTTCCGCCAGCAGCGCCAGCGCCTCGTCGGCCGTCATTGTCGCCGGATCGGCGGTCTTCGGCAGCGTGGCGTTGGTTTCGCCATCGGTGACATAGGGGCCGAACCGCCCTTCCATCAGCTTGACCGGCTTGCCCGTCACCGGACTGTCGCCAAATGCCGCCAGCGGCTCCTTTGCCGCGCCGCGTCCGCGCCCGCCGCCTGCCGCGGCTTCCGCCAGCTTGACGACGGCGGCATTCATCCCGGTTTCGAATACGTCGGCGGTGGTCTGCAACCGCGCATATTTGCCGTCATGCAACAAATAGGGTCCATATCGCCCGATTGACGCGGTGATGTCCTTGCCCGTCTCCGGATGCGCGCCCACCGTCCGCGGCAGCGACAGCAGCTTCAGTGCCCCTTCCAGGTCCACCTCAGCCCCGAAATCCTTCGGGATCGACGCGCGCTTGGCATCCTTCTCGTCGCCCAGCTGGACATAGGGCCCGAACCGCCCGGTCCGCCGGCTGACCTCCAGCTGCGTCTCCGGATCGATGCCCAGCGCGACCGGCCCGGTATCCGCGCCCGCCTCGGCTCCGCCCGCCTGCGCGAACCGCCGCGTATATTTGCACTCGGGATAGTTGGAACAGGCGACGAACGCCCCGAACTTCCCGCCACGCAGCGCCAGCTTGCCATCGCCGCATGCGGGGCATGCCCGCGGATCGCTGCCATCCTCCTTCTCCGGGAACAGATAGGACCCCAGGAACTGGTCCAGCTCCGCCGTCACCTCGGACGGCTTCTGCTCCATCACCTCGGCCGTCTTCGGCTTGAAATCGCGCCAGAACGCATCCAGCACCGCCTGCCACTGCGCCCGTCCACCCGACACATCGTCCAGGCTGTTCTCCAGCCCGGCGGTGAAATCATAACTGACATAGCGCTCGAAAAACCGTTCCAGGAACGCCGTCACCAGCCGCCCGCTCTCGTTGGGCGTGAATCGGTTCTTCTCGACCGCGACATAATCCCGGTCCTTCAACACCTGCAGCACCGACGCATAGGTCGATGGCCGCCCGATGCCCAGTTCCTCCATCTTCTTGACCAGGCTCGCTTCGGAATAGCGCGGCGGCGGCTGCGTGAAATGCTGCTCGGCGCTGACCGACTTGCGCGCCGGGCCGTCGCCCGCCTGCATCCGCGGCAGACGGCGGCTTTCCTCGTCCTCGGCATCGTCGCGGCCTTCCTCGTACAGCGCGAGATATCCGGGGAACAGCACCACCTGGCCGGTCGCGCGCAGGCCGTGCTGGCCTGTGCCGTCGAGCAGCTCGATCGTCGTCCGCTCCAGCCGGGCGGACGCCATCTGGCTGGCCATCGCGCGCTTCCAGACGAGGTCGTAGAGACGCGCATGGTCGCCAGAGCCGGCCTTGTC
>NZ_DASVTO010000045.1:0-14844 GCF_036387535.1 Sphingomonas sp.
CCGAGGCGCAGGCCGTGATCGTGCTGAAAGGCGCGGATACCGTCGTGGCGGCGCCGGACGGGCGCGCGGGGATCGCGGCGCCGGCATCGCATTGGTTGTCGACAGCAGGCACGGGCGATGTATTGGCAGGGTTGACGGCAGCGATGCGCGCACGGATCGCCGATCCGTTCGCCGCGGCGCAGGCGGCGGTCTGGCTGCACGGCGCGGCGGCGGATGCGGCGGGCGCGGTGCTGGTCGCCGACGACCTGGCCGACCATATCGGGAAAGCAGTGAAACAATGTCTGTAGACAGCATCGTCCGGATCGCCGGCAATGGCGAGGGGGTGACCGCGGATGGCCGGCATGCGCCGCTGGCCGCGCCGTTCGACATCCTGGACGCATGGGGCGTGATCGAACCCGGTCCGCATCATCAGACACCGCCCTGCCGCCATTTTCCGCGATGCGGCGGGTGTCAATTGCAGCATGTCGATGACGACGGCATGCGCTGGTTCATCGCGGATCGCATCGCCGGTGCGCTGGCATCGCAGCAGATCGACCGCCCGGACATGCCGCCCGCGACGTTGTCGCCGCCATGCAGCCGCCGCCGCGCGTCGATGAAGGCGGAACGGTTCGGCAAGCAGGTGCTGATCGGGTTTCACGAGGCCGAGACCCACAAGATCGTCGACATGCACGAATGCCATGTCGTCGCGCCCGAACTGTTCGCGCTGGTGGCGCCGCTGCGCGGGCTGCTCGGGCTGCTGATGCCACCGCGCAAGGGCAAGGCGGAGGTGCAGATGACGCTGACCGACCAGGGCATCGACCTGTTGATCGACAAGGTGAAGGTGGAAGGGCTGGCCGCGATCGAGGCGGTCACCGACTTTGCGCAGCGCCACCGGCTCGCCCGCCTGTCGATCGACGAAGGCCACGGTGCCGAGCCGCGCTGGGAACCGCAGCCGGTGACGGTGACATTGGCCGGGACGGCGGTGCCGATGCCGATCGGCGGGTTCCTGCAGGCGACCGAGGATGGCGAAGCGGCGCTCCGCGCGATCGTGCAGGCGCATGTCGGCGATGCGGCGACGGTGGCCGACCTGTTTGCGGGGCTTGGCACCTTCGCGGTGCCGCTGGCGGCGCGGGCGAAAGTCTATGCCGCAGAGGGATCCCGCGGATCGGCCGCCGCGCTGAAGTCGGCGGGTACAGCGGGGCAGTTGCCGCTGTTCGTCGAACATCGCGATCTGTTCCGGCGACCGCTGACGACCGCGGAACTGGACCGGTTCGATGCGGTGGTGATCGATCCGCCGCGTGCCGGCGCGCGCGAACAGATGCCGGCGCTGGCAGCGGCAACGCGCGTGCGGCGGCTGGCCTATGTCTCCTGCAACCCCGCCACCTTCGCGCGGGATGCAAAGAACCTGATCGCCGGCGGCTGGGTGCTGCAACAGGTGGTGCCGGTGGGGCAATTCCGATGGTCGACGCATGTCGAGCTGGTCGGATTGTTCGGGCGCGCCGCCGATCATGTGCCGGCCCAGACCGAGGTACAGCTGGACCGGCGCGGCTGGTTGAAGGGTTAGGTCAGCGCCCCTGCATGTCGCGGGCGGACCCCGGCAGGCGCACGGTCAGCATGTCCAGCGATCCGTCGAGCAGGATCTGGCAGGCGAGCCGGCTGGTGCGGGTGACGTGAGGCGCAAGATCGAGCAGGTCATCCTCCTGTTCCGACGCGCGGGGCAGGCGATCGAAATCGCCCGCCGCCACGATGACATGGCAGGTGGAACAGGCCATCTGCCCTTCGCATGTGCCTTCCAACGGCTGCCCGATCGCCTGTGCGATATCGAGCAGCCGCGTACCGGAGGGCGCATCGGTTTCGCCGGTCGGACCTCCATCGGGCCCAAGGAAGCGGATCCGCGTCATGCGGCGAACGCCTGTTGGGCGATTGCGGCGCGGGTGATCTGGTCGGCAGCGATGTCGATATCCTCCTCGGTCGTGTAGCGGCCGAACCCCAGCCGGATCGTCGTGCGCGCCGCGGCGTCATCCAGGCCGATCGCGCGCAGTACATGGCTCGGCCGCCCAGAACCGCTGGCACAGGCGGAGCCCGCGGAAAAGGCGATATCGCGCAATCCGGAAATCAGCCGGCCGGCATCGATCCCGTTTCGGCGCAGGCTGAGATTGCCGGGATAACGGTGCGCGGTCGATCCGTTGACGGTCCAGTCCGGCAACGCCGCCCGCAATCGGCGGGCGAGCGCCACGACATGCGCGGCATCGCCGTCGCGGCGATCGGCCGCCACGCTGGCGGCCGCCCCGAACCCGGCGCACAGCATCGGCGACAGCGTTCCCGAACGCGTGCCGCCTTCCTGCCCGCCGCCGTGCAACAGCGGCGGAAGCGTCAGTCCGTCGCGCACGAACAGGGCGCCGACGCCTTTCGGACCATGAATCTTGTGCGCGGACAGCGCGATCAGATCGGCGGGTGGCAAAGGCACACGGCCATAGCCCTGCACCGCGTCGCACAGGAACAGCGCACCGGCGGCACGGGCGCGCACCGCGATGTCAGCAATCGGCTGGATCGTGCCGATTTCGTTATTGACCAGCATGACGGCAACGATGCCGGTCCGATCGTCGATCGCCGCCGCGGCCACCTCCGGATCGACCAGCCCGTCGGACCCGACCGGAAGGACGGCGGTTTCGATCCCCTGCCGTTCCAGCCAGGCGACGGTATCCAGCGTACAGGCATGTTCGGTCGCCAGCGTCACGATCCGCCGCCGGCCGGGCAGCAGGGTGGCAATTCCGGCGATCAGCGCCCAGTTGACCGCTTCGGTCGCGCCGGAGGTGAAGAACAATCGCCCGCCGGACAGCGCGGGATCGGCCGCGACGATGCGGGCACGCGCCGCTTCGACGGCGGCTGCCGCCGCGCGGCCGGCCCGGTGCGGGGAATGCGGGTTGGCGTGCCCATCCTCCGCCAGCCAGGGCAGCATCGCCGCGCGTGCTTCGGGCGCCAGCGGAGCCGACGCCTGATAATCCAGATAGATCATGCCGCGGCCCGCCGCGCGAAGCCGGCATAGACCGCCAGGAACGCGTCGATCTCGGCCGCCGTCGTCTCCCGCCCGATGCTGACGCGGATCGTCTCCCGCGCGGCGGTTTCGTCCAGGCCCATCGCGGCCAGTACATGGCTGGGTTTCAGGCTGCCCGACGAACATGCGCTGCCGGCGGAAACAGCGATGCCGGCCATGTCGAGCCGGATCAACTGGCTGGTCGCGGCGACCCCGCGCAGGCGGTAGGCGCCGATCGTGGCGATCCGTGGCGCATCGCGCGCGATCACCGATCCGCCGGCGGCGACGATTCCCGCTTCCAGCCGTGTACGCAGCGTTGCGGCATCGGCCACCCAGCCGTCGCCTTCTTCCAGCGCGGCCGCGAAGCCCAGTGCCGCGGGCACATTCTCGGTCCCGCCGCGATAGCCCTGTTCCTGTCCGCCCGATGGCACGATCGTCGCCAGGTCGCGGACCAGCAGCGCGCCGATGCCGGGCGGGCCGCCGAACTTGTGCGCGGACACCGCGATGAAGTCGGCGGCGGGGAGCGGGTGCTTGCCCGCGGTCTGCGCGCAATCCGCGAGCAGCAGGTGGCCAGCGGCGCGAAGGCGTTCGTCCAAGGCGGCGAGCGGCTGAAGAACACCGGTTTCATTGTTGGCCGACTGAATCGCGAACAGCCATGGCGCGTCGCCGCCGATGTCGGGCAACCGGACGCGGCCATGCGCATCCACCGCGATCCGATCCGTGTCCGCAGCGCGCAGCACCGCATCATGTTCGACCGCCGAAACCAGCCGGCGCGCGACGCGGGTACGGGTCATCGCAATTGCGATCGCCTCGCTCGCGCCGCTGGTGAAGAGCAGGGTGTGCGGCCAGCCGAGCGCGCGCGCGATCCGCTGGCGGGCATCCTCCAGCACGGCCCGCGCGGCGCGGCCGGGGGCATGCGGAGACGAGGGATTGGCCCAGCGCGCCAGCCCATCCGCCATTGCCGCACGCGCCGCCGCGGAAACCGGCGTCGTGGCGGCATGATCCAGATAGATAGGCCGTCCGGTGATGGTGCATCTCCGATGATTGCGGTTGAACCGCATTCTCCCATATAGGAGCGCGCTGAACCGCGCACCCGTCTTGGCGTGCGCCACCCAAGAAGCAGGTGCGATGCCCGAAGTCATTTTCCCCGGACCCGAAGGCCGTCTTGAAGGCCGTTTCCAGCCCGGACCCCGCCCGCGTGCGCCGGTCGCCATGATCCTGCATCCGCACCCGCAGGCGAATGGCACGATGAACAACCGCATGGTGCAGGCGCTGTACCAGACCTTCGTCAGGCGCGGCTTCGCGACCTTGCGCTTCAATTTTCGCGGCGTCGGCAAATCGCAGGGCGTGTTCGACAACGGCGTCGGCGAACTGTCCGATGCCGCATCCGCGCTCGATTGGGTGCAGTCGATCCATCCGGAGGCGCAGACCACCTGGATCGCAGGCGTCAGTTTCGGCGCGTGGATCGGCATGCAGCTGCTGATGCGGCGGCCGGAGATCAAGGGCTTCATCTCGATCGCGCCGCCCGCCAACATGTACGACTTTACCTTCCTGGCGCCGTGCCCGTCGTCCGGAATCATCATCCAGGGCGAAGCCGACGAGGTGGTGACGCCGAGCGCGGTGCAGAAGCTGGTCGACAAGCTGCGGACCCAGCGGCACATCACCATCCATCATGACGTGATCCCGGGTGCGAACCACTTTTTCGAACATGAACAGCCGCAATTGATGCGATCGGTCGATAATTATCTCGACATGCGGCTGAAGGGCTGACTCCCGCGCCGGCCGCGGCATCAGGGCGCGGCCGGCCAGGTGAGGATCAGGATGTTGCCAAGGAACACGACCGCGGCGATGATCATCAGCACCCCGCGCCGCCGGTCGCGCCGCCGCAGCATCGCGATGCCGCCGATCAGCAGCGCGATGACGGCGATCATCAGGATGGCGGGGACGAGCCCGTTGAGCATGGTCATGCCCGTGGTCTAGCGCAGCGAGCCATGTGCGTCACCCGGCGTGCCGGCTTGAACCGGACCGCGACCTGCGGCATCCTTCGGATCCGGCCGAAAGGATCCCGTGATGCGCGCGCTGTTTCTCTTGCTGATGCTGATGCTGATGCCGGCGATCGTGCAGGGTGCGCCGCGGCCCGCTGGTTCCCAATCGACGGAACGGCCATACGCCGCCTGTGCGGAGCCCGCCCCGCGTCACGCGGTGGGCGCACGGTTGCCCGCCGGCGCACAGAAACTGGGTGACCTGCCACCCGCCAGCCAGTATCTGGCGATAGACCGCCGGTCGGGTGGCTGTTCCACGCCGATCATCGTCAGGACCGATATCGGCACGAAGCGACGCTGACCCGCAGGCGGCACAGGATGCGGCCTGATGATCCTTCCCTCAAACTTCAGGCCCAGCATGACCATCATTGTCCATCATCTTGAAAATTCGCGGTCGCAGCGCATCCTGTGGCTGCTGGAGGAACTCGGCCTTCCCTATGAGGTCGTGCGGTACGAACGCGACCCGAAGACGATGCTGGCGCCGCCCGCGCTGAAGGCGGTCCATCCGCTCGGCAAGTCGCCGATGATCGCGGATGACGGGCGGCTGGTGATCGAAACCGCCGCCATCGTCGAATATCTGATCGAAAAGGCGGGTGGCACGTTCGGGCCGCCGGGCAACCGCGATGCGGCGCTCCGCTACCGCCAATATCTGCATTATGCCGAAGGATCGATGATGCCGCCGCTGCTGGCGCTGCTGGTGCTGAACCGGCTCGGCGTGCTGGGCCTGCCGGCGAAGAAGCCGGTGCAGGGGATGCTGGATACGCATCTCGACTGGCTGGAGACGGAACTCGCCGGCCGGCCCTGGTTCGCGGGCAATGATTTCACCGCGGCCGATATCATGATGAGTTTCCCGGTCGAGGCATCGCGCGCGCGCGCCGGGCTGGATGCGTCGCGCCCGCACCTGATCGACTGGCTCGAACGCTGCCACGCGCGTCCGGCCTACGCCCGCGCGCTGGAACGCGGCGGTCCCTACGCCTATGCATAAACCGCCAACCGACATGCTTGAGAAGCGGCGGGCCGTCGATTAAGCCGGGCGCATGACATCGACCAACGATATCCGCCGTTCCTTCCTCGATTATTTCGGGGGGGCGGGGCATCGCATCGTCCCGTCGGCGCCGCTGGTGCCGCAGAACGACCCGACACTGATGTTTGTGAATGCGGGCATGGTACCGTTCAAGAACGTCTTTACCGGGTTGGAAACGCGACCCTATGTCACCGCGACATCCTCGCAGAAATGCGTGCGCGCGGGGGGCAAGCATAATGATCTCGACAATGTCGGTTACACGGCGCGGCATCATACCTTCTTCGAAATGCTCGGTAATTTCTCGTTCGGCGATTATTTCAAGGAACAGGCGATCCTGCATGCCTGGACGCTGCTGACGCGGGACTGGGGGCTGGACCCGGCCCGGCTGACCGCCACCGTCTATCATACCGACGACGAGGCGTTCGACCTGTGGCGCAAGATCGCCGGCCTGCCGGAACAGCGGATCATCCGCATCCCGACCTCCGACAATTTCTGGGCGATGGGCGATACCGGGCCGTGCGGGCCATGCTCCGAAATCTTCTACGACCATGGCGACCATATTCCGGGCGGGCCGCCGGGCAGCCCGGACGAGGATGGCGACCGCTTCGTCGAGATCTGGAACCTGGTGTTCATGCAATATGACCAGGTGACGAAGGAGGAGCGGGTCACGCTGCCGCGTCCGTCGATCGACACCGGCATGGGGCTGGAACGGATCGCCGCGGTGATGCAGGGCGTCACCGACAATTATGATACCGATACGTTCAAGGCGCTGATCGCCGCGTCGTCGGACCTGACCCGCACCGCCGCGACCGGGGCCACCAAGGCGTCCCACCGCGTGATCGCGGATCATCTGCGCGCCGCCGGCTTCCTGGTCGCGGACGGCGTGTTGCCGGCGAATGAGGGACGCGGTTATGTGCTGCGGCGGATCATGCGGCGCGCGATGCGGCACGCGCATCTGCTGGGCGCGGCCGAACCGCTGATGCACCGGCTGGTGCCCAGCCTGATCGCGGAAATGGGCGTCGCTTATCCCGAACTGGTGAGGGCGCAGGCGCTGATCGAAGAGACGCTGAAGCTGGAGGAGACGCGGTTCCGGCAGACGCTGGCCAACGGGCTGCGACTGCTGGACGATGCCACCGCGACGATGCCCGCCGAGGGCGAACTGGACGGGCGGGTGGCGTTCAAGCTCTATGACACGTTCGGTTTCCCCTATGACCTGACCGAGGATGCGCTCCGTGCCCAGGGCCGCACGGTCGATCGCGCCGGCTTCGATGCCGCGATGGCGGAGCAGAAGGCGGCGGCGCGGGCGGCCTGGAAGGGATCGGGCGAAAAGGCATCGGACGAAATCTGGTTCGACATCGCCGAGGAATTGGGGAGCACCGAATTCACCGGCTATTCGGGTCAGGAAGGCGATGCCAAGGTCGTCGCGATCATCCGCGACGGGGCGCGGGTCGAACGGGCAGGAACCGGCGACGCTGTGACGATCCTGACCAACCAGACGCCTTTCTACGCGGAAAGCGGCGGGCAGGTGGGTGATGCCGGCACGATCACCTCCGACGGCGGTTTGCATGCCGCCGTCGCGGACACCGGCAAGCCGCTGGGGCGGTTGCATGCGCACCGGGCGCGGATCGAGGCCGGCAGCGTGGCGGTGGGCGACACCGTGCATCTGGCCATCGATGTCGACCGGCGCGGACGGATCCGCGCGAACCACAGCGCCACCCATTTGCTGCACGCGGCCTTGCGCGATCGGCTGGGCGCGCATGTCGCGCAGAAGGGAAGCCTGGTCGCACCCGACCGGCTGCGCTTCGACTTTTCGCAGCCGCGACCGATGACGGCGGAGGATATCGCCGTGGTCGAGGCCGATGTGAACCGCCATGTCCGGGAAAACGACGTCGTTACCACCCGGCTGATGACGCCGGACGAGGCGATTGCCGAGGGCGCGATGGCGCTGTTCGGGGAGAAATATGGCGAGGAGGTCCGCGTCCTGTCGATGGGCCGGACGCCCGAGGGCATTTATTCGATCGAGTTGTGCGGCGGCACGCATGTCGGCGCGCTGGGCCAGATCGGGCTGTTCAAGATCGTGGGCGAAAGCGCAGTGTCGTCGGGCGTCCGCCGGATCGAGGCGCTGACCGGTGAGGCGGCGCGGATGTGGCTGACCACGCGCGAGGACCGGCTGCGCGAGATCGCCGCCACGCTGCGCACCTCACCTGACGAGGTCACCGCCCGCGTGCAGGCGCTGGTCGACGACCGTCGCCGGCTGGAACGCGAACTGGCCGATGCGAAGAAGGCGCTGGCGACCGGCGGCGGAGGCGCCGCGCCGGTCGAGAGCGAAACCGTGGGCGGCATCGCCTTCGTCGGTCAGGTGCTGGACGATTTCGATCCGAAGGGCCTGCGCGGGCTGGTGGACGAGGCCAAGCAGCGGATCGGATCGGGCGTGGTCGCGATCGTCGCGGTGAAGGACGGTCGCGCCTCGGTCGCGGTCGGCGTCACCGCCGACCTGCTCGCCACCCATAGCAGCGTGAACCTGGTCAAGGCCGCGGTGGCGGCATTGGGCGGGCAGGGCGGCGGCGGCCGCCCCGACATGGCGCAGGGCGGCGGACCCGACGGCGATGCGGGGCCGGCGGCGCTGGACGCGGTGCGCGCGGTGCTGATGGAGACACCGGTTCCGGCATAGCGGGCACATGCAATCAGCCCGGTCGAGGTGCGCGTTACTCCGGCTGCCGTGCGTCAATCGCCTGGCGTTCACGCTCCCATTCACGGCGGATTTTCTGCGTGAGGCCGCTTTGCCCACCCGCTCCGTCGGGAGAACTGCCGTTCGGCCGCCCGGCCAGTGCCGCGTCCTCTGCGTCGAGATTACGCGTACCCCATGCGGTTGCTGCACCAGCCCCGCGCGGCTTCGGTTCGTTACGGATTTCCTCCGGCCCGCGGTAGAGCCCGTCACGGTCATGATCGCGGGCGCAGACAACGACCGTGTTCGCCGGAACAGCGGCCCGGCGGCACGGGGACGGAGTACCGATCATCGCGCGTGCCCGTGCCATCGCTTGCGGTGCGCTGATCGTGCCTTGTGCCATGGCCGTCGGCCCATTCAGCAGCTGTCCCAGCGGCCACCACGCCGTCGTCACTCCACCCCGCCCTCCGCGGGTGCGTCGCTCAGGCGGCGGCGTTGCAGGCGCGGTTCGTGGTCGATCGCGCTCATTTCCATGATCTTGCTGCGCAATTCGGCGCGCTTGGTGTGGATCGACGCGATCACCGGCCCCATCGCGACGCCCAGATCGACCAGCACCGCCTCCGACAGCTGCAGCGAGCTTTCCAGCGTTTCGGGTACGGCATCGGTGACGCCCGCGCGGTAGAGTTCCGCGGCATGGTTGGGATCGCGGGCGCGCGCGACGATGGTGAGGGCGGGGTGTTGATCGCGCACCTTGCGGGTGATCCGGACCAGCTGCGCGGGGTCGTCCATCGTCAGCACCAGCGCCGCGGCCTGATCCAGCCGCAGCCGCTCGATCATGCCGGGGCGGACGATATCCCCGAACTGCGCATTGTAGCCGCGGCGGCGCGCATGCGCCACCGCGTCGACATCCGCCTCGATCGCTACATAAGGCTGGCGATGCGCGTCCAGCATCTGCGCCACCAGCCGGCCGACGCGGCCGCAGCCGATGATGATCGTGCCGCCGGGATCGATGCTGTCGGGCGCGGGTTCATGGCCAGCGGCGCGCTCCGCCCGCCGCGACAGGTCGCTGCCGACGCGGGCAAGCAAGGGGGTGATGGTGAGCCCGAGCGCGGTCACGATTTGCCAGAAGGCGGCGGTCGATGGCTGGATCAGCTGCGCCTGCGCCGCGGTCGCCAGCACGATCAGCGTGGTTTCGGACGGGGATGCCATCAGCAGTCCGACCTCCGCCGCCAGGCCGCGCCGGGCGCCGCGCAGGCGGAGCAGCAATCCGGTCACCACCGCCTTGCCCGCGACGACACCCACCACCGCCGTGGTGAGCGGCATCCAGTTGCCCGCGATCAGCCGCAGGTCGACCGACATTCCGACGGTGATCAGGAACACGCCCAGCGCCAGCCCGCGAAACGGCGCGGTCATCGCCTCGACCTCGGCATGATAGTCGGTTTCCGCGATCAGGATGCCGGCCAGCAACGCCCCCACGATCGGCGACAGGCCGGCGGCGGTGGTGGCGACGCTGGCCAGGATCACGACCAGCAGGCTGGCGGCCAGGAACAGTTCCGGACTCTTGGTCCGCGCCGCCTGCGCGAACAGCCGGGGCAACAGCAGCCGACCGAGCACCAGCATGCCGATGACGGTCGCCCCGCCCAGCACCAGCGTGCGGACGAGCCCGTCCCAGCCGGTGTCCGCCGCGACCGGGGCAAGCGCGCCGAGCAGGAAGATGATCGGCACCAGCGCCAGATCTTCGAACAGCAGCATCGCGAACGCCGCCTTGCCGACCGGGCTGCGCATGCCCGCGATCGGCAGCACCAACGCCGTGGACGACAAGGCGAGCGCCAGCCCGAGCCCCAGCGCGCCGCCGGTTTCCTGCCCCAACAGATAGAGCGCGCCACCGATCAGCCCGGCGGACAGGATCAGTTCGGCGGCACCAAGCCCGAACACATCGACGCGCATCGACCAGAGCCGGCGGAACGACAGTTCCAGCCCAATCGAGAACAGCAGCAGCACGATGCCGAATTCCGCGAACGGTTCGATCGCCGCCGGGTCGGAAATGGTGACATGGTAGAGCCAGGGAAATCGCCCCGACAATGCCCCGAGCCCGGCCGGACCGACCAGCATGCCGACCAGGATGAACCCGATGACGGGGTTCACCCGCGCGCGGGCGAAGGCCGGGATCACCAGCCCGGCCGCACCCAGGATCACCAGCGTATCGCTGAACCCGTCGGAGTTGATCGGAAGCGCCATGTCCGGACCTTTCGGTATCCGGCGCCGTCTGTCACCCCCTTATGTCATGCTACCGGCCATCAACCGCCGCCGGGTGCGCGTGTCCCCATCGGCCGGCTGTCGACATGCGGCTTTTCGCCTTGCGGGCGATTGCTCCAGTCGATCGCGTACAGATCGAACCGGCGATCGGCGAGGTTGCGCACCGTCCCTTCCGCCCGGGCCCAGGTAAGATCGGCCAGATTCACGTCGGCGATCGTCAGCGTCTCGACATTCTCGCTCGATTCGGCGGCGATGCCGTCGCGCGCGAACGGGAAATCGCACGGCGTCAGGATCGCCGATTGCGCATATTGGATGTCCATATTGTCGACATTGGGCAGGTTTCCGACGTTGCCCGACATCACGACATAACATTGATTCTCAATCGCGCGAGCCTGGGCGCAATAACGGACGCGCAGATAGCCCTGCCGGCTGTCGGTGCAGAATGGGACGAAGATGATCCGCGCGCCTTCGTCGACCAGCCGGCGGGCGAGTTCCGGAAACTCGCTATCGTAACAGATCAGTACGCCGATCGGGCCGCAATCGGTCTGGATCGTGTCGATCGAATCGCCGCCCTTGATCTTCCACCAATAGCGCTCGTTGGGGGTGGGGTGGATCTTCTCCTGCCCATGCACCGATCCGTCGCGCAGGCAGACATAGGCGATGTTCTGGATGTCGCCATCGGCCGCGCGGGTCGGGTGCGACCCGCCGATGATGTTGACATTATATTCCAATGCCATGCGACTGAGTTCCGCGACCAGCGGCGTGGTATGCTCGGTCAACCGGTCGATCGCATCCATCGGCGACAGTTCCCGCTTCTCGAACGATAGCAGGGACAGCGTGAAAAGCTCTGGAAAGACGACAAAATCCGCCTTGTAGTCGGACGCCACGTCCACGAAATATTCGACGTTGCGCACGAACTCCGCGAAATCGGCGACCGCGCGCGCCTGAAACTGGACGGTGGCGAGGCGGACGCTCTCGATCCCGCGCGGCACCCGGAACTTGGCGGCTTCGTTGGGATCGACATAGGGGTTGCGCCACACCATCAGCGCTGCGGCCCCACCGGATTGCTTGTCCTCCGGCAGGTAGCGCGGCAGCACCCCGGCCGGTTCGAACCCGTTCGCTAGCTGGAACCCGATCACCGGATCGCGCAGCGTGCCGGCCGTGATCTGTTCGATATAGGCGGCGGGCCCATCCACCTTGTCGCGGACGCGGCGATACCCCGGCAGGCGGCCGCCAAAGGCTATCCCGCGCAATTCCAGACGTTCGGCCAGGGCGCGGCGCGCTTCGTACAGGCGCTTTCCGATCCGGAGGCCGCGGCGTTCGGGATCGACGCACATCTCGAACCCGTACAGCCAGTCTCCGGTCGGGTCGTGCCGCGATCCGAAGCCGTTGCCGGAAATCTGTTCCCAGTCATGCGGCGACATGACCACGGTTTCATCCAGCCGCGACGACGCGCAATAGCCGACGATCGTGTCGTCATAGATAGCGACGAACTGCCCATCGGGAAAATTGTTGATCTGCCCCCGGATCTGGCCGGCGGTATAGCTGCTCATCCGCGGATAGACGCGATCGATCAGCTGGATGATCCCGGCGGCATCCGCCGGCATCGCGGTGCGCACCTCCAGGCGTGCGCGTGTACTCTTTGTCATGCTGTCCCCCGTTCGTCCGTCGGCGGATGAACGGGGGACCGGGTCGGGCGTTCCGTCAGGCAGCGCTCGCCATCGCCTTGTCGAGATTCTGGACGATCGCCTCGAAGAATTGCTCGGTGGTCATCCAGGGCTGATCCGGGCCGATCAGGATCGCCAGATCCTTGGTCATCGCGCCCTGTTCGACGGTTTCGATGCAGATCCGCTCCAGCGTTTCGGCAAAGCGCGTGACATCGGGCGTGTTGTCGAACTGGCCGCGGAACTTGAGACCGCCAGTCCATGCGAAGATCGACGCGATCGGGTTGGTCGACGTCGCCTTGCCCTTCTCGTGCATGCGGTAATGGCGGGTCACGGTGCCATGTGCTGCTTCGGCCTCGACCGTCTTGCCGTCGGGCGACAGCAGCACCGAGGTCATCAGACCGAGCGAGCCGAAGCCCTGCGCGACCTGATCCGACTGCACGTCGCCGTCATAATTCTTGCAGGCCCAGACGAACTTCCCGCTCCATTTCAGCGCGGATGCGACCATGTCGTCGATCAGGCGATGTTCGTAGACGATGTTGCGCGCCTTGAACTTGTCGACGAACTCCGCCGCGAACACCTCGGCGAACAGATCCTTGAAACGACCGTCATAGGCCTTCAGGATCGTGTTCTTGGTCGACAGATACAGCGGCCAGCCGCGCTGCAGCGCATAGTTCATCGACGCGCGGGCGAAATCGCGGATCGAATCATCCAGATTATACATGCCCATCGCGACGCCGGCGGAGGGGTAGTTGAAAACCTCTTCCTCGATCCGCTGGCCGTCTTCGCCTTCCCAGATCATCTTAAGCTTGCCGGGGCCCGGCACCTTGAAATCGGTCGCGCGATACTGGTCGCCGAACGCGTGGCGGCCGACGACGATGGGGTCGGTCCAGCCGGGGATCAGCCGGGGCACGTTGCGGATGACGATCGGTTCGCGGAAGACGACGCCGCCCAGGATATTGCGGATGGTGCCGTTGGGCGACTTCCACATCTTCTTCAGGCCGAACTCCTCGACGCGGGCCTCGTCCGGCGTGATCGTCGCGCATTTGACGCCGACGCCGTATTTCTGGATCGCCTTCGCGCTTTCGACCGTGACGCGATCGTCCGTCGCATCGCGATTTTCCATGCCGAGATCATAATATTGCAGGTCGATGTCGAGATAGGGAAGGATCAGCCGCTCGCGGATCCAGGCCCAGATGATGCGGGTCATCTCGTCGCCGTCCATCTCCACGACGGGAGTGTGTACCTTGATCTTGGCCATGCGGGTTCGCCCTGTTCCGGATAGGAGAAAGTTGAGCGTCGCTTACGGGACGATGCCGCGCGGATCAACCGGGCGGAACCACGATGCCCCCACGTCACCGCCGCCGCCGTGCCACGGCGCACCCACGTCATTGTCAGATTGCGCCACGCTGCTAGGGTGCGGGCATGACATCGCTCGAAAAGCCGGACGTCGGCACCACCACCATCAAATGGCGCTTTCCATCCATCCACCCGGATGGCCGCAAGTTCGTCCTGATCTCGGCCGCGATCACGGTCCTGCTGCTGTTCTTCATCTGGGACGAGCTCGGCTTCGCGTTCGTCGGCATCACCGCCTGGGTCGCGGCCTTCTTCCGCGATCCGATCCGCACCGCGCCGCTGGGGGAGGGGCTGATCATCGCGCCCGCCGACGGGCTGATCACCATGATCGCGACCGTGCCGCCACCGCGCGAACTGGAGGGGCCGGACGGGCTCGGCAGCCTGCCGATGACCCGGATCTCGATCTTCATGAGCGTGTTCGATGTGCACATCAACCGATCGCCGATCGCGGGCACGATCCGTCAGGTCATCTATATCTCCGGCAAGTTTCTGAACGCGGACCTCGACAAGGCAAGCGAGGACAATGAGCGTCAGCATATCCTGGTCGAGGGTGCCGATGGGACGCGAATCGGCTTTACGCAGATCGCCGGGCTGGTCGCGCGCCGGATCGTGCCGTTCGTGAAGCCGGGCGACCTGGTGGCCCGAGCGCAACGGGTCGGGCTGATCCGCTTCGGCAGCCGCGTCGACGTGTATCTGCCGGCTGGCACGTTGCCGCGCGTGGCGCTGGGCCAGCGGACGCTGGCGGGCGAGACGGTGCTGGCCAGGCTGGGTGAGGCGGTGCTGGTCGACGGGATCGCGCAATGAAGCGGCCGGTGCGGCGGATG
>NZ_DASVTO010000046.1:0-10079 GCF_036387535.1 Sphingomonas sp.
GCCGCTCGCCCCCGCCTGCCGCGGTCGAGCCCGCTGCGTAGCCGCCGGCCGCTCAAGATCGCGCATGTCATCAGCCTGGGCGGCCTGCCCGATCTGGAACGGACCGCCGCCACGCCCGAAAACGGCTGCGGCAGCGAGGTCGTCGCCAAGCTGATCGGCACCGATGGCGGTCATGCCCGGCGCGATCCCTATGCCGACACCTCCATCCCCCGCCTCCTGCCGCTGCATGTGCCGCAGGATCTGGTGAACGGGCGCGAGGACAAGATCATCCCCTATGTCTTCGCCACCGATTACACCGCGCTCGCACAAGCCGCCGGCGACCGCGCGACCCTCCACACCGTCCCCCGCACCGGCCACGTCGAACTGGTCGCACCGGGCAGCGCCGCCTGGGACGAAGCGAAGCGGCTGGTGCGGGCGGCGTTCGAGCAGACGCCGAACTAATCGGGCCGTCGCCTCGTCCGTCCGCAATCCTTTTCCTTCAAATCCAGCAACGCCGTCAGGCCGGTTGACGCCAATTCCTACTTGGATGATGTTGATTGCATGTGGGTGGGAGGAATAGCGATGCGCAAGCGGTCGATCGTTTTGGCGAGCCTGTGTCTGGCGGCGTGCAGCAAGGCACCGGACGGCAGGGAAGCACCCGATATCGGCGGGAATGCCAGCGCGGGCGTGGCGTTCACCTACGGCTACGCGTTCGAACTCCCCTCACGCGAAATCAGCGACTTGCAAGAAACGCACGCGCAGGCATGCGAGCATGCTGGCCTCGCCAATTGCCGGATCACCGGGCTGACGTACACCGTCGATCGCGATGGCCAGGCGTCCGCATCGCTTTCGGTCAAGGTCGCTGCCGGAATCGCGCGCCGCTTCGGGCGCGATGCCATATGGTCCGCCGATAAAATCGGTGCCACCCTCGTCGGCGCAGAGATCACCGGAGAGGATATGCAGCCGGCGATCGCCGAGGCGCGGGCCGAGGAGCGAACCGCCGGAGCGGACGCCGCCGATTTGGAGCGACGCCTTCGCGATCCCCGACTGCCGGCCGCCGAGCGGCAAGGCCTCGAAGAACGAAGGGCCGCGCGCGCCGAGGCCGAACGATCCCAGGCTGCGGCTGCGCGCGCGCAGGCGGCGCGGCTGGCGGATACGCCGATGGCGTTCAGTTATCAGGCCGGCCGCGGCGTCGGCTTCGGCAATGCGCTGCGCGACAGCGCGGATGCGGCATTGTCCTCCACCCGCACGACATTGATCTGGGCGATCTGGCTGCTGGCGACGCTGGGGCCGCCCGGTATCGCGCTGCTGCTGATCTGGCTGGTCTGGCGGCGGTGGGGCCGCCAAAGGTGGGAACGATTGATCGGCCCTGCCGAATGATTGCACCCCCGGCACCCTTCGCCTATAGCCCGCGCCCATACCGCCCCGGAGCCGCTGACCCGCGCCGCCGGGGCGCCTGTGTTTTGACGGGCGTTTTTTCAGGGGATGTGCGCATGGCTCGACGCCGTCAGATCTACGAAGGCAAGGCCAAGATCCTGTACGAGGGGCCGGAACCCGGCACGCTGATCCAGTATTTCAAGGACGACGCGACCGCCTTCAACGCGCAGAAAAAGGGCACGATCAACGGCAAGGGCGTGCTGAACAACCGCATCAGCGAGCATGTCTTCACGCTTCTCGATCATATCGGCGTGCCGACCCATTTCATCCGCCGCCTGAACATGCGCGAGCAATTGATCCGCCAGGTCGAAATCGTGCCCATCGAAGTCGTGATCCGCAACGTCGCCGCCGGTTCGCTGTCCAAACGGCTGGGGATCGAGGAAGGCACGAAGCTGCCGCGCACGATCATCGAATATTATTACAAGGACGATGCGCTCGGCGATCCGATGATCACCGACGAACATATCGCCGCCTTCGGCTGGGCCAGCCAGGAGGAGATGCACGACATCGCCGACCTGGCGATCCGGGTGAACGACTTCCTGTGCGGGCTGTTCGCCGGCGTCGGCATCCGGCTGGTCGATTTCAAGCTGGAATTCGGCCGCATCTGGGACAACGACTACGGTCGCATCATCCTGGCGGACGAAATCAGCCCGGACGGCTGCCGGCTGTGGGACATGGAAACCAACGACAAGATGGACAAGGACCGCTTCCGTCAGGATCTGGGGGGCGAAGCGGAAGCCTATCAGGAAGTCGCCCGCCGCCTGGGCCTGCTGCCAGAGGGAGAGGACGGCGCGGTGCTCGATCTCGACAGCCATCGCAAGCGGCGCGGCAAGTAAGGAGCGGACGGCCATGAAGATCAAGGTTTTCGTGACCCTGAAACCCGGCGTGCTCGATCCGCAGGGCAAGGCGATCGAACACGCGCTCACCGGCCTGGGCTTCGGCGGGGTGGACAGCGTGCGCGCCGGCAAATTGATAGAGATGAACGTGTCGGACGACACCACCGACGCCACGATCGACGCCATGTGCCGCCAGTTGCTGGCGAATACCGTGATCGAGAATTACCGGGTGGAGCGGGCGTGAAGTCCGCAGTCATCGTCTTCCCCGGCTCCAATTGCGACCGCGACCTCGCGGTGGCGCTGGAGGCGGTGACCGGCACCGCGCCGACGATGGTCTGGCATGCCCACACGCAATTGCCCGAAGGATTGGGCTGCATCGCGGTGCCCGGTGGCTTTTCCTACGGCGATTATCTGCGCTCCGGCGCGATCGCCGCGCGATCACCGATCATGCGCGCGGTCGTCGAAGCGGCGGGCGCCGGTGTGCCCGTGCTGGGCGTCTGCAACGGCTTTCAGGTGCTGACCGAAGCGGGGCTGCTGCCCGGCGCGCTGATGCGCAATGCGGGGTTGAACTTCGTCTGCCGCGACGTCGCGCTGACGGTCGGCGCCGCGCGCTCGCCGTTCACTGCGGGCTACCGCGCAGGCGACACGATCACCGTGCCGGTCGCGCACCACGACGGCAATTATTTCGCCGACGCCGACACGCTGGACCGGCTGGAAGGCGAAGGGCAAGTCGCGTTCCGCTACGCCAACCCGGTCAACGGCGCCGCGCGGGACATCGCTGGCATCGTCAACGCCCGCGGCAACGTGCTGGGCATGATGCCCCACCCGGAACGCCGCATCGCACCCGGCCACGGCGGAATAGACGGCCGCGCGCTGTTCGAAGGGCTGCTGGAAACGATCGCCTGATACTGCGCGGCGCTTGAGCCTCGCAACCCAAGGCGGGCACCTGCCCCGCTGTTTGCCGACACGACCGGTCAGACAGCCGAATACTTGGGTGGTCACCTGCTCCGTGTACGATGCGCGGCGAGCGAACCGCAGCCCGCCGGGGTCGGCGAAGTTGCGCTATATTGGTATCCTTCAGACTGGATTGGTATGCAGCAAAACTGCACTGTTTCACGAAATTATCGCGGAAGTGAGTGCCTGTCCCTGGTGACGTTCCGATTGGTATTGTCACGCACCCGGTAGCCGTGTCAGTTTCGAAGCCGGACGATGTCGTGAGATCATCGCCGATGCTGAAACATCTCGGAACGCGGGGCGGGGGCGCCTCCCCTAATTCCCGGATGGGCAAGCAGGACTATCCTGCAAGAAGGGGAAAGATGATGATATCGTTGAAAAGTGTCTGGGCGACCACGTGTTGTGTCGCGGCGCTGCTGGCGGTGCCGGCGGTTGCGCAAACGGAACCCGCCGCCCAGCCGGGCGCGCAAGATACTACCGCTGCATCGATCGGCGACCCTGTCGCGTCCGCCAAGCTCGCCGCGGCACAGGACAGCGACCCGGCGGCTGACCGATCGGACGACGTCGTCGTCACCGGCACCCGCATCGTCCGTCCGAACAACAAATCGGCGGCGCCGATCGCCACCACCACCGCCAGTGACATCGCCATCCAGGGTGCCACCACGATCGAGGACGTGCTCAACCGACTGCCGCAAGTGCAGGCGAACGCGGAGCAGAATTACGCCGATTCGGACACCGGGCGCCAGCGCATCAAGCTGCGCAGCTTGGGCTATGAGCGTACGCTGATGCTGGTCGACGGGTTGCGCATGGGCCTGGCGAACGGCGCGGACGTCGGCATCATTCCGACCGCATTGGTCGAGCGTATCGACGTGCTGAGCGGCGGCGCATCGTCGGTCTACGGGTCCGACGCCATCTCCGGGGTCGTCAACTATGTCCTGAAGAAGAATTTCGACGGGGTGAACCTGACGAGCAATTACAGCTTCTTCAACCATAACAACCGGGCCAACGCAGTCACCGACGCGGCCGGGCGGGCTTTCTTGCCCGCGGATCGGGGGCTGACCAACGACGGCGCGCGCGTCAACGTCAACTTGGCGCTGGGCAAGAACCTGTTCGACGGACGGGTGAACATCACCGGATTCGTCAACTACAACCACTCCGACATCATTCCGCTGGCGGCGCGATCCTATTCGGCATGCGAGGTCGCACAGCCGGTGAAGGACGGCCCGCTGGCCTGTACGCGGGCCAGCTTCACTCCGAACGGCACGATCATCCCGCAGGCGGGACCGAGCGCGAATACGCAGTTCGTCAACAATCCCGATGGATCGCGCAGTTTCGTCCCCATCAACTCCGGCCCGAACACCGTCGCCAATCCCTTTGACGGATTCAGTTCCCAGCGTGAGTTTGAGCGGGTCAACACCGGCGGTTTCCTGACCGCCAAGCTGTCCGACGATATCGAGCTGTATTCGAGCGCGCTCTTCTACCGCGACAAGTCGCGTAATCCCCAACTCAACCGGACACTGAACTTCACCGCCTATGGTTCCCAGCCCTATCTGGTGAACTGCGACAATCCGTTCCTGTCAGCTTCGCAGGCGCAGACGCTGTGCGGGGCGCGCGCGGGAACATCGGACAACGCGCCGCTGGATATCCGCTATCGCTTCGATGGTTTGCCCCCCGCCGATCAGGAAATCTTAAACCGCGGCTTCCGGGTGACGGCGGGACTGCGTGGGCGCGTGCTCGACGACGTCTGGAGCTATGACCTGGTCGGCATGTACGCTCGCAACAAGACGACGTTCCAGGGGCAGCCGATCCCGAATTTCGATCGGCTGCAGCGCGCGCTGCAGGTGGTGAACGTGGGCGGCGTGCCGACCTGCAAGCCGGTAAACGGCGTCAGCGATCCGAATTGCGTGCCGTTCGACGCCTTTAGGGCCAACAACAACAACGCCGCGCTCAATGAGTATCTGTTCTACAACGTGTTCGGCTCCTCTATCTCGGTCCCAAGCCTGTGGCAGGGACTGGCGACGCTGTCTGCCGATCTGGGCCGGTACGGCATCACCTCGCCATGGGCCGGACAGGGCATCGCGGTCGCGTTCGGCAGTGAGTTTCGCGCAGAGAAATTCGTCCGAGCCTTTGACGAGATAGCCCGCCAAAACGGCAGTGGCGACGATGCGACGTTCACCCAGAATGTCTGGGAGGTAAATGCCGAGGCACAGGCACCCCTGATCGAGGATCGGCCGTGGACCAAGCTGCTCCAGGTCAATGCCGGCTACCGTCTGTCCAAGTATAATCGGCTTCCGGGCAAGTTCGACACGTGGAAGGTCGAGGGGCTGTGGGCGCCGATCGAGGACATCACGTTCCGCGGTGCGTACAACAAGGCGCAGCGCGCACCCGGCGTCATCGAGGCGGATCAGGCCAGCCGGGTTTTCTACCAGACGGTCCCGGGGGTAAACGATCCTTGCGCATCGCAGGTCAACCCGCAGAACCCGAACGGCACGCTGCCGCCGACCGCCTCGCTGGAGCAGTGCCGCCGGACGGGCCTGCCCGACGCTCTCTACGGCAGCGCGACGCTGCGCTGCCCCGATCAGGGATGCACCGTCCGCAGCGGCGGTTTCGACCTGACGCCGGAGACGGCCTATACCACCACCTTCGGCGTTGTGCTGCGCCCACGCTTCCTGCCCGGCCTGACCGCGTCGGTTGACCGGTTCGTCATCAACCTGAACGACTCGATAAACTTTTTTCAGACGACCGACTTTCTCAACGGCTGCATAGGCACGGGTATCAATTATTATTGCCGGGGCATCGTCCGCAACCCGGGAACGGGCACGTTGTCGAGCCCGATCACCAACGGCGCCAGGCCGGCTACCGGTTATCTCGCGTCCGGCACGAGCAACGGGTTCAAGTCGCAGTCGCATGGTTGGGATTTCCAGGGCCAGTATAATCTGGGGCTGGGCGGCGTTGGTGCGTTGAACCTGTCCTTCAACGGCTCGCTGGTAACGCGCGTGGGCTCGCAGGATTCGCCGGATGTCCCGCCGCGCAACTGCGTGGGCTATTACGGACCGGGCTGCGGCGAGAGCTTGCCCAAGTGGAAGCACGGCCTGCTCACCACTTGGATTTCCCCCGACAAGATCGCCAGCGTCTCGCTCAACTGGCGTCACATCGGCCCGATGACGATCTCGTACAATGCCGATCCCGCCACGGGTGTTCCGGTGACCCCGGCCGATCGCCGGACGACCTATGCCGGGGTGGACGCGTATAATTATATCGATCTGTCGACCAGCTTCGACATCGCCAAGCAGTTCACGTTCCGCTTGTCGGTGAACAATGTGTTCGACAAGGATCCGCCGCTGGTTCCCAACTCGCGCGGCGTGCTGGGCTTGCTCAGGAACAACACGATGTTCAACTACGATCTGCTTGGCCGGCAGGTGGTAGCGGGGGTCAACGTTCGGTTCTGACAGCCTGAATAGCTATGCGGGTCCGGCCGGCGACCGGGCCCGCCTTTTTTGTGAGCGTGCGATTTCGGCGCGCAGACCGCGGGTAACGTCTATCAGCGGTGCGCCGCTAGACGCCCGTCCGAAACGGCGAGAAGTTCGTTCCGCGGTCGAACACGTCGACCCCCTCGCGCCGCTTTAGGAAGCCGACAATGGCGTAGGTCGCCGGTGTCAGCAGCACTTCCCACGATACTTTCAGGACGAATTGCGTCGCCATCACCGTCAGCATCGCCTGCACCGGCCAGTCGGGCGCGCCGTAGAAGGCGAACGGGTAGAAGATCAGGCTGTCGATCCCCTCGCCCACCATCGTGCTGCCGATGGTGCGTGTCCACAGATGACGCCCCTGCGTCCAGATCTTCATCCGTGCCATCACGAAGCTGTTGGCGAATTCGCCCGCCCAGAACGCGCAGATGCTGGCCAGCACGATGCGCGGCACTTGCCCGAACACCTGTTCGTAGGCCGCCTGCCCGGTCCACCCCGCGTCCGGCGGTAGCGCGACGACGATCGCGCTCATCGCCACCATGAACAGCATCGCGCCGAAGCCCGCCCAGATGCACCGCCGCGCGCGCGCATAGCCATAGACTTCGGTCAGTACGTCGCCCAGCACATAGGACACCGGAAAGAACAGGATGCCCGCCCCGAACGGCCACGCCCCGACGAACGGCACGTCGATCACCGCGCGCTTGCCCGCGCCGATGACGTTGGACAGCAGCAGGACGGTGACGAACGCCGCCATCAGGAAATCGAAATAGCGGAACCGCGCCTGTGCGACCTGGCCCGCGTCCACGGCCTGATGTTGCCCCTCACCCATGCGCCCCGTTATGATCGCGGTTCACTCCCCACGCAATCCGGGCTATCGCGACGTCAGCGCGCGCCCGTAGTTCAACTGGATAGAGCACGAGCCTTCTAAGCTTGGAGTTGCAGGTTCGAGTCCTGCCGGGCGCGCCAATCGTGTATAGGCCCAATCGTGTATGGGCCCAATCGTGTATGGGCGATGTCGGAATATGGTTGTGCCAGTTTCGACAGCAGCCAGTGTCGATAGCATGACGAACGCCATCCCCGCCGCCACGCTGATCGTTATGCGCGACCGTGCTGGGTTTGCGCCCGAAATCCTGATGGTGGAACGTGCCAAGGCTATGGCATTCGCCGGCGGCGCCCTCGTCTTTCCCGGTGGCCGGATCGATCCGGGGGATCATGCGCTGGCTGCGGATAGCGGCTCCGGCTTGGCGGACGCAGCGGCGCGGATCGCTGCCATCCGGGAGACGATCGAGGAAGCCGGCCTCGCCATCGGCCTCACACCGCGCCCCGACACGGCGGCGGTCGCGGCGATGCGTGACGGCTTGCATGCGGGATCGCCGATGGACGCAATGATGGCGGATGCGGGCTTCGCTCTCGATCTGGCCGCACTGGTGCCGTTCGCGCGCTGGCTGCCTGCGCATGCCCATGCGCGCATCTTCGACACCTATTTCTACCTCGCTCGCGCGCCGGCAGGCGCCAGCCCAACCGTCGACGCCACCGAAAACGTGCGGCTGATCTGGACGAGTGCGGCGGACGTGCTCGACCAGGCGGATGCCGGCCATGCGACGATCATCTATCCCACCCGGCGCAACCTGGAACGCCTCGCGCGCTTCGCCGATTTCGACGCCGCGGTGGCGGATGCCATTGCGCATCCGATCCGCACGATCACGCCCTTCGTGGAACACCGCGAGGGTGCCGACCACCTCTGCATCCCCGACGATCTGGGCTATCCGGTCACATCCGAAGTATTGAGCGGGTCACTGCGCGGGTGATGCGGACCCTGCGCCGGTCGATCGGGTGGGCCGCGGGTCTTTTGCTGGCGGCAATGACGCTCCTGATAATATGGGCCGGCGTGCGCGGCAAACCGCAGGACCTGCCCTGGACGCCGCTCGATCTCGGGGCGCCGATCGGAATGGCGACGGGGCGCAAGCTGACCGGGCTCGACGAGGATTTCGCGGGTTGCCGCGCGCTGCTCGACCGCGCGGGGGTGCGCTACACGACGCTGCCGCCGCGTCGCGACGCGCCGCGCTGCGGCTATGACGACGCCTTACGCCTCACCGCGGGGGGCGCGCGGCGCATCGCGCTATCGCCGGCGGACGTCGGGATGGCCTGTCCGGTCGCAGCGGCGATGACGATGTGGGAATGGGACGTCGTGCAGCCGGCGGCGCAACGCACGTTCGGCAGCCCGGTGATCGAGATCGCGCATTACGGCAGCTACAATTGCCGGCGCATCGCCGGCCGCGACGTCAGGAACTGGAGCGAACACGCCACTGCCGATGCGCTGGACATCGCGGGGTTTCGTCTGGCCGACGGCACCCGCATCACCGTCGCCCGCGACTGGCGCGACGGGGGCGCCAAGGCGGCATTCCTCCACAAGGTTCGCGACGGTGCGTGCCGCCTGTTCGCCACCACGCTGTCGCCGGACTATAACGCCGCCCACGCCGATCATCTGCACCTGGATCAGGCCAGCCGCGGCAGCATCGGCTGGCGCGCCTGCCGCTAGGCTGCATTCGCTTTTTCCCCCGCGTTCTGAGCCGCCCGGCAACGATGCAGGGGCCCGTGGCGGCCCGCCGTCGCCCGTGCGGGCGCCAAGCTGACACCTTAACCATATAGTCCCACTCGGTCGGTAGAGACGGCGCATCATTCGCCGGGGACATTGTGACACATCCGATCTTCTATGATGACAGCGGGCGGCGGGCGTATTGGGTTCGCGCGGCCGGTGTGGCAACTCTGCTGCTGGTGCTGCTCGTTGCCGGGCTGTTGGCGCACATGGTCACGTCCGCGCGCGCGCAACTGCCTTTGCGCCTGACGGAGGATGCCGCGCGGCTGCATGCCAGCGCGGCGCAGCCGCAGCGGACCGCGGTGGGACCTTGGTTGCCCGCAGGTCCCTCCCCCGCCCATTCTCCCGCGATCACGCGTCCGTTGCCGGTGGTGGGCTTTTACATGCCGTGGGACGCGCCATCGCGACAATCGCTGTCGGCGCATGTCGATCGGCTCGACTGGCTGGTGCCGGGGCTGGCGACGGTGACGGGCGCGGACCACCGCTTCGTCTATGAAAGCGATCCCCACCTGCACCGGGTGCTGAAAGGTGCGCACGCGGCGCCGGTGGTGCTGCCGATGGTGCAGAACGCGCGCGAGGATGGCGGCTGGGACAGTGCCGGCATCGCCGCGCTGCTGGCGAGCCCGACCGCGCGGGCACGGTTCGCCGACCGCCTGACCGCGATGATCGATGCCGAAGGCGGCCGCGGCGTCATGCTCGACCTCGAAAGCCTGCCAGCAAGGGCGCACGGTGATTACCGGCATTTCCTGCGCGAGCTTCGCGCGCGCTTCGCCCCGCGCGGCTGGATGGTCACGATCGCAGCACCAGTGG
>NZ_DASVTO010000047.1:0-16118 GCF_036387535.1 Sphingomonas sp.
ATGTCGCCGCGCGGCGGAAGCAGGGGACCGTGGAGGATAGCGACGGCACCAGGGCTCCGCACTGAGCTGGCATTTACTTCGGCTGAATTACGCCGGGCGGCATCCGGTACCCGGACGGCAGCTTTTTTCTACGCATCAACGACGCCACGAAAACAACAGCATTGTCGCAGATGACATTTTTGTCATATCGTGGGCGGGAGCGAATGCCATGGCATCCATGAACATTTCGTTGCCCGATACAATGCGGGACTATGTGCAGGACCAGATTGACAGCGGGCAGTATGCCAGCGTCAGCGACTATGTGCGCAACCTGATCCGCCGCGATCAGGGCAGGATCGTGGACGAAGCGGGTTGGCTCCGCGACATGGATGCAGCCATCGCTGCAAGCGTTGCCGAGATGGAAGCGGGTGCGGGGATCGATCTCGATGCGGCGTGTGACGCGGTGCTCGCAGAATTGGCGTGAAGGTTGTCCTGTCGGCCGGCGCCGTTGCAGATCTCAAGCGGATCGGCCGCTTCATCGCGCAAGACAATCCCGTTCGCGCGGTGTCGTTCGTGGGCGAACTTCGCGGAATGGCTCGGCGGCTGGCGGAGGTTCCGAATGGCGTTCCGCTCGTGCCACGATATGAGCGACATGGCATTCGCCGGCGATCCCGGGGTGGATATGGCATCCTTTATTCGGTGCTGACCGACCGCATCTTCATTCACCGGATCATTGGGCCCGGTCAGGATCATGACCGGGCGCTACGATTGCGCTGAACAGGGGCGCATCGAGAAGGTGCGTTTCCCGCCCGGCTGCCCTACATAAGCGCCATGTCCGCACCGCTCTACAACCAGACCATCCTCCGGCTCGCGACGAGCATTCCGTATCAGGCACGGTTAGAGGGTGCAGGGGCGACGGCGGAGCGGAGGTCGCCGGTGTGCGGGAGCCGGATCATCGTGGATGTGACGCTGGATGACGCGGGCCGGGTGGCGGCGATCGGGCAGGAGGTGCGGGCCTGTGCGCTGGGGCAGGCGTCGGCTTCGTTGATGGGCGCGGGCGTGATCGGACGGAGCCCGCAGGAGCTGGAGGCGGCGCAGGCGGCGCTGACCGCGTGGCTGGCGGGCGAGCGGGACGATCCGGGCGATTGGCCGGGGCTGGAGATTTTTGCGCCGGCGCGGCCCTATACCGCACGGCATGCGTCGATCCGGTTGGCGTTCGAGGCCGTCGCGGAAGCCGCGCGCGATGCCGCGAAGCAGCGGGAGACTGTGTCTTGAACGAGGCGCATGCCGCTGCCGACTGGGTGCGGGACGGCGTCATCATGCTGGGTGCCGCGCTGGCGTTCGTGCTGCTGTTCCGGCGGCTGGGGATCGGCGCGGTGCTGGGATATCTGGTCGCGGGCGCCGCGATCGGTCCGCAGGGCCTGGGGCTGATCGGCGAGGTCGAGGGCAAGTTCGGGATCGCGGAGCTGGGCATCGTCCTGCTGCTGTTCCTGGTCGGGCTGGAATTGCACCCGACCCGGCTATGGCGGCTGCGGCGCGATATCTTCGGCTTCGGGCTGGGGCAGGTGGTGGCGTGCGGGCTGGTGATCAGCGCGATCATCCTGGCCTTTGCGGGGTTCAGCTGGGCCGCGGCGCTGGCGCTCGGGCTGCCGTTGGCGCTGTCATCGACGGCGCAGGTGTTGCCGATGCTGCGCTCGGCGGGCCGGATGAACACGCCGTTCGGCGAGCGCGCCTTTTCGGTGCTGCTGTTCCAGGATCTGTCGATCGTGCCGTTGATCACGATCGTAGCGGCGTTGTCGCGCGCGCCGGCCGATCCGTCGACGCCGCCGGGCTATGTGCTGGCGCTCTATACCGTCGGCGCGGTGGTCGGGCTGGTGCTGGCGGGGCGCTATCTGCTCAACCCGCTGTTCCGGCTGATCGGGCATCTGGGCGAGCGCGAGCTGTTCGTGGCTGCGGGCCTGTTCACCGTGCTGGCGGCGGCGGGCGTGATGGAGGCGCTGCATCTGTCGACCGCGCTGGGCGCGTTCATCGCAGGCGTGATGCTGGCGGATTCGCCCTATCGGCATGAGCTGGAGGTAGATGTCGAGCCGTTCCGCACGATCCTGCTCGGGCTGTTCTTCCTGTCGGTCGGGATGATGCTGGACCTGCAGGTCGTGATGGCGCGGCCATTGTTCGTGATCGGGCTGGCGCTGGCGGTGATCGTGGTCAAATCGGGCGTGATCTTCGGCCTCGCGCGGCTGTTCGGGGTGGCGGCGCGGCCGGCGCTGGCGCTGGGCCTGCTGTTGAGCCAGGGCGGGGAGTTCGGGTTCGTGCTGTTCGCGCAGGCGCAGGCCGCGCGGTTGATCGAACCGGAGGCCGCCAGCCTGTTCGGTGCGGTCGTGACGCTGTCGATGGCGACCACCCCGTTCCTGATGATGATCGCGCGGCGCTTCAACAAGGAAGGCAGCGGACCGGAACGCGACGACCTGGAACGGCCGAGCGCCGCGATGCCGGCCAGCGCGATCGTGGTCGGTTATGGCCGGTTCGGGCAGACGGTGGCGCAGATGTTGATGGCGAAGGCCGTCACGGTGACATTGATCGATGTGTCCGCCACGCAGATCGACCGCAGCAACGATTTCGGATCGAAGGTCTATTATGGCGACGGCACGCGCATCGACCTGTTGCGGCAGGCGGGTGCGGACGACGCCCGGACGATCGTGTTCTGCATGGACGGCGAGCCGGTGAGCCCGGAGACGCTGAAGCCGGTGCTGGAGGCATTCCCGCACGCCGCCATCCTGGTGCGGGCATTCGACCGGCGCCACCTGATCCGCCTGTCGCGGCTCGACCTGGCCGGCACCACCCGCGAGGTGTTCGAAAGCGCGGTGTGCATGGGGCGCAAGGCATTGGAGGCGGTCGGGATCAGCGCCGAAGGCGTCGACCGCGTGGAGCAGGAATATCGCAAACGCGACACGCTGCGCCTGACCGAACAGGGGATTTCGGGCGATCTGCATTCCGGTGCGGACATGATGTTCACGCCAAACCGGTCGCTGCAGACGGGGCAGACGGCATGAACACGGTCGGGATCCTGGCGGCGCTGTCCGGCGCGATCGCGGTGATCGCCGGGGCGCGCGGCGCGCACGGGGCGACCGGCGATGCGGCGGAGTGGCTGCGCACCGGATCGCACTATCAGATGGTGCATGCGGTGGCGGCGCTGGTGGTGATGGGCATGCCGGGCGGACGCTGGCCGGCGATGCTGTTCGTCGCGGGCGCGGCGCTGTTCGCGGGGTCGCTCTATGCGCTGGCGTTCGGGGTGCCGGCGCGGGCAATCTGGTTCGTCACGCCGCTCGGCGGACTGGTGCTGATCGTCGGATGGCTATGGCTGGCCGCGGGCATGCTGCGCGGCTGAGATCAGCGGGTTTTGGGGCGCTCCGTCGGCGTGGGTTCGCGCACGCCGCGGGTGCGGCAGGCATCGGAACAATATCGCACCTGATCCCAGTCGCGCGCCCATTTCTTCCGCCAGGTGAACGGCCGGCCACAGGCGACACACAGCTTGGTCGGCAGATCGGCCTTGCGGACGCCGTTCGGCATGTCAGCCGCGTTCGGCGTCGAGGAACGCGGCCACGTCGGCCAGATCGACGTCGCGCGACAGGAAGGTCCGGCCGATCCCGCGCGCCAGCAGGAAGGGCAACGTACCGCCCGCCATCTTCTTGTCATGCGCCATGTGATCGACCAGCACCGCGCCAGTGGCCCGGACGTCGGCGGCCGCGAGCGTCGTCGGCAGGCCCACGGCGTCCAGATGCGCGGTCACGCGCGTTGCCTCCGCCGGATCGCACAGCCCCAGCCGCGCGCTGTAGCGGAAGGCCAGCGCCATCCCGCATGCGACCGCTTCGCCGTGGAACAGCCGGTCGGAAAAGCCGGTGTCGGCTTCCAGCGCGTGACCAAAGGTGTGACCCAGATTGAGCAACGCCCGCACGCCGGCGGTTTCGCGTTCGTCCGCGGCGACGATCCGCGCCTTGGCGGAGACACTGTGCGCAATCGCATGGGTCCGCGCGTCGCGGTCACCGCCGAGCAGCGCACCGGCATGCCCATCGCACCAGTCAAAGAAGCCGCGATCGTCGATCAGCCCATATTTGACGACCTCCGCATAGCCGGCGCGGGTCTGGCGCGCGTCCAGCGTGTCGAGCACGGTCGGATCGATCAGGACATGCGCGGGCTGGTGAAAGGCGCCGACGAGGTTCTTGCCGGCCGGCGTGTTGATCGCGGTCTTGCCGCCGACCGAACTGTCGACCTGCGCCAGCAAGGTGGTAGGAATCTGGACGAACCCGCAGCCGCGTTTCACGATCGCCGCGGCAAAACCGACCAGATCGCCGATCACGCCGCCGCCGAATGCGACGATATGATCGCCGCGTTCGACACCCTGTTCGAGCAACCGATCGCAGAGGGTGGAAAGCCCGGACCAGCTTTTGGTCGCTTCCCCCGCCGGCAGGATGATCGCGTCCGCCGGCCGGCCCAGCCCGGCGCGCAGGCGCGGCCACTGCGTTTCGGCGACCGTTTCGTCGGTGATGACCAGGATGCGGCGATCGCCCAGCCAGGGGGCGAGCCGGGTTCCGGCCGAATCAAGGGCATTATCCGCAATGGCGACATCGTAGCTGCGATCACCAAGGGCCACGGGAATGAGAGTCGTCATCGGCGCATGGCTTTCAGGATGGCGGTCACCGTCGCCTCGTGCGGCAATGGCTCGCTGCGGACGTGGACGGGGGCGAGCGCATAGATGGGGTTGCGGGCCTGGGCCAGTTTTTCCAGCACCGCGCGCGGATCGTTGCCGGCGAGCAGCGGGCGCGTGCCGTGTCGCCGGGACACGCGTTCGGCCAGGACGTCGAGATCGGCATCCAGCCAGATCGCGGTGGCGCGGGCGAGGATCAGCGCGCGCGTCTGTTCGTCCATGAACGCACCGCCGCCGGTGGCGAGGACCGCGCGCCGCCCCTGCAACAGGCGCTGGATCACGCGGCGTTCGCCGTCGCGGAAATGCGCTTCGCCGAAGCGTTCGAAGATTTCGGGAATGGTCAGCCCGGCGGCACGCTCGATCTCGCGATCCGTATCCACGAACGGCAGCCGCATGCGCGCCGCGAGCCGGCGTCCGATCGTGGTCTTGCCCACGCCCATCAGCCCCACCAGCACGATCGTGCGGTCGGTCATCCGCACGTGCGAACGGCGGCCGGTCGGCTGGGGGCTTTCGGACATGACGGCGGGGCTATACACAGCAACCCCACCGCCGGCAAAAGGCCGGTACCGGGATATTTTGACCAGTCGGGACGATCCTTGCCATGTCGCGTAGCCTCATTCTCCTGATCGTCGGCCTGTTGGTGGTCGTCGGTATCGCCGTCACCTTGGCCAGCGTCGATACCAAGGTCGCGCCGAAGCCGGTCGAGAAGGGCATGTTGAATGAAGCGGCCGCGCAATAGCGCATGGCTGGCCGGCGCTGCGCTGCTGACGATCGTCGCGACGTTCGCACCGGCGACGGGACAGGGTAGCGGCCAGGGCGGGAAGGGCGGACCGGAATCCCTTCTGCCGCCGGGGTTCGGCGACGCACCGGTGGCGGTCGCGCCGGCGCCCGCACCCACGCCGGTCGCGCCGTCGGGCGAAGACATGCCGGTCGTGCCGCTGACGCTGTCGCCCCGCGATCTGAACGGCGCGCCGGCGGCAGAGGACGATGCCGAAGCCCATGCGGCGGCTGCGGAGGAAACGCCGTCCGAGCCGGTCTATGACGTGCCGGACACCGCGCGCCGTCCGGTGGATTGGGTCGGTCCGCTTGGCACCGGCGCGGCGGGCCTGGGTGCGGGCGCCTTCGGTGTCGCGGACGGCCGGTTCCTGTCGGCCATGCTTCGGCGGATGGATACGCCGATCGCGTCGCGCTGGGCGCATATGCTGCTGCGGCGCGCGCTGCTGACCGCTACGCCCACGCCGACGCGCGTGGACGGTGCCGACTGGATCGCAGAACGCGCCTGGCTGTTGCTGCGCATGGGAGAGGCGGACGCAGCGCGGATGCTGGTCGATCGGGTCGATGTGGACCGGTTCACGCCGAAATTGCTGGCGGTGGCGACGCAGGCGGCGCTGGCCAATGCCGATCCGGCGGCGCTGTGCCCGCTGGCGCCCATCGCCACGACAATGAGCCGGGAGCCGATCTGGCCGCTGGCGCAGGCGATGTGCGCGGGTCTTTCGGGTGAACCGGGTGTCGCCGGCGCGCTGATCGATCAGGCGCGGCATGGCCGCCGTGCGCGGGGCATCGACCTGCTGCTGGCGGAAAAGGTGGTCGGCGCAGGCAGCAACGGCCGCCGCGCCGTCGCGATCGAGTGGCAGGACGTCAATCGGCTGACCGCGTGGCGCTTTGGCATCGCCAGTGCGCTCGCTGTTCCCATCCCGCCCGCGCTGTACGACACGGCGGGCGGCCATGTCCGCGCCTGGGCCGCGCGCGCGCCGATGCTGACGCCGGAAGCGCGTGTGGCGCCGGCGCGGGTGGCGGCGGCGCTGGGCGTGTTTTCCAGCGCGACGCTGGTCGACCTGTACGGCGCCGTCGCGGACCGGACCAACCCGGACACACTGGACGCGACCGATGCGGGGCGGCTGCGGACCGCCTATGTCGGCGATCGCGCTGCGCGGCTGGCGGCGCTCGACCTGCTGTGGGGTCCCGACCCGACGACCCAGGATGGCTATGCCGTCGATATCCTGACCGCGCGCGCGGCGGCCGGCATCGTGCCCGGCGAAGCGAGCGCGGCGCGGGTCCGGCGCCTTCTGTCGGCGATGTTCAGCGCGGGACTGGATCTTCAGGCACGGCGCTGGACGGCGGCGGTGACGGCCGGCAGCGGGGTGGACAGCGATGCCGCCTGGGCGATGCTGGCGGTGGGCGATCCGGAACCGGGCGTCGATCTGGGCAGCGCACGGATCGCGGGGTTCGTAGACGGCGGCGGGGGCGGCAGTGCGCAGAAGGCGCGGCTGCTGGTCGCGGCGCTGGCGGGGCTGGGCCGCGTGGCCGCCGCGGAACGGGATACGCTGGCACAATCGGCGGGCCTGAACCTTGCAGCGGAGGATCGCTATACGCGTGTGCTGGACGCGGCGGCGGCGCGCGGCGAAACCGGTACGGTCGCGATCCTGGCGGCGGCAGGGTTGCAGACGCCCAGCTGGCGCGGTGTACCGGCGGCGCATTTCTATCGCATCATCCGCGCGCTCGATCGGGTCGGGTTGAACGGTGAAGCGCGGATGATCGCGGCCGAGGCGATGGCGCGCTTGTGAATGCCGGCCATGCCGCGCTGCCCGATGCGGTGGCGATCGACCGGTTCCTGGAGATGATGGCGGCGGAGGCGGGTGCGGCCCGCAATACGATTGCGGCGTACCGATCCGACCTGGACGGTGCGTCGATCCTGCTGGGGCGGCGACTGGCGATGGCGGACGCCGCGGTGCTGGAGGCGCTCGGCACCGCCTGGCTGCCGCTGGCGCGAACCACGGTAGCCCGCAAGGCGGCGGCGCTGCGGCGTTTCTACCGCTTCCTGGTCGACGACGGCGTGCGTGCGGATGATCCGTCCGACACGCTGCCCCGGCCGGTGGGTGCGCGCGGCCTGCCGAAGGTGCTGGGGCGGGCGGATGTCGACCGGCTGTTCGCGGAGGTCGCGCGGCGCATTGCGGAGGGACAGGGGCTGGCCTTGCGGCTGTCGGCGATGTTGGAACTGCTGTACGGATCGGGGCTGCGCGCGACCGAACTGGTGTCGTTGCCGATCCAGGCGGTGCGGCCGGACCAGCCGTACCTGATCCTGGCGGGCAAGGGCGGGGCTGAGCGGCTGGTGCCGATTTCGGACCGGGCGCGGGCGGCGGTGGCGGCGTGGCGTGCGACGCTGACCGGCGGCGCCCATCTGTTCCCGTCCCGGACGGGGCATGTCAGCCGGGTGCGCCTGTTCCAACTGGTGCGGGAAGTGGCGGCGGCAGTGGGGATCGCACCGGACCGGATCAGCCCGCATGTCCTGCGCCATGCCTTCGCCACGCATCTGCTGGAAGGCGGGGCGGATCTGCGCGCGTTGCAGGCGATGCTGGGCCATGCGGATATCGCCACCACGCAAATCTATACGCATGTCGACGGTGCGCGACTGGTGGCGCTGGTCAATGCACGGCATCCGCTCGTTGACGGGGCCCGTTCCGACCCTTAACCGCGCAGCCATGGTTGCTTTCCTCGATTTCGAAAAACCGATCGCCGAATTGCAGGCGAAGATCGCCGAATTGCGTGAGAGCGCGGTCGCGGGCACGATCGACATCGCGCCGGAGATCGCGAAGCTGCAGGCGAAATCGGACGGTCTGTTGCAGCAGACCTACGCCCGATTGACGCCGTGGCAGAAGACACAGGTCGCCCGCCATGCCGAGCGGCCGCATTTCAAGGACTATGTCGCCGGGTTCGTGGAGGATTTCCTGCCACTGGCCGGCGACCGCGCCTTTGCCGACGACAAGGCGATCATCGGCGGATTCGGTCGGATCGGTGGTCGCCGCGCGATGGTGATCGGGCATGAGAAGGGCGACGACACCGCCAGCCGGCTGCGCCACAATTTCGGGATGGCCAAGCCCGAAGGCTATCGCAAGGCGATCCGGCTGATGGAACTGGCGGACCGGTTCGGTTTGCCGGTGGTGACGCTGGTCGACACGTCGGGTGCCTTTCCCGGCATCCAGGCGGAGGAGCGCGGGCAGGCGGAGGCGATCGCCCGGTCGACCGAGGCATGCCTGGCGCTGGGCGTGCCGATGGTGACGGCGGTGGTGGGCGAAGGCGGATCGGGCGGCGCGATCGCGCTGGCCGCGGCGAACCGCGTGCTGATGTTCGAACATGCGGTCTATTCGGTGATCTCGCCCGAAGGTTGCGCATCGATCCTGTGGCGGACGTCCGACAAGGCGGCGGATGCGGCGGAGGCGATGAAGATTACCGCGGCGGACCTGCTGCGGCTGGGGGTGATCGACCGGATCGTTCCGGAACCGATGGGCGGCGCGCACCGCGACCGCGCGAAAGCGATCGCCACGCTGGCCACCGCGATCGGTGAGGAGATCGACATGCTGATGCCGCTGCGTGCCGAACAGTTGCGGCAGGACCGGCGCGAAAAATTCCTGAAGATCGGCTAGGCGCCCCGATCGAAAAAAGGCAACCGGATCGCTCCGGTTGCCCCATTCAAACAGCGGACCGCAGATCAGGTTGCGGTCATGTTGTTCTTGACGTTGGTGAAGGTGTTGTTCAGCTGCTTGCCGAGGCTGCTCATGGCCGTGATGGCGGCAACGGCGATCAATGCGGCGATCAGGCCGTATTCGATCGCGGTGGCACCCTTGGAATTCTTGAACAGATTGCGGATGATCTTCATTGGAGGCTCCCTGGAAACGCTGCTTACTGGTCGTGGCCCGCTGGTCCCCCGGTGCGCGGATCAGCTGTGATCGTCTTACGACCAGAGGATTGCCAAAGTCTTAAGATGAAAAAGCGTCGGGGCGCGTTCAGGCGTTGGTGACCTTGGCGGCGACGTCGTTCCACATGTCGATGGTCACGCCCGCGACGCCGCGGATGCCGACGACCACGATCAGCACGATCAGGGCCAGGATCAGGCCATATTCGATGGCCGTCGCGCCGCTCTGGTTCCGCAGCAGATCCCCGACATCGCGCATGATCGCCCCCGCCGAACCATCCGGCATGGCATAGCGGTACCGCAACAGGGTTAACGGAGTCTTGAAGGGCATGACGATGATGCAGGTTGTGGCCGCCGCGCTGGTCGACGGCGACGGGCGGGTCCTGGTTCAGCAACGCCCGCCCGGCCGCGCGATGGCGGGGCTATGGGAATTTCCGGGCGGGAAGATCGAGGACGGCGAAACCCCGGAGGCTGCGCTGATCCGCGAACTGCGCGAGGAGCTGGCGATCGACGTCACGGCCGCCTGCCTGGCCCCGGCCTGCTTCGCCAGCGCGCCGCTGGGCGATCGGCACCTGCTGCTGCTGCTCTTCGTCTGCCGGAAATGGACCGGCGTTCCGATCGCGATGGAGGCGACCGCGCTGCGCTGGGTCAGGGTGCCGGCGCTGCACGGCCTGCCCATGCCGCCCGCGGACAAACCGTTGATCGGCTTGCTGGAGGCCTTGTTGTAGAGGGTGGTTCTCGACAGGCTCGAACCGAACGGCTGAGGATAATCTGCAAGATACCGCTCGGTTCGAGCCTGTCGAGAATCCGACCTAGCCCAAGCAAGTCACGGGCTACAGCACATATTTGCTGAGGTCGGTGTCGCGCGCGACTTCTGCCAGCTGGCCTTCGACATAGGCGGCGTCGACCGTGACGGTGGTGCCGCCGCGGTCCTCCGCGTCGAAGCTGACATCCTCCAGCAGTTTTTCCATCACGGTCGACAGCCGGCGCGCGCCGATATTCTCGATCTGGCCGTTCACCTCCGCCGCGATCCGCGCGATGGCGGCGATGCCGTCCTCGGTAAAGTCGATGGTGACGCCCTCGGTGCCGATTAGCGCGCGATATTGTTCGGTCAGCGATGCGCGCGTGGCCGACAGGATGCGCACGAAATCGGCCTCCGTCAGCGCCTTCAACTCCACGCGGATCGGCAGCCGCCCCTGCAGTTCGGGCAGCAGGTCGGACGGTTTCGCGACATGGAACGCGCCGCTGGCGATGAACAGGATATGGTCGGTCTTCATCGGGCCATATTTTGTGGCCACTGTCGTGCCTTCGATCAGCGGCAGCAGGTCGCGCTGTACGCCTTCGCGGCTGACCGATCCGCCGCGGACGTCACTGACCGCGATCTTGTCGATCTCGTCCAGGAACACGATGCCGTTTTCCTGCGCGTCGTGGAGCGCGGCGCGGCTGACCTCATCCTGGTCGAGACGCTTGTCGGCCTCCTCTTCGACCAGCTTCGCCCAGGCATCGCGGACCGGCAGCTTGCGGCGCTTGAGCTTCGGACCGCCGAACGCCTTGCCCATCATGTCGGACAGGTTGATCATGCCGATCTGGCCCGGCATGCCGGGAATCTCCATCTGCGGGCCGGCGCTGTCCTCCAGTTCCAGCTCGATCTCCTTGTCGTCGAGATGGCCGTCGCGGAACCGCTGCGTGAAGGAGGCGCGGGTCGCCTCCGATGCATCCTTGCCGACCAGCGCGTCCATCAGGCGGGAAAGCGCAGCTTCCTCGGCCTTCTCCTTCACCGCCAGGCGGCGGCGCTCCTTTTCCAGCCGCATCGCCTCTTCGACCAGATCGCGGGCAATCTGCTCCACGTCGCGGCCGACATAGCCGACCTCGGTGAACTTGGTCGCCTCCACCTTCACGAACGGCGCGTCGGCCAGCTTCGCCAGGCGACGGCTGATCTCGGTCTTGCCGCACCCGGTGGGGCCGATCATCAGGATATTCTTGGGCGTGACCTCGTCGCGCAGATCGGCGCCCAGCCGTTGCCGCCGCCAGCGATTGCGGAGCGCGATCGCGACCGCGCGCTTGGCCGCGTCCTGTCCGACGATATGCGCGTCGAGCGCGGCAACGATGGCTTTGGGAGTGAGGGAGTCGTTCATGTCTGCTTTCTACTTCTGGCCCTCTCCCCCCGGGAAAGGGTCGGGCGAGGGTCTTCTTGTGTCGGCGGGGTGAAAAAGAGCCTCACCCTCCCATTCGCAAGAGCGAACGGGCCCTTCCCTCTCCCGGAGGAAAGGGCTTCAGGCCGCGTCCAGCGTTTCGATGGTCAGGTTGCCGTTGGTGAAGACACAGACATCGGCGGCGATCGCCATGGCCTTGCGCGCGATCGTTTCGGCATCCTGTTCGTAATCGACCAGAGCGCGGGCGGCGGCGAGCGCGAAATTGCCCCCCGAACCGATCGCGGCGACCCCGCCGTCGGGTTCCAGCACATCGCCGTTGCCGGTCAGGATCAGCGTCACTTCCTTGTCCGCGACGATCATCATCGCTTCCAGGTTGCGCAGGAACTTGTCGGTACGCCAGTCCTTGGCCAGTTCGACCGCGGCGCGCAGCAGCTTGCCATGATGCTGTTCCAGCTTGCGTTCCAGCCGTTCGAACAGCGTGAACGCATCGGCGGTGGCGCCGGCGAACCCGGCGATGACGGATCCGTCGCCCAACCGGCGCACCTTGCGCGCGGTGGGTTTGATGATCGTGTTGCCCAGCGAAACCTGGCCATCGCCGGCGACGATCACCTTGCCGCCACGCCGCACCGACAGGATCGTCGTGCCGTGCCAGCCTATCTTGTCTTCCTGCATATCATCCCCGTCCATCTTCCGATGGGATATGGGTGAGATCGGAGGATGTGCAATCGCACACGGCCCGGACGACCGGTTCGCACACACGTCTGGAGGATGATGCGGGGGAGAGTTTCTGGTCGGGGCGACAGGATTCGAACCTGCGACCCTTAGACCCCCAGTCTAATGCGCTACCGGGCTGCGCCACGCCCCGACCTAGGCCGCGGGCATTAGGCGGGTTGAATGCCGGATGCAAGCGCCGGTGCGCCGATATCGTCGGCATTGCGTGATCCGGCGCGATCATGATAGGCGCGCGCTTTCAAAAGAGGGTGCCGGATCGGCGTGCCCCCCGACAGGTCGGAACGATAATCCATGTTCGCATCCCCCGCTTATGCCCAGGCCGCCGGCGGTTCCGCCGCGCCTGGCGGTGTTTCCGCCATTCTGATCCAAGCGGCGCCGCTGCTGTTCATCTTCGTGATCTTCTATTTCCTGCTGATCCGGCCGCAGCAGACCCGGATGAAGGCGCACCGCGCGCTGGTGGACGGCGTACGGCGCAACGACATCGTCGTCACCGCCGGCGGCCTGATCGGCAAGGTGACGAAGGTGGACGAGACGGAGGTCGAGGTCGAGATCGCGCCGAACACCCGCGTGCGCATCATCAAGTCGACATTGTCGGAGGTCCGTCAGGCCCCCGGTTCCAAACCCGCTAACGACTGATCCCCAGATGCTCGATTTCCCGCGCTGGAAGGTCTGGTCGATCCTCCTGATCCTGGCCCTTGGCGTCGCACTGGCGGTGCCGAGCCTGATCGGCGAGACCAACTCTGCCCGACTGGGCCTTGCCGGCATGCCGCGCATCAACCTCGGTCTCGATCTGTCCGGCGGCAGCCATTTGCTGCTGGAAGCCGACACGACCGACGTGGTGCGCCAGCGGCTGACGCTGAAGGAGGACGAGGTCCGCACCGAGATGCGGCGCGCGACGCCGCGGATCGCGATCGGCGATATCTCGACCCAGGGCGGCAAGCTGGAATTTCTGGTGCGCGATGTGGCGCAACTGGACGCCGCGGTCGAACGGGTGCGCGCGCTGACCAATGCGGTGGGCGTGACCGGGCAGCGCGACTGGAACGTGGCGGTGGTCGATTCCACGCGGGTGGTGATGACACCCACCGACGCCGGCATCAAGGATGCGGTCGACAAGGCGATGGACACCGCCACCGACGTGGTGCGGCGCAGGATCGACGCGCTGGGCACGCGGGAACCGTCGATCGTGCGCGAAGGCGACGACCGGATCGTAGTGCAGGTACCGGGCCTGCAGGATCCGTCCGCCTTGAAGGCCCTGCTGGGTCAGACCGCGAAACTGGAATTCAAGCTGGTCGATCTGACCGCCAATCCGGCCGATGTCGCGCAGGGCCGCGCGCCGGCGGGGAGCCAGGTGCTGCCCTATCCCGCCAATCCCGCCGGTCCGCCATTCATCGCGGTCCAGCGCAGGGCGATCATTACCGGCGACCAGCTGACCGATGCGCGCCAGGAATTCGACCAGACCGACAATCAGCCGGTGGTCGCGATCCAGTTCAACGGCGACGGCGGCCGGCGCTTTGCCCGCGTGACGCAGGAAAATACCGGCAAGCCGTTCGCGATCATCCTGGACAACAGCGTGCTGTCCGCGCCGAACATCAACGAACCGATCCTGGGTGGACAGGCGCGGATTTCCGGCAGCTTCACGACCGAAAGCGCCAACGCACTGGCGATCTCGCTGCGGTCCGGATCGCTGCCCGTCAATCTGAAGGTGATCGAGGAACGCACGGTCGGGCCGCAGCTGGGCGCCGATTCGATCCGTGCGGGCATCATCGCATCGACGGTCGCGGCGCTCGCCGTCATCATCTTCATGTTCGTGACCTATGGCCGGTTCGGTCTCTATGCCAACATCGCGGTCACGCTGAACATCTTCGTGATCCTTGGCGTGATGGCATTGCTGAACGCCACGCTGACCCTGCCGGGGATCGCCGGTTTCGTGTTGACGATCGGCACCGCGGTCGATGCCAATGTGCTGATCAACGAACGTATCCGGGAGGAACGGCGGCGCGGGCGCAACGTCGCGCAGGCGGTCGAGCTGGGCTATAAGGAAGCCAGCCGGACGATCTTCGAGGCGAACGTGACGCATGCCATTTCCGGGCTGATCATGCTGCTGCTCGGGTCCGGCCAGGTGAAGGGGTTTGCGGTCGTGCTGCTGCTCGGCATCGCGACGTCGGTATTCACCGCGGTCACCTTCACCCGTATGCTCGTCGCGTTGTGGATCCGCCGCAACCGCCCGAGCGACATCACCATCTGATCGGGGCTCTTCCCATGCGTTTGCTGAAGCTAGTCCCCGACAACACGAATATCGGTTTCGTGCGCCTGCGTTACTGGGCGTTCGGGCTGACCGCGGCGCTGACGCTGGCCGCAGTCGCGCTGGTCGGGGTGCGCGGGCTGAACCTGGGTGTCGATTTCGTCGGTGGCCTGATGATCGAGGCGAAGTTCCAGCAGCCGCCGCCGCTGGACGCGGTGCGCGAGAATATCGATGCCTTGGGTGTCGGCGATGCATCGTTGCAGCAATTCGGCGCCGCAAACGTCGTGTCGATCCGTCTGCCACCGCCCGCCAGCAAGGACGAAGGCGCGAACAACGCCGTGGTCGCCAAGGTGAAGGCATCGCTGCTGCGCGAATATCCGGGCATGACCTTCACGCGGTACGACACGGTGTCGGGCAAGGTTTCGAACGAGCTGATCCGCAACGGCGTAGCGGCCGTGTTCCTGGCGGTGTTCGGGATCGCGCTGTTCGGCTGGTTCCGGTTCGAATGGCAGTTCGGCGTATCGACCTTCGTCGCGATCGCGCATGACGTGCTGATGACACTCGGCTTCTTCGCGCTGACGCAGATGGAGTTCGATCTGAACATCGTCGCGGCGGTGCTGACGATCATCGGCTATTCGATCAACGACAAGATCGTGATCGACGATCGCATTCGTGAAAACATGCGCAAATATCGCAAGATGGACATGCCGTCGCTGATCGACCTGTCGGTCAACGAGACGCTGCCGCGCACGGTCATGACATCGCTGACCATCATGCTGGCGCTGGGCGCGTTGCTGATCTGGGGCGGCCAGGTGCTGCGCGGTTTCTCGGCGGCGATGCTGCTCGGGATCGTGGTCGGCACCTATTCATCCATCTATGTCTCGTCCTCGCTGCTGATCGCGCTCGGCGTCGGGCCAAATTCGTTCAAGGGCAAGGATGAGGGCGACAAGCCGGCGGGCCGCAACGCCAATGCCGAGCGCGTCGGACCGCGGCGCTGACGCCATGCGGATGGAACGGGATCCGGACGCGATCGGGCCGCTGATCCGCGGGCTGTCCGGCCGCGGGTTCCGGGTCGACGATCGCATCCATGACGGCGCGATGATATTGACGCCGGAGCGGGCGGTCGATTGGGCGCCACCGGCGGTGGACCGGCTGGAGATCGCGGATCTGGAGGCGGCGCTGACCGTGTCGTCGACGCCCGAATTCGTGTTGCTGGGAACGGGGCCGGCCTTGCTGCGGCCGCCGGTCGATCTGGGCCTCGCGCTGGAAGCACGCGGGATCGGCCTGGAGGTGATGGACAGCCGTGCGGCGGCGCGCGCCTGGGGCCTGCTGCGCGCCGAAGGGCGCTGGATATCGGGGGCGTTCTACCCTTTGGGGTGAGTTCGCCGGTTCGTATCTCCGCAAATGCGGGAATCCAGGTTGGTCGCGGATCGCATCTGTCGAGCTTGACCCTCGCCTGCGCGGGGGAACGGGTGGCCTCAGGCGTTTGCCAACACCCTTCGCAGATGGGCCTCCAGTTCGGCGGCGTTGCGATCCCAGGTGAAGCCGAGCGCGCTCTGGCGAACGGCCGCGGGATCGGGCGGGCTGTTCAGCAGCATATGGATGGCGCGCGCCACGCTG
>NZ_DASVTO010000048.1:0-53704 GCF_036387535.1 Sphingomonas sp.
GATGACCCGGCGGTTCATCCGGCTGGACGCGGTGACGATGCGGACCCGCCCGGCGGGATCGTTCGAAGTGTTCGCACCGTCCATCGATATCGCGCGCGGCGGATCGGCGACCCGGCTGGCTGCGCAGGCGGCCTATGAGGCGGCGGGCGTCGCGCCATCCGACATCGCGATCGCCCAGCTGCAGGATACCGAGGCGGGGGCCGAAGTGATGCATATGGCCGAAAACGGCTTTTGCGCCGACGGCGACCAGGAGGCGTGGCTGGCGGAGGGGAAGACGGCGATCGGCGGCACCCTGCCGGTCAACACCGATGGTGGCTGCATCGCCTGTGGCGAACCGATCGGGGCCTCAGGCCTGCGCCAGGTGTATGAGAATGTCGTCCAGTTGCGCGGAGACGCGGGGCCGCGTCAGGCGCCCGGCGATCCGAAACTTGCCTATTCCCATGTTTATGGTGCGCCGGGCGTGTCGGCCGTCACCATCCTGTCCCGATAAGGATGCTGCGATGCAATTGAGCCGTGACGAACTGATCCGCGCCTATCGCCGGATGGTAACGATCCGCATGTTCGAGGAACGGTTGCACGACGAGATCCAGACCGGGGAAATCGCGGGCTTCACGCATCTTTATGGCGGGCAGGAAGCCGCGGCGGTCGGCGTGTGCGAGCATCTGGACAGCAACGACTATATCGTTTCCACCCATCGCGGCCACGGCCACTGCATCGCCAAGGGGTGCGATGTGAAAGGCATGATGAAGGAGATTTATGGGCGCGCCGACGGGCTGTGCAAGGGCAAGGCGGGATCGATGCACATCGCCGACGTGTCGATCGGCATGCTGGGCGCCAACGGCATCGTCGGGGCCGGCGCGCCCCAGGCGGTCGGCGCCGCGATCGCGGCCAAGCTGGACGGCAAGGGCGGAGTCGGAATCGCCTTTTCCGGAGACGGCGCCTGCAACCAGGGCACCACGTTCGAAGCGATGAACCTGGCGGTGGTGACCAAGGCGCCCTGTATCTTCGTGTTCGAGAACAACCATTATTCCGAGCATACCGGCGTCGACTATGCGGTCGGCACGGCACGCGACATCGCCAGCCGCGCGGAAGCGTTCGGCATGAAGGTCTGGCGTGCGGACGGTTGCGACTTCTTCGCGACCTATGATGCGATGCGCGAACTGCTGGACCATGTCCGCGGCGGTAACGGGCCGGCGGCGATCGAACTGGATACCGAACGCTATTACGGTCACTTCGAAGGCGATCCCCAGCGCTATCGCGGGGCGGGCGAGATCGACCGGCTGCGCGCGGAGCGTGACTGTCTGAAGGCGTTCCGAAAGCGCGTGACGGACGCCGGGCTGCTGGACGGTGCCGATCTCGACATGGTCGAGCGCGAAACCGCGGCGCTGATCGACGCGGCGGTTGCCGAGGCACGCGTGGCCGCCCCGCCGGACCCGGCCGACGTCACCGCCGATGTCTATATTTCCTATTGATCCGGAGCCACCGACCATGACCCAGATGATGCTCCGCGACGCGATCGTATCGACGATCGCCGCCGAAATGGAGCGCGATCCGAACATCATCATGCTGGGCGAGGATATCGTCGGCGGCATGGGCACGGCCGGTGGGCCGGAGGCGATCGGCGGGATCTGGAGCACCAGCGGCGGCCTGTTTGCCAAGTTCGGCCCCGATCGCGTCATCGACACGCCGATTTCGGAAAGCGCGATCATCGGCGCGGCGGCCGGCGCCGCGCTGGCCGGCAAGCGCCCGATCGCCGAACTGATGTTCGCCGATTTCGTGGGCGTCAGCCTGGACCAGATCTGGAACCAGGTGGCCAAGTTCCGGTACATGTTCGGGGGCAAGTCGCGGTGCCCGATCACCATCAGGCTGGCGTATGGCGCGGGTCTGAACGCCGCCGCGCAGCACAGCCAGTCGGTCTATGCGCTGATGACCGCGATGCCCGGGCTCAAGATCGTGCTGCCGACCACGCCCGCCGATGCCAAGGGGCTGCTGACCCAGGCGATCCGCGACGACGATCCGGTGTTGTTCTTCGAACACAAGGCCCTCTACGCCGTCCGTGGCGAGGTGCCGGACGGCGACTATACCATTCCCTTCGGCCATGCCGAACTGATCCGTGCCGGCGAACATGTAACGATCGTGGCATGCGGGCTGATGACCAGCTTCGCGGCCAGCGCGGCCGACGAACTCGCGGCCGAGGGGATTGGCTGCGACGTGCTGGACCTGCGCACCACCAGCCCGCTGGACGAGGAGGCGATCCTCGATTCGGTCGAACAGACCGGCCGGCTGGTCGTGGTCGACGAAAGCCCGCCGCGATGCAGCCTTGCGACCGATATTTCGGCCCTGGTCTGCGAACGCGCGTTCGCCAGCCTGAAGGCGCCGCCGGTGATGGTCACCGCGCCGCATTCGCCCGTCCCGTTCGCCCGCGAACTGGAAAGCGCCTATCTGCCATCGCCCGCCAAGATCGTGGCGGCGGTGCGCAAGACGCTGGCATATCGCTGATGGCCGCGCTCCGGGCCTTCACCATGCCCAAATGGGGCATCGAGATGCAGGAGGGGACGCTGGCCGAATGGCTCGTCGCCGAGGGCGCCGCCTTTGCCAAGGGCGATCTGATCGCGCTGATCGAAACCGACAAGATCACCAACGAATATGAGGCGGAACGCGACGGGGTGCTGGCGCGGATCGTGACCGCCGCGGGTGAGACCAAGCCGGTCGGCGCCTTGCTGGGCGTGTTCGCCGATGGCGCAGCGGACGGCGCAGACGTCGACGCCTTCCTGCTGACGTTTCGCGCGGCGAACACCGTGACGGCAGCGGGGCAGGGCGCGAGCAGCCCGGCGGCGGCCCCTGCGGCCCCTGCGGCGGCTGCCGATCCGACGCCGATCGCGGTGGCGGTCGTGCCGCCGTCGGTGCCGGACGGGATCGCGATCAGCCCGGCCGGCCGGGCACTCGCCGAGGCGCGGGGTGTCGACGTGGCGGGCCTGGCCGGCACCGGTCGCGGCGGCAGGATCACGCATCAGGATGTCGATCAGGCGTCGCGGCCCGCGGCGCCCATCCCGGCAGGCGGCCCGGTAGAAATCGTGGTTGTTCCGGATACCCATTATGCATCGCCCCTGGCCAAGCGGCTGGCCGCGCAGCACGGCGTCGACCTGGGCACGCTGCGCGGGACCGGTCCGCGCGGCCGGATCTGCAAGGCGGACGTGCTGTCCCGGCTGGCGCCGGCGTCGTCGACCGGCGCCGGGCCGGACATCGTTCCGATGGACAAGATCCGTCGCATCGTGGCGCGGCGCCTGACCGAGGCAAAGCAGGCCATCCCCCACTTCTACCTTCGCGCCGAAGCGACTGTGGACGCGCTTGTCGCAATGCGGCGGGTCGCCACCCTTGTCGCGGGAGAGAAGGCGTCGATCAACGATTGCCTGGTGCGCGCCGTCGCGCTGGCGCTGATCGAGGTGCCCGACTGCAACGTCCAGGTGCATGGCGATGCCATCCACCGTTTCCGCACCGCCGACGTGGCGATCGCGATCGCGGCGGACCGCGGGCTGGTGACCCCGGTGATCCGCGCAGCCGAAACGCTGTCGGTGCACGCCATCGCCGAGGTCACGCGCGGTTTGCTCGCCAGGGCGAATGCCGGACGCCTTTCGCACGAGGACATGAGCGCCGGCAGCTTCACCGTGTCGAATCTCGGCATGTTCGGGATCGACGGGTTCGATGCGATCATCAATCCGCCGCAGGGGGCGATCCTGGCGGTCGGCGGCATGCGGCGGGTCTGGGGCGAGCAGGCCGATGGCTCCGGCGCGTTCGAAAGCCGGATCGGCGTTACGCTGTCCTGCAATCACCGCGCGATCGACGGGGCCGCGGGCGCGCGGTTCCTGGCCGCGCTGAAAAGGCGGATCGAGACGCCCGACCTGCTGTTCGCCCGGCCATGACGGCGGTGTCGCGCATCGTCCTGGCGCGGCGGCCGGTGGGAATGCCGGTGGCGGACGATTTCCGGGAGGAGGCCGCCGAACTGCCCCCGATCGCGGATGGCGAGGTGCTGGTTGCCGTCCGGACGCTTTCGATCGATCCCGCCATCCGCGGTTTTCTGGACGACCGGCCGAGCTACCTGCCGCCGGTCGCGATCGGCGAAACCGTCCGTGGCATGATGCTGGGTGAGGTGCTGGCGTCGCGCAATCCGGCGCTGGTCATCGGCCAACATGTCCGCGCGCTGGCCGGCTGGGCGGACCGGGTCGTGCTGTCCGCCGACGCACTGGGGCTGGAGGTCGTCGAGACCGATCCCGACATCGCGATCGAAACCCGGATGGGTGCGCTTGGCCCCGCCGGGCTGACCGCCTGGGTCGGCCTGCATGTCATCGCCGCCGTCCGGCCCGGGGAGACGGTGCTGGTCAGTGCCGCCGCCGGCGCGGTCGGCAGCGTCGCATGCCAGATCGCGCGGCTGCGCGGCTGCCGGGTGATCGGGTTGGCCGGATCGGCGGCGAAGTGCGCGGCGATCCGCGATCTGGGGGTGGAAACCGCGATCGACTATCGCGCCGAATCCGATTTGGCGGCCGCGATCGCCGCCGCGGCGCCGGGGGGCGTGGACGTCTATTTCGACAATGTCGGCGGGGCCACGCTGGAAACGATCCTGCCGCTGATGCGCGATCAGGGACGTGTGGCGGTCTGCGGGATGATCGGCGACTATAATGATCAGGACCACCCTTATGGCGTCCGTACCCTGTGGCAGCTGGTGGTGCGGCGGCTGACGCTGCGCGGGTTCCTGACCTACGACCATGGCGATCGCCTGGCCGAGGCGCAGCGCGACCTGGACGCCTGGGCGTCCGCCGGCGCGCTCCGATCCCTGGAAACGATCTATCACGGGATCGGCGCCGCGCCGCAGGCCTTCATCGACCTGATGGCGCGGCGCACGATCGGCAAGACGCTGGTGCGCCTCTAAACGTCAGGCGCGATGGATGTTCGTGAACGTGCGGCTCGCGAACGCCCAGCGGTCGTTCTGCTTGACGCAGACATCGTCATAGCGGCCCCGGTCGCGCTTCGTGATGCCGTCGCGATCATAGACCTCCGACGTCCAGGAGCGGACGATGGCACGGTCGCCATCGACCAGGATGGCGCCCGGCGTGGTGGTGAAGATGATGCCGGGATAGTGCGCCATCGCCCCGTTCCACATCTCCACGATTGCGGCGCGACCGTGAACCTCGCCGATCTCGGGATAATCGGGCAGAGACCAGACCGCGTCGTCCGCCCATGTCGCCCCCCAATCGTCGGGATCGTTGCGGCAGACCGCGTCCGCATAGGCATCCAGCAATTCCCGGATCGCCAGTCGATCCTCGATCGGTCCTTCGAATGCCATCCGTCACCTCCCATCAGCCTTCAGCAGACGTATCCGCGTCGCGGGGCAGGGCCACCTGTGCAAAGAGCGAGCCGTCAGTTGCGGGCGCGGACCGGAAGATGCTCGAAACCAGGCGCCGCATCCGGTACCGCCACCTCGACCCAGCCGCCGACCACGCGCGTATCGAACAGGAGCAGCGGTGCATAGCTGCCGCCGATGCATTTGCCCGTAGCCAGATCGAAGCGCGCCCCGTGCAGCGGGCACAGGATCGCCCCGCGGCGGATGCGTCCGCTGCCAAGATCGGACGCGGCGTGCGGGCAGCGATCGATCGTCGCACGGATCTGTCCATCCACCAGGGCGAGCAGGACGGGCCAGCCCTGCACGATCAGGCCGACCCCGGTGCCGTCGACGAGGCCGTCCGCGCGGGCCGCCCGGTGATAGCGGCGCTCCCCCATGTCCGTCATGCGTGGCCCTGCTCCGCGCGGGTCAGATCGAGATAGCGTCGCCGTTCGCTGGCGCTGTCGCCCAGCAGCATCGCCAGCAGCATGATCCGCTTGTGGCCGTGGCCAAGCGCCAGTTCGTCGCTGGTCCCCATCCCGCCATGGAACTGGATGCACTCCTCGCCGAGCTTCATCGCGGCGGCGGCGACGAAGCTCTTGGCTGCCGCGATCGCGGCGGGGTGGTCTGCGCCGACGGTCAGGGCCGCGCGGAACAGATGCGACCGCGATTGTTCGAGCGCGACGTAGCAGTCGGCCATGCGATGCTGGATCGCCTGGAAACTTCCGATCGGCTGACCAAATTGTTTTCGGGTCCGGATATGATCCAGCGTGGCATCGAACATCATCGCCATGATCCCGACCAGCTCCGCACAGGCGGCCACACGCGCTTCGTCGAACGTCGCCAGCAGCGCGTCCGCACCGCCGTCCAGCCGTTCCGCCCGTGTCACCCCGCGCAGGTGCAGTTCGCACGCGACGCCGCCGTCGACCAGGCGGTAGCTGCGCAGATCGATACCGGGCGCGTCGGCCGGCACGAGCCAGAGCGAGATGCCGTCGGCATCGTCGTCGCCCGCGCCGTCATCGCGGGTGGAGACGATGAACCCGTCGGCGCCGACACCGGCGATGACGAAGGTCTTGACGCCATCAAGTTCCACATCCGCGCCGTGGTGCGCCGCCCGACATCGCACGGTCAACGGGTTGAACCGGGCCGCCGGTTCGACATGGGCCAGCACCAGCCGTTTTTCGCCGGCCACGATCCCGGGAAACCAGGCATCGCGCTGCGCCGCGGTGCCGGCACGTTCCAGCAGCCGACCGGCCAGGATGAGATCGGAAAGATAGGGTTCGCTGCACAGGCCGCGGCCCAGTTCTTCCATCACGGTGATCAGTGCGGCCGGGCCTGCGCCCATCCCCCCGACATCCTGCCCGAACGGCAATGCCAGCAGCCCCAGTTCCGCCATCGCCCGCCAATGGGCGGCGGAGAATCCTTCCGGCGCCGCGCGGTCGCGGTTGCGGATCGCGGCATCCTGGCGCCCGGTCATCAGCCGGACCACCAGGTCGCGCATCATCTGCTGTTCGTCGTCGAGATCGAAGTCCACGCATCCCCCGCATCGCTGGCGTCCGGTCGCTGCCGACGCGTCGTAAGCAGGCGCGGCCCGGCTTCGGATATCAGGACGAGGCGGGTGTTCCTGCTACTCGGATTAGGGATAGGTCCTGCGCCGCATGGCTACCCTAGCGCTTTTCGCAGCGAGAAATGATCGCGGGTGGTGATACGGCATGGCGCATGAATCTGGAACTCGATCAGGACGAACTCGGCTTTCGGGAGGAGGTGCGCGCCTTTCTCGCGGAGCATCTGCCGCAGCATCTGCGGGACGGCGCGGCGGCGACGCCGACGGTGTTCGCCGAACCGGACATCGGCCGGGAATGGCAGCGCATCCTGCACGCGAAGGGATGGCTCGGCTATCACTGGCCGCTGCAGCATGGCGGCACCGGCTGGACGCCGACGCAGCGCTATATCTTCGAACGGGAATGCGCGCTGGCCGACGCGCCCGGTCTGCCCGTGCTCGGCCTCAAGCTGCTGGGGCCGGTGCTGCACGCATTCGGTACGCCCGCGCAGCAATCCCGGTATCTGCCCCGCATCCTGTCGGGGGAGGATTATTGGTGCCAGGGCTTTTCGGAACCGGGATCGGGATCCGACCTCGCCAGCCTGAAGACGACCGCGGTGCGCGACGGGGACCGCTACCGCATCAACGGGAGCAAGATCTGGACGACGCACGCGCATTTCGCCGACCACATGTTCTGCCTGGTTCGCACCGATTCGACCGTGAAGGCGCAGGCCGGGATCAGCTTCATCCTGATCGACATGCGGCAGCCGGGCGTCACGGTACGCCCGATCATCGGCCTGGCCGGCGATCATGAGGTGAACGAGGTCTTTCTGGACGACGTCGTGGCGCCCGTGTCGGATCTGGTGGGGCAGGAAGGGCAGGGATGGACGATCGCCAAGTTCCTGCTGGAGAATGAACGCGGAGGATCCTGTCTCGCCCCCGCCCTGATCGCCGCGCTCCAGCGCCTGCGCGCCGCGGGCGAGCATCAACCATCGGGCACGGGCGGGGTGATGATGGAAGACAGCGACTTCGCCGATGCGCTGGCGCGGGTGGAACTGGAGGCGCAGGCGCTGGAGGTCACCGAACTCCGGATCCTGGCGGAGATCGCGCATGGCCGCAAACCGGGGCCGCAGACATCGATGGTCAAGATGGTGGCGTCGTCGCTGCGACAGGAGGTCGATGCACTCGCGGTGCGGCTACACGGCTATGCCGGGCTGCAACTGGAAACGCGGCGCCCGCTTTACGGCAACAGCAGTGCCGAGCCGATCGAGAGCAAGGCCGCGCAGGTCGCGGCCCCCGCCTATCTCAACAGTCGGGCCTGGACGATCTTCGGTGGCAGCAACGAGATCCAGCGTACCATCATCGCCAAGACCGTCCTGGGCCTTTAAGCACGTCGGCGGCGCTGCCGATCAGCCCTGCGCCGCCTTCCAGTCGCGCTTGATCTTCTTGGCCAGGCTCCAGCGATGGACCTCGCTGGGGCCGTCATAGATGCGGAAGGCGCGGATTTCGCGGAACAGCTGTTCGACCATCGTGTCGCCGGTCACGCCGGTGCCGCCCATCACCTGGACGCAGCGATCCGCCACCCGCATGAGTGCTTCGGACACGGCGACCTTGGTCATCGAGCTTTCGGCCGTGCCCAGCGATCCACCATCGAGGACATCGGCGCACCAGTCGATCATCAGTTCGGACTGGCGCAGGTCGATCAGATTGTCGGCCAGCATGAAGCCGACGCCTTCATGGTCGATCAGCGGTTTGCCGAACGCCATCCGCCGGCACGCATAGTCGGTTGCGATTTCCTGCGCGCGGATCGCGCCGCCCAGCCAGCGCATGCAATGCGACAGCCGCGCGGGCGCCAACCGGAGCTGGGCATATTGGAACCCTTCGCCCGACCGGCCGAGCATCTGATCGGCGGGCACGCGCAGGCCGTCGATTGCGACCACCGCGTGACCACCGGGCATCGAAGAGTCGATCGTATCGAACACGCGTTCGATGCGAATGGCAGGGTCGGGCAGGTCGACCAGAAACATGCATGCGCCATCGTCCGATTTCGCCATCACGATGCCGACCGCAGCCCCTTCCGCCCCCGTGATGAACGCCTTGCGGCCATCGATCACCCAATGGTTGCCGTCCAGCCGGCAGCGGGTCTGCATCATCGAAGGGTCCGATCCGGCGCCCCCGTCGGCTGCGGGTTCGGTCATGAAGAAGGCGGACCGCGCCTGCCCGGCGATCAGCGGCGCGAGAAAGCGCCGGCGTTGGTCGGCAGTGCCGACGCGACCAAGCAGGTACATGTTACCCTCGTCGGGCGCGGCCGTGTTGCAGGCGACCGGACCGAGCAGCGACAGCCCCGACCGGCGCAGCACGGATGCCGTCTCTCGTTGCGACAGATGGCGGCCGTCGGGCAGGACATGCGGGGTCAGCACACCGGCGGCGCGGGCCTTGTCGCGCAGTTCGGACACCAGGGCATCACTGGGTCCATGCGGGGTGCGACGATCATCGCGCTCGTACGCGATCACCACATCGCGGACGAAAGCCTCGACCCTGGCCGCGATCGCGGCGGTCCGTTCGACGCCGGCGCCCGCCACGTCCGCCGTGTGTCCTTCGCTGTGCACGCCTGTTCCCCCTGTCGCTGGTCTTCGCACCATAGCGAAGCCGCACCTGCCGGTCGCCTCGCCTTACTGACAGACCGCGCACCTGTCGCTTATGGCAGGCGAAGACCCGGATGTTCTGTGGCTTTGTTGTCCGCAGAGGAGAAACGGCGGATGCGGTTGGCGGGCAAGGTGGCGCTGGTGACGGGTGCCGCATCGGGCATCGGGGCGGCGATCGCCCGGCGCTTTGCGGCCGAAGGCGCCATCGTCCATGCCGCCGATCTGGCCGACGGTGGCGGGCTGTTGCGGCTCGACGTGACGCGGGAGGAGGATTGGCAGGCGGCGATGGCGCGGATCGCGTCGGATCATGGCCGGCTCGACGTGCTGGTCAACAATGCCGGCATCGTCTCCAACCTGGCGATCGACGCCATGACCCTCGCCATGTGGAACCGGGTGATGGCGGTGAATGTCACCGGCGCGATGCTGGGATGCCGCGCGGCGATCGCGCTGATGTGCGACCGGGACGCCGGATCGAGCGCCTCGATCATCAACATTGCCTCCACCACGTCGTTCCTGGGGCTGGCCAATGACGTGGTCTATACCGCATCCAAGGCCGCGGTCGTAGGCCTGACCAAATCGGTGGCGACGTGGTGCGCGCTGCAGGGCCTGCCGATCCGCGTCAATACGCTGCATCCCGGCGCGACGCTGACGGCCATCCTGCGCGACCATATCGCGGCGCGCCCGGAGATGAAGGCAGCGTTCGACCGCATGGCCCCGATCGGGCGGATGGCGGATCCGGACGAGCAGGCCGCGCTTGCCGTGTTCCTGGCATCCGACGACAGCAGCTACAGCACCGGCGCGGCGTTTGTCGCCGATGGCGGGTTGACGGCCGCGCATCCGACGATGTGAGGAGCGGGACGGTGCAGGATCGGGAGCAGGAATGATGCAGAGACTGACCGGCAAGGTCGCGATGGTGACCGGGGCTGCGGCGGGGCTGGGGCTGGCGATCGTGCGGCGGCTGGTGGACGAAGGTGCGACCGTCATCGCGACGGACATCGACGTCGCCAAGGGGCAGGCGGCGGTGGCCGATCTGGCGCGGACCCGGTTCCTGCCGCTCGACGTGCGGGACGAGACGCAGTGGCAGGCGGTGACTGCCACGATCGTGGCGGACGGCCTGACGCTGGACGCGCTGGTCAACAATGCCGGCATAACGACGATGGGATCGATCGAGGCGCTGAGCTACGCCCAGTTCCGGCACGAACTCGATATCGATCTGTGCGGCGTCTTCCTCGGGTGCCGTGCCGGGATCACGGCGATGAAGGGCCGGGGTGGGTCGATCGTCAACATGTCGTCGGCATCGGGGCTGAAGGCGGATGCCGATCTGGCCGCCTACAACGCCGCGAAGGCTGGGGTCACGCTGTTGACCAAGTCGGTCGCGCTGCACTGCGCGCGCGAGAAATACGGCATACGGTGCAACTCGGTCCACCCCGGCGCGATCCATACCGAGATGATCGACAAGGTCATGGCACAGGTCGCCGATCCCGAGGCGCTGTACCGCAGCTTTGTCGATCGCCATCCGATCGGCGAACTGGGGCGTCCGGAAGACGTTGCGGCGATCGTCGCCTATCTGGTCAGTGACGAGGCCCGGTTCGCGACCGGTGCGGAATTCGTGATCGATGGCGGGCTGACGCTTTGATGGGCCCGGCGCCCGGTCCCGAACGCCTCATCATCCCCGCAACACAGCCATCGAAAGCCGCCCGCCATGCCTGACGCCGCCTATATCATCGACGCCGTGCGGACCGCGGGAGGGCGCCGCAAGGGCCGGCTGGCCGACGTCCATCCCGCCGATCTGGGCGCGGTACCCGTCGATGCGCTGCTGTCCAGGACCGGGATCGATCCGGCGGCGGTCGACGACCTGATCTTCGGATGCGTCAGCCAGATCGGCGAACAGTCCAATCATCTGGCCCGTCATGTCGTGCTCGCCTCCGCCCTGCCGCAGACCGTGCCGGCCGTGACGATCGATCGGCAATGCGGATCATCGCAGCAGGCGCTGCATTTCGCGGCGCAGGCGGTGATGTCCGGAACCCAGGACATGGTGATCGCCGGCGGTGTCGAACATATGACGCGCGTACCGATGGGGTCGCCATTTCGGCTGGCGGCACAGGCGGGGCTTGGCCTGGGGCCGTTGAGCCAGCGGATCCGCGATCGGTATGACGTAGCCGAATTCAGCCAGTTTACGGGCGCGCAGATGATCGCTGATCGCTGGGGTTTCGACCGCGCGACGATGGATGCCTTCGCGCTCGACAGTCACCGCAAGGCCGCCGCCGCAATCGCCGCCGGCGCGTTCGATGCGGAAATCGTGCCCGTCACGGTCCGCACGCCGGATGGTGAGACGATCCGCCATGCGCGCGACGAAGGCGTGCGCGCGGATGCGACGATCGAGGGGATTGGCGCGGTGCAGCCGATCGTGGCGGGCGGCACGATCACCGCGGCCAATGCCAGTCAGATCACCGATGGCGCGTCGGCGGTCCTGGTCGTCAACGAAGCCGCGCTGCGCCGCCACGGACTGACGCCGATCGCACGCATTCACGCGCTGGCTGTCACGGCCGGCGATCCCGTCGTGATGCTGGCCGAACCCATGCCCGCAACGGTCAGGGTGCTGGAGCGCGGTGGTCTGTCGCTCGACCAGATCGACCTGTTCGAGGTCAATGAGGCGTTCGCGTCGGTACCGCTCGCCTGGCTGAAGGACATCGGTGCCGATCCGGCGCGACTGAACGTCAACGGTGGCGCGATCGCGCTGGGGCATCCGCTGGGGGCCAGCGGTACCCGGCTGATGGCGACGCTGGTCCACGCGCTGCGGGCCCGCGGGCTGCGCTGGGGGCTGCAGACGATGTGCGAGGGCGGCGGCATCGCCAATGCGACCATCGTAGAGGCGCTGTGACGGTCGTTCTCTGACGACCGGCATCGCGGTGGACAGGACCGCGGGCGATCGGGCGGAACGTCGATGACCGGATGTGACAGCATCGCCGGCCATGATCCCGGTTTATTGATTCGGCAGACGGATCTATCAAGGGTCCGATCCCGGTGCCCGCACCGTTCGAGCCTCGGAAAGGGCCCGGGACGGAGCCTGTCCTGGCGACGGTCGGGTGGCCGGCACGGGATCACCGCCGGCAGGGAGAGCAGGATGTCCGTGTTGCCCACCAACCGACGCGAGGCAGGAAAGCTGCTGGTCGGGGCCAGCGTTGCCGCGGCGATATCCCCGGCCGGGGCGGCCCGGGTCGGGCGCGCGCGGCTGACGCTGCGCCGCGCCACGGTCGAATGGCTGCACGACCCGTGCGGCATCGACACCCGCCGGCCGCGGTTCCGCTGGATCCTTGCCGCGGCCAAGGGGGCGCGGAACCTTCGCCAGGGCGGCTTCCGCATCCGGCTGTTCGCGGGTGCCGGGGCGGGGGTGGCGCCTGGCACGGTCGTATTCGATACCGGGTTTGTCCGGTCGGATGCGCTTGCATGGCGCCCCTCCCATGACCTGCCGCTCGTGTCGCAGGCCGCCTATGAATGGCGGATCACGATCCATGATGCCGGTGCCGGGAGCACCGCCGAGACGGTGGCGGGCCGGTTCACCACCGGCCTGATCCACCCCGGTCCGTGGCAGGCGGCGTGGATTTCCGCCGAACCGGACGGTACCGCGCCGACGCAGGAGGTGGCGGACCGACAACGCGCGCAAGGGCGCGTCATGCCCCTGTTCCGCCATGACTTCCGGGTGCCGGGGAACATCAGGGCCGCTTATCTGGCGATTGCGGGCCTTGGTCATCACGCCTGTTTCCTGAACGGCGTGGAGGTCCAGCCGGGCGGTCTGAGCGGCGGGTGGACCGATTTCACCCGTTATGTGATCTACGACAATCATGACGTCACCGCGCTGCTCCGGAGCGGCGCGAACGCGATCGCGGTCATGTTGGGCAACGGATTCTTCGCGGTGGAGAATGTCGCCGGGCGATATGCCAAGCTGTGGCGGTCGAACGGTCCGCTCCGGCTGATCGCGCGGCTGCGGATCATCCTGGCCGATGGCAGCGAGCAGGTGGTGACGTCCGGTCCTGCGTGGCGGACGCGCGCGGGTCCAGTCACCTTTTCCTCGATCTATGGCGGCGAGGATTGCGATGCACGCCGGATCGCGCGCGACTGGGCGACCGGATCGATGGGCCCCGAATGGACGCGGGCGCACGAGATTGCGGGCCCCGGGGGTGCGCTGGTGACCAACGGCGTTCCGCCGGTATCCCGCGCGCGCAGGATCACGCCGACCGGCGTGCAGCGGCTGGCCAACGGCAATCTGCGCTATGATTTCGGTGTCAATTTCGCGGGCCGGCCGCGCATCGTGCTGCGCCGCGCGCGGGCCGGACAGACGATCACGCTGTGGCCCGGCGAATTGCTGATGCCGGACGGGACCGTCGACCAGCGCAGCATGACCGGGCAGCGTGACGGCAGGGACGGCATCTACTTCCGCTATGTGGCAAGGGGCGATGCGGAGGAAATCTGGGAACCGCGGTTCACCTACACCGGCTATCGCTATCTGGAGGTCGAGGGTGCGGCAGCCGATCAGATCGTTTCGCTGGAGGGCTGCGTGCTCCATGCCGGCCTGGCCAGAACCGGCCACTTCGCCTGCGCGGATCCGCGCCTGGTCGAGGTGCATGCGCTGATCGAGCAGGCGCTGGTCAGCAACCTGGCGTCGGTGGTGACGGATTGCCCCCACCGCGAGAAACTGGGCTGGCTGGAGCAGATCTATCTGAACGCGACGACCGTGACGCTCAATCGCGACGCGGTGACGCTGTACGAGAAGATGGTCCGCGACATGCGGGGCACGCAGCAGCCGAACGGCATGGTGCCATCGATCGCACCCGAATATGTGAAGTTCCTGAACGGGGACGGAAGCGACACCGCCTTTCGCGACAGCCCGGAATGGGGCACCGCGATCGTGCTGGGCCCGTGGAGCGTATATCGCACCTATGGCGACGCCGGTATCCTGCGCGAAAACTGGGCGGCGATGGTCCGGTACGCCCGATATCTGGCGGGCCGGGCGCAGGAGGGGCTGATTGCCTACGGCTTGGGCGACTGGTTCGACATCGGGCCAAAGCCGTCCGGGCCGGCCCAACTGACCTCGCTGGCGATGACCGGCACCGCGACGCTCTACGCGGACCTGGACGCGATGGCGCGTATCGCCGCGATTCTGGGCCGGGCGGACGCCGCACGCGATTTTGCGGAACGCGCCGCGGCGGTCCGCACCACGATCAACACCAAGCTATATGATCCCGTCCAGGCGCGTTATGATCGCGGCAGCCAGGCGGCGAATGCGATGGCGCTTGCGCTGGGCATCGCGCCGCCGGCCGATCGTCCGCGCGTGCTCGCCAACCTGATCGCCGCGATCCGCGAACGCGATGACCATGTATCCGCCGGCGACATCGGCTTCCACTATGTCGTGCGGGCGCTCAACGCGGAAGGGCGCGGCGATGTGCTGTACGATCTGCTCAAGCGGACCGATGCACCGAGCTACCTCGCCCAGATCGCGTCGGGCGCCACGGCGTTGACCGAGGCCTGGAACGGCGACCCGGCAAACTCGCAAAATCATTTCATGCTGGGTCACATCGAACAGTGGTTTTATGGCGGCCTGGGGGGGCTGGACATCGACTTTGCGCGCCGGGACGGCCCACCGATTATGATCGCGCCGCAACCCGTATCCGGGCTGGCGAGCGCAAAGGCCGCTTTCGATTCGGCGGTGGGGACGGTGGCGTGCGACTGGGCGGTCGCGCGCAAGCGACTCCGCGTCGCGGTCGAGATCCCGGCCGGGGCGACCGCCCGGGTCCGCCTGCCCGTCACGGACGTGGAGCCGGTGCGGGAGGGAGGCGTTCCGCTTTCCAGGATCGTTGGACTGCGGGCCGTGGATGTGCGTGGTTCCGGACTGGCGTTCGATGTCGGGTCGGGATCCTATGCGTTCGAAACGCCCTATGATCCGCCAGCGGCCCGGTGAGGATCGCGCAGGCTCGCGGCCCCCTCCGCCGCTGGTCAGTGCATGGACAGCAGCGACTCGGCTGCTTCGTAGCGCGCCTGTTCGGGGAAGGGGACGCTGCGGGTATCGACGTCGATCCGCTGGCGCCGGATCCTGGCCGGGTTCCGCGATGCCTTCGGCCAGGCGGGCAGGGTGCCGCCATTGGGGTCACCCGTCCGGATGAAGTTTGCGAAATAGCCGCTCATCGTCGCTGAGACCTTCCGGTCGTCCGCGGTCCAGGCGTAGAGTGGATTGGCATCCAGATTGCCGAGCGCATATTCGATTTCCGCACTGTGCACCGCACCCCAGGGCAGCGGATTGCCCGATGCGTCCGTCACCATGCGGGGCCGGACATGCGTGTAGAGATAGTAGAAGGTGGGCGCGCCCGTCCTGCGTTGCAGATCCGCCCACTTCCACGTCGGCAGCGCAAGGAAATCGTCGCTCGCGATCGCCGTCGCGGCCGCCATGACATCCGCGTCGGTCTTCGCCGGATACAGATCGAACAGGGCATCCGCCGTGTCGCCCAGCACGCGGGTGAGGCCGCGGCGGTAGGTCGCGACGGTCGGCGGCGCGTCGCCCAGCACGGCGGAGGCCGGCGCCTCCTGCGAATTGGCGCCCACCAGCAGCGGCACGCGCGCTGCGCGGCCGCCGGCGAATGTCACCGACGGCGCTTCGGTGAGGAGATATCCGTCGATCACCGCGCCGAAGCGCAGGTCGTTCATCCTGCCCTGCGCGGCCAGCAGCGTATCCGCCGGCATCGCCCGCAGCGCGGCGATCGTCGGGGCACCCACCGCCTTGGCAAAGGTCGCGCCGTTCCGCTCGGCTTCGGCCCGCGCGGGCGGAGTCCATTTCTGCATCAAGGCGCCACTTTCCCCGATCGCACCCGCGATCGCGCCGCGCGACAGCGGGGACGCCATCAATGCGCTGACCGATATCGAGCCTGCCGATTCTCCGCCGATCGTGATGCGGCCGGCGTCGCCGCCGAACGCCGCGATGTTGCGGCGGACCCAGTCGAGCGCCGCGACCTGATCGAGCAGCCCGTAATTGCCGGATGCCGCGTGCGGGGACGCGGCCGTAAGCTCCGGATGCGCGAGAAAGCCGAATATGCCGAGCCGGTAGTTCATGGTCACGACCACGATCCCGCGTGCCGCCATCGCGGCGCCGTCATAGCGTTTCTCGGACGCATCGCCCGCGACGAAACCGCCGCCATAGACATAGACCAGCACCGGCAGCTTGCGCCTGGCCCCCTGCACCGCGTCCGCGGGGGTCCAGACATTGAGGTACAGGCAATCCTCGCTGGGGGCGGGCGAGCGAAACATCATGTCGGAGAAGAGCGGTTGCTGCATGCAGCGCGGGCCGAAGGTGGTTGCCGGACGAACGCCCGACCAGGAGGAAGCGGGATGCGGTTCCCGCCAGCGCAGCGCGCCGGTCGGCGGAGCCGCGAAGGGGATGCCGCGAAACACGCGGACCGACGGCAGGCGTTCGTCGGCCACGCCCTGCAGCCGGCCGCTCTCGACCGTCACGATCGGCGCGTCTCCGGCCGCGTTGGCGACGGTGGACGTCGCCACCAGCCATGCCAGCAGGATTTTTCGTGCCGGTTTCACCATTGTTGCCTCCGCCCAAAGCCCATGACCCGGGGTCAGCATAGCGCGCCACCGTCGGGTGAACAGCGGAACGACCGTGCGGCAATTTTGGTGCAACAAAGAAAGCGCCAGACACGCCGGTCTGCCGTGGCGCGCCCATGCTGGGTTTCGCGCGGGTCGCGATCGCCGGCGCTATTCCGGACGATCGCCGTGCGTCATCGGGCGGGCCCGCCATGCGCCGCGATCAGTCCGGTGATCGCGTCTTCGTCCACCACTTCGGCATATTTGGCTTGCAGATCGAACAGCGTCGCCGCGTGCGGCGCGGCGTCGCGGTCGCCGCAGGCGTCGCGCACGACGAACGGCACAAACCCGTGCTGGAGCGCATCGAGCGCCGTGGCGCGGACGCAGCCGGAGGTCGAGAAGCCGGTCACGATCACGGTATCCACCGCCATGGCGGTCAGGGTGGAGGCGAGCGATGTCGCGAAGAAGGCGGAGGCATATTGTTTCGACACGATCGTCTCGTCGGCGCGCGGTTGCAGCGACGGCGGGAAGGCACCGTCGGCGCGACCACGCTGGAACGCCTGCAACGCCGGCACCTTGCGATAGAAGACGCCGCCGTCGGCGCCGCCCGGCTGATACACCACATTGGTGAAGATCACCGGTACCCTGGCCGCGCGCGCCGCGGCGACCAGCCGTTCGTTCACCGCAAACGCGGCGGCGAATCCGGGAGCGTACAGCGGCGAACCCGGCGTCAGATAGGCCATCACCACATCGACCACGATCAGCGCCGGACGTCGCCCGAACGCCAGCCGCCCGTCAAACCCGCCGGCATGATCGTCGATCATCAGATCGCGCCCGCCGCCGCGAGCGCCGCGCGTTCCTCCGCGGACAGGCCGAGCGCGCCATAGACCTCGTCATTATGCTCCCCCACGCGTTGCGGGGCGATGCTGCGCACCGAACCGGGCGTGTCCGACAATTTGGGGAAGCTCGCCTGCATCTTCAGTTCGCCCCATCGCGGATGATCCATCGAAACGATTGCCTCGCGCGCGGCGAAATGCGGATCCTCCAGCATTTCGGGCGCGCGGTAGATGGTGCCCGACGGCACGCTATGTTCGATCATCAGCCGTTCGACCTCCGCCTTGGGCAGTGTCCGCGTCCAGGCTTCGATCAGCGCGTCGAGTTCCTTTTGATGCGCCCCGCGCGACACATGGTCGACATAGCGCGGATCGGAAGCGAGTTCCGGCCGGCCCATGGCGGCGCACAGCCGCGCGAACACCGCATCCTGGTTCGCGCCGATCAGAAACTCTCCATCGGCACAGGCGTAGACGTTGGACGGCGCGATCCCCGGCAGCGCCGAACCAGAGCGTTCGCGGATGTAGCCGGACGCGACATATTCCGGGATCAGGCTTTCGGTGACCTGCAACACCGCTTCGTACAGCGCGCTGTCCACCACCTGGCCCTTGCCCGTGCGTTCCCGCGCATGCAGCGCGGCCAGCGCGCCGAGACAGCCATAGGTCGCCGCCAGCGTATCGCCGATCGACAGGCCCATGCGGCTGGGTGCGCGATCCGGATCGCCGACGATGTAGCGCCATCCGCCCATCGCCTCCCCGATCCCGCCGAACCCGGCGCGTGCGGCATAAGGCCCGGTCTGGCCGTAGCCGGAGACGCGGACGATGATGAGCCGCGGATTGATCGCATGCAGCGCGTCCGGCCCCAGGTTCCACTTCTCCAGCGTGCCGGGCTTGAAGTTCTCGATCAGGATGTCGGCTTCGGCCACCAGCCGGCGCACCAGATCCTGCCCCGCCGGAACACGGAGATTGGCGGAGACGGCGCGCTTGTTGCGGGACACCACTTCCCACCATAATTTATGGTCGCCGCGGCCCCAGGCCCGCATCGGATCGCCCGCGCCCGGTGGTTCGACCTTGATGACGTCCGCGCCCATGTCGCCGAGCAGCTGGCCACAGAAGGGGCCGGCGATCAGCTGCCCCAGTTCGATGACGCGGATGTCCTGGAGCGCGCCAGTATTCGCGGTGGTTCCTGTCACGCCGGTCACTCCGCAGCGATCGCGGCATGGGCCCAGACCGGCTGGCGCGGGGCGGGCAGGCCGGTCTCCTCCAGGCATGCGGCGCGCAGGGCCTCGATCTCACCCCCGCGGTCGAACAGCGGCAACGGGCCGGTGCGGGCGGCGCGCATCACGGCGCGCAAGGCGGTGGTCGCCGCCGGATCCCCGACGACCACGCCGTAGCGCCGCGCACCGTCCGCCGTGACCAGACCCTGCGTCACTTCCTTTTCCACCAGCACCGGATCGCGATCGAGCGGATCGCCCCATCCACCACCGCCCCAGGTGATGAAGTGGAGCTGGTCGCCCGCCTGGACCATCAATTGTTCCAGCTTGTTCGCGACGATGCTGCGCGTGCCATCCGCCCGTTCCAGGATCTTGCGGGCCCGTGCGCCCGGTTCGCCGCCATTGACGCCCCATGGCTTGATGAACCAGCGGTCGTCATGGATCGCGACCACGCCGGGTTCCAGGAAGCGGTAGGTCATGTGGATGCCGTTCCCGCCACGGTGCAGCCCGGCGCCGCCCGAATCCGGCGCGGTTTCGTACCGCTCGATCACCAGCGGGAAATAGCGTTCGAGAAACTCATTCGGCACGTTGGTGAAGCCGGGCCAGAGCGAATGCCCGTCCGGCCCGTCACCCATCGGACGCCCGGGGATGCCGCCGAAGCCGATCTGGAATAGCTGGAAATACTGGCCGTTGCGGTCGGTGCCGGAATAGAAAAGGTGCGGCGACGACGAGAAGCCCGCCGCGCACAGGAATTCGGGCGTGCGTTGCCCCAGCAGGCCGCCAAGAATGTCGAAGATCCGGCCGAGCGCGTGCGTCCGTCCCGACAGCGCCGCCGGAAACGCCGGTTTCAGCAACGACCCGCTGGGGATGCGGACGTCGATGAGATCGTAGAAGCCGTCGTTGAACAGGATCTGTGGATCGAACACCATGATCATGTAGATGCCGAAGAACATCTTGAACATGTTCTCGTTCAGGAAGAAGTTGATCGATGCCGGGCTTTGGGGATCGGTGCCTGCGAAATCCAGGATGACGCGGCCATCCTCGCGCCACATCGTGCATTTGATCTTGTAGGGTCCGAAGCCCATGCCGTCGTCACACAGATAATCTTCGAAATCGACCGGATCCTCTCCGATCGAAGTTTCGATCAGCTGTTTCATCGCGCGGTAATTGCGGGCGAGCAGTTCCTCGGTAGCGGAGATATAGACATCGTCGCCGAACCGTTCGCACATCTCGATCACCCGGCGCGATGCGACGCGGCACGACGCGATCAGCGCGTTGAGATCGGCCGCGCACCAGTCGGGCTTGCGCGTCTGGTGCATCACCAGCTTGATCAGGTCCTCATTATATTCGCCCTTGCGCCAGATCTTGACCGGGGGGATGCGAACCCCTTCCTCGAAGATCGAATGGGCGTCGATCGGCATGCTTCCGGCAACCTTGCCGCCGATGTCGCTCTGATGCCCGAACATCGCGGTATAGGCGACGATCCGCCCATCCTTGAACACCGGAAGCAGCACCAGCCAGTCGTTCGAATGGCTGATCGCGCCGCCGACCGAATAGGGATCCGACAGGAAGATCATGTCGCCGTCCTCCAGCGTACCGTCATACCCGTCGAGGAAGCCGCCGATGAAGGATCCGAACTGGCCGACGATCATCCGCCCCTTGTGATCGGCGATCAGGGGAAAGGCGTCGCCCTGTTCCCGGATGCCGGGCGACATGGCGGTGCGCACCAGCGTCGCATCCATTTCGACGCGGGCGTTGCGCAGGGCGTTCTCGATCACCTCCAGCGTGACCGGATCGATCGGCACGCGGGCAAAGGGCGTGGCGTTGGTCTCGATGATCTTTGCGGGCATGGCAGGTCCCTTCAGGCGAGGGTGATGAGGATGTTGCCGACGGCATCGACGGTGCCGATGCAGCCGCGTTCGATCAGCGTGGTGGAATCCATTTCGATCACGATCGCCGGACCCGGGATCACGTCATCCTGTTCCAGCAGCGCACGATCGTAGATCACCGCCGGGTGCATGCCGCCGTCCATCCACAGCTCATGGTCGCGCAGGCGCGCCTGCCGCGGGTCGCCGTCCCCCGTCGGCAGCGTCGCGGCGGGCAGATCGAGCGCAACGCCAAGCGCGACCGCGCGCAGGTTCACCAGTTCGTGCGGGCTGGCCATGTTGAAGGTGAACAGCCGTTCATGTTCGCGATCGAACCGGGCCATGATGCCGGCGAGCCCGTCACGGCGGAGCGTTTCGGCATCGATCGACAGCGGAACTTCGAACGCCTGGCCCTCATAGCGGACATCGATTTCGAACAGGCTGGTGATATCGGCGTCGGCAATGCCGTCCGCCTTCAGTTCATCGCGGGTCTGCCGGGCCATGTCATCAAGGATCGCGAGCACCTCCGCCTCGTCGGTGTCGCCGAACCGGCGCGAGAAGCTGCGCGCCGTTTCGGTGCGCATCCGCGTCGTCGCATCGCCCAGCGCGCAGAGCACGCCCGGTGACACGGGCGATACCGCCGGCCAGCTTCCCATCAGCCGCGCGACCGCATTGACGTGCAGTGGCCCGGCGCCGCCGAACCCCATCAGCGCGAAGCCGCGCGGGTCATAGCCCTGTTGCACGGAGATCATGCGCAGCGCGCCGAACATGATTTCGTTGACGATGTCGATGATGCCGCGCGCCGCTTCCATCAGGCCGATCCCGAGCGCATCGGCAATGGTCTGCACCGCGGCCTTCGCGCCTTCGCGGTCCAGTCTGAACGTGCCGCCCAGCAAGGATTCGGGCAAGTAGCCGAGCACGACATTGGCGTCGGTCACGGTCGGCTGCGTTCCGCCCTTGCCATATGCGACCGGCCCCGGCACCGCGCCCGCGCTTTGCGGACCGACGCGCAGCGCCTTCGTCAGTTCGGGGACATAGGCGATCGATCCGCCGCCGGCGCCGACCGTCTTCACGTCCAGCGAGGAAGCCCGGACCGACAGATGACCCACCTCGGTCGTGCGGGCGCGGCGTGGTTCCAGATTCTCGATCAGGGCGACGTCGGTCGACGTGCCGCCGACATCCAGCGTGAGGATATTGCGCAGGCCGCTTTTCTTGCCGACCCACAGGGCGCCGGTCACGCCGCCCGCCGGGCCGGACATCAGCAGCGACACGGGATGCGCCTCCGCCTTCTCCGACGACATCAGCCCGCCGTCGGACCGCAGCAGCGACAGTTTTCCGGCCATGCCCGCGCCGCGCAGCTTGGTGCGCAGGTTGCGCACATAGTTGCCGACGATCGGGCGGACCGCCGCGTTCGCGACCGTGGTCAACGTGCGCTCATATTCCTGCATCTCGGGCAGCACCTCATGGCTGAGCGAGATCGGCAGATCGGGGCAGATTTCGGCGGCAAGCGCGCCGATCCGCAGTTCGTGCGCGCCGTTCAGATAGGCGTTGACCAGCGATACGGTAATCGCCTCCACGCCCTGCGCCTTTAACCGGCTCAGGGCGGCGCGGATTTCGCCATCGTCGATCGGGCGGAGTTCGTTGCTCTGCGCGTCCATCCGTCCGGCGACTTCGACCGTGTCGATCAGCGCAGCGAGCGGTTCGGGCTTCGGCCAGATGATCCAGCCCGCCAGCCCGCCCGGCACATAGCTGCGCGCGATCTGCATGATCTGGCGATAACCCTGGGTGACGATCAGGCCGACACGGGCGCCCTTGCCCTCCAGCACCGCATTGGTGGCGACGGTGGTCCCGTGCAGGAACACCTCCACATCCGCGGGCGTGACGCCCGCCTTGGCGCACACCGCCTCCACCCCGTCGAGGATGCCGATGGAACTGTCGGCGGGGGTCGACGGCGTCTTGTGCCGCCAGAACCGGCCCGATTCTTCCTCCAGCAGCAGCAGGTCGGTGAAGGTGCCGCCGACATCGACACCGAGACGATAGCTCATTGTTCCACCCCTTCGAGAACGGAGATTGCGGCTTGCGGGAAGCGTCCGGCCCTGGACACCATGCCGGGCAAGGCGCGACCCATGATGCCGGAAAACCAGGTCGTACCCGCGATCAGCGCGTCGAGATCCAGACCGGTCGCGATGCCCGATCGTTCGAGCATGTAGACGACGTCTTCGGTCGGGACGTTGCCAGCCGCGCCCGGCGCGAACGGACAGCCGCCCAGCCCGCCGATCGCCGCGTCGATGGTCGCGGCGCCCGCCTCCACCGCCGCCCAGGCATTTGCGAGACCGGTGTTGCGGGTGTTGTGCAGATGCACGCGGACGGGAAGCGGCGCGATCGCCCCGCGAACCTGGGTGACGAGTGCCCGGACATGTGCCGGCACCGCGACCCCGATCGTATCGGCAAGCGCCACTTCGACCGCGCCGCTGGCCGCCGCGCGCCGCGCCATCGCGATCACGCGGTCATGCGGCACCTCGCCTTCGAATGGACAACCGAACGCCGCGCCGATCGTGATCTGCGCACTTCGGCCCGCGGCCAGCGCCGCCCCCACCACGTCGCAGGCGATATCCAGCGATTGCGCGCTGGTCTGCCCCTGGTTGCGCATCGCGAAACTGTCGGTGGTCACGCAGACGGCGCCCAGTTGCTGGACCTTGGTTTCCAGCGCCCGCACCGCCCCGCGGCGGTTCAGAACCAATCCAATGTATACCGCACCCGTATCCGGAAGGGCGGCGATCACGGCTTCCGCGTCCGCCATCTGCGGTACCTTCGCCGGGTTCACGAAACTGGCGACCTCGATCCGCCGGACCCCCGCGGCGAGCGCGTGGCGGATCAGGCTGACCTTGTTCTCCGTGGAAACTTGCAGTGATTCGTTCTGCAGGCCATCGCGCGGCGACACCTCCACGATTTCGATGCCGTCTGGCATGCCGCCTTTTTCCTCGCCCTCACCCCTGACGCCATTGATCTCCCATTCATGTATACATTTGGCAAGCCTTTTGTCGGCCCCCTTTGCGGCGACGTCACCGCTTGTGCCGACCGACCCGGCGGGCCACTAAGGCCGATCATTGAGCGCGACCGAGTTTGGATGCGCGACGGGACCAGAACCATGTCGAGAGCCAGCGACCGCGCCTATGACGAGATCAAGCGCCAGATCATGGCGGGCGTGCTCGCGCCGGGCGCGCAGTTGAAGGAAGAGGAGCTGGCGGAAATCTGCGGCGTGTCGCGCACGCCGGTGCGGGACGCGATGCACCGGCTGGAAGCCGAGATGTTCATCCAGCGCAGCGACAGCCAGCGTTCGTTCGTCAGCAACTGGTCGACCGACGACGTCGAGGAACTGTTCACGCTGCGGACGATGCTGGAGGGTCACGCCGCGGCGCAGGCGGCGGAACGCGTTACGCCGGAAATGCTGGCGGCACTGAACGGCAACGTCCGGGCGATCGATGCGGCGATCGAGCGCACGCTGCCCGACGTCGATACGTTCCTCGCCAAGAACGCCCAGTTCCATGCGTTGATCATCCAGGCCGCGGCGTCGGACCGGCTTGCGCACATGATCAACCGGCTGGTGCTGCAGCCGATCGTCCACCGGACCGCTCTGCGTTACGACGCGGACCAGCTGCGCCGCAGCCTGGCCGAACATATCGAGATCGTCGCGGCTCTGGAGGCGCGGGATGCCGACTGGGCACGCGCCGTCATGACATCGCACATCCGGCGCGCGTTCCACGTCTATCGCAACGAGCATGGCGCCTGATCGCCTGCCCTGACCGCTGGCGCTGAAGGCCGGCGACCATGCCCGCCGTCGTGTAGCCGGCCCGGGCCGGTGTATACATGTCCGGGTATCGCGGCGCGCTGCCATTGCAGGGCGGGATTCAGGCGGGAGCGGTTGTCCGGGCGCGATGCAGCCGGCTGTTCGGCGCGCAAAACAATCTTGACGGCCCGCAATATGTATACAACCATGTGATTCAGGGGCGAGCAGATCCGCACGGGACGTTCGCAGCTACAGGGGGAAAGCATGCGCCGTACGAAGATGATGCCGTTGCTTGCCGGTGTGTCGGCCATGACCTTCGCGATCACGCCCGCCGTGGCGCAGACGGCGCCTGTCGACACGTCATCGTCCACCGACGCGGTACAGGGCACCGCCGGCGATCCGGGCGATATCGTCATCACCGCGCGCCGGGTCAGCGAATCGCTGGTCAACGTGCCTGCGTCGATCACGGCATTCGGCGCGAACACGATCGCGCAGGCCGGTATCCAGCGCGCGCAGGACTTCGCGAAGCTGACGCCCGGTGTCACGATCGTCAGCAGCACCGCCGACGCGGGCGACAACCAGATCAACATCCGCGGGCTGAACGGCGCGCGCGACGCGGAAAGTTCGGTCGCGCTGGTGGTGGACGGCATCCTCAAGACGAACAACGCGGTGCTCAACCAGGCGCAGGGAACGCTGCGCCAGATCGAGGTGCTGAAGGGTCCGCAAGGCGCGCTGTACGGACGCAACGCGGCGGCCGGTGCGATCGTCATCCAGACCCTGAAACCGGGCGATCGGTTCGAAGGTGGCGCAAAGGTCAGCTATGCCAACGTCAACGCGGCCACCGCCAGCGCCTATATCGCCGGCCCGATCACCCCGGCGATCGGTTTCGTGCTGTCGGGCGATTACAACCGGACCGATGGGTTTTTCCGCAACATATTCCTGGACGACAAGGCGGTCGACAACCGCAAGGAATGGAACGTCAACGGCCGGATCGTCGCGGAGATCGGCGCGGCGACACAGCTGGATGCCAAGGCCCGCTACGGCGAGTTCAGAGGTGCGTCGATCAACTTCAACTCGTCCTTTCACCTGCCCGCGCTGGGCGGCGCCTTCTACGAAGATGTCAACGATCACCCGTTCCGCTATTATGGCAATATCCGGCCGACCAACAACCAGAGTACGATCGAGGGATCGCTGAAGCTGGACCATGATTTCGGCGGCGCGAAGCTGACGGCGTGGGCGCTGTACAGCAATGTGAAGAACGACCTGACCGCCGACGGCACCTCCGCCGATTTCGCCCGCTATCTGGCGGCGGCCAATCCGGCGGCACAAAGCACCGTGACGTCATGTTTCGCGTCCACCGCCGCGCTGACCGGTTATCCCGTTACTCCGCCCGCCGCGATCGGCGCGATCCCGGTGCCGTTCATCTTCGCACCCGCCAACGGATCGGTGTTCGGCGCCTATTCGCCGACGACTTGCGACGGGACGCAATATCAGCTGCGGAACCAGAAGGATATCAGCGGCGAGCTTCGCCTGGCGTCGACCGGCGGGGGGCCGATCAGCTGGCAGCTCGGCACCTATCTGCTGCATATCGACCGGCTGACCGGCGTCAGCCTTGGTGGCGACACCGGGCAGGGCGTGATCAAGCAATTGTACAATGCGCCGGGTTCGGCCAACCCGACGTCTCAGCTGTTCGCGGATCGGTTCAAGACCGACGTCTATGCGGGCTTCGGTTCCGTCGACTGGACGCCGAGCCGGGCGTTCGATCTGTCGATGGCACTTCGCTACGACGTCGAGCAGCGGCATGTCGACAACCGGGTGCCGGTGGCGACCGATCCGTTCACCGGCGGCCCGATCAACCCGGGGCAGACCGGCGGCATGATCCCGTCGAAGAGCCGTACGTTCAAGCAGCTGGAGCCCAAGATCAGCGCGCGCCTGGAATTCGCGCCACGCAACAATCTGTACGCGAACTGGGGCGTTGGCTTCAAATCCGGCGGGTTCAACAATCAGGGGTCGGCCGCGATCGTCAACCAGAACTTCAACGTCGCGCCGATCAACGCCGGCGTGCTGATCAATGACGAGTTCCGCAAGGAGCGTTCCAGCGCCTACGAAGCCGGGATCAAGGGGCGCGTGGGACCCGTGAACTACAGCCTGGGCGGATATTATACTCAGGTCCGTGACATGCAGTTCTTCGAATTCTTCGTCGGCGGGTTCGGGTTGTTGCGCGTGGTTTCGAACATCGACCGGGTCGATCTGAAAGGCGGGGAATTCAATCTTGACGCCCGGATCGCCGAGGGCTGGACGCTCTACGGCGCGTTCAACTACACCGACTCCGAAATCAAGCGGAACCGCTCGCGTCCCGATACGGTCGGCAACAAGTCGCCCTACACCCCGGATTACACCATCAACCTGGGCAGCCAGCAGGAAGTCCCGGTCAGTGCCGCCGTCAAATTGCTGTTGCGCGCCGATTATCGGATCACCGGCCCGACCTGGTTCCACACCGTGCAGGATCAGACGAAGGCGACGATCTTCAGTGCGCTGCTGCCGATCTCGGCGCTCGCTTTGCCGGCGGCAGCCGGCAATGCCGACTACAGCGTGGCGAGGCGCAAGGCGTTCGGTGTGCTGGACCTGCGGTTCGGGCTGGGCGGCGAACGGTGGAAGGCGAACCTGTTCGCGACCAATGCCCTGAACAAGAAATACATCAACGAGGCCATTCCCGCGATCGAGTTCGGCGGATCCTTCATCTCGCCCGGCGCCCGGCGGCTATACGGTCTGGAACTCGGCTACACCTTCTGACGGCGGTCGCGGGGACCCGGCGGAACCGACGGGATGACGCGGCCGAAGCGATGTCGCGCTTGGTTGCGGGTGGAACAGCTGTTAACCATTTCATCCTAAGAAACCGCCAGTAACGCGGGAGTTTGGCGATGGCTGAGGGTGTGGTGCTGTTCTACGGTTTCCTGGTGTCGTTCGTGATCGCCAGCACCAAATCGAATCGAAAGGCGTTGCGGCCGCACCCGACCGTCCTGCTTTGCGTCGGTTGGCTGTTGATGAGCCTGTCGTTCAGCACGTCGGCGATGCTGGCCGGACGCGCGCTGATCCTGTCCCTGTCCTGATCCGAACGGCGACCGTAAAATCGTCACGGCGCAGCGCGCAATTGGTGTCATCCCAACGACATGCGCGTTGGATATGGTCATAAGAGACCAAGGAGATGGACCATGCCCAGCGCGACCGTGCTGATACCGGATGAGATCGTGGACTGTGTCGCCGCGGGGCGATCGCCGACCGTGTCGGAACTGGTGCAGCTGGCGGCCCGGATGTGGGTGGAAGGCGCGCCGGATCGGTCCGCCTTTTCGTGGGGCTGCCTGAAACCCTCCTCGGCCGATCGTGTGATGGCGCTGCGCTGTGCCAGCCTGGCGTTGAACGGCAGCGCGATCGACTGACGATCATCCCGCCTGTCATTACCCGCGCGAAACCATATCCCGCGTTCGCCGTTGCAGCATGAGCCGGTGGCGGTGTGTCCGTTGCCGTGGTGGGGTCAATACCCCGCGACGATGGCGCAAGACGGGGAGCAAGCCATGGGACCGAGCAGGCGTGAAGCGATGGCGGGGCTGGCCGCGCTGGGACTGATACCGGATCTTGCCCGGGCACAGGGGGCGGCACTCGGCCGCGCGGTGCCGTTTTCCTGGGACATGTTGCAGCAGCGTGCGGCGGCACTGGCCACCCGCGCCTATCGCGCGCCACGCCGTGTCGCGGCGGCGGCGGCGATCGACTATGACAAGGTGGGTTCGATCCGATATCGTGCGGATCGCACGCTGGCGGGCGGGATCCGGCTGTTCCCGCTCGGCCGCTATGCGCCAATGCCGGTCGCGATCAACATCATCGAGGGCGGTCAGGCGCGATCCGTCGCCTTTTCACCGGCTCTGTTCCAGAGCGAGGCAGGCCATGCCCCGGCGCTGGGGATCGCCGGGTTCCGCGCGATGTCGCCCGATGGAAACAGCGACTGGCTGGCGTTCATGGGCGCATCCTATTTTCGGACCGCCGGGTCGCAGGATCAATATGGCCTGTCGGCGCGCGGGATCGCGATCGATACCGGCACGGGGAAGGAGGAGTTTCCGGACTTCACGGAGTTCTGGATCGAACGGACCGGGGCGCAGGCCTACACCGTCTACGCGCTGATGGACGGTCCGAGCGTGACGGGGGCGTACCGGTTCCAGTCGACCCATGCCGGCGGGGTGGTGCAGGACGTGTCGGCGGTGTTGACGACCCGGCGCGATATCGCCCGGCTGGGCATCGCCCCGGCGACCAGCATGTTCTGGTATGGCGAGGGCAATCGCCAATCGGGCGCGGACTGGCGGCCGGAAATCCACGATTCGGACGGCCTGGCGATGCTGACGGGTGCGGGGGAACGGATCTGGCGACCATTGGCCAATCCGCCGCGCGAAACGCTGGACAGTTTTTCCGACGAGAATCCCAAGGGATTCGGACTGATTCAGCGCGACCGGCTGTTCGATCATTATCAGGATGACGGTGCCTTCTACGATCGGCGCCCCAATTTGTGGGCGGAGCCGCAGGGCAATTGGGGCAAGGGGCAGGTGATGCTCTATGCCTTTCCCACCACCACCGAAACCGTGGACAATATCGTCGCATTCTGGACACCGGCGGTCGCGCCGAAGGCGGGGCAGCGGTTGCAGTTCGATTACCGTTTGCGCTGGGGATCGCAGGACCCGACGATCGGTACGGCGGCGCATGCGGTGGAATGCTGGCGCGGCACCGCCGGCCGGCCGGGCGCGGAGCCGATAGCGGGTGCCCGCAAGCTGGTGGTCGATTTCGAGGGCGCCGGACTGGCGGGTCTGGGCCGTGACAGCGGCGTGAAGGCGCAGATCGACGTGACGCGTGGCACATTGCTGGCGAACGCCGCCTATCCGGTGGTGGGCCAGAAGAATCGCTGGCGTGTGACTGCCGATATCGCGCCGCAGGCACCCGGTCCGGCGGATGTCCGCCTGTTCCTGAAGCGTGGTGGGACCGCGCTGAGCGAGACCGTGCTGGCGCCGATCTTTTGACGGTGCCGCAAACCGTGCCGACCCCCTTGGCCCTGTTGCCCGATGCGGCGCCGATCCCGATGCCGGAACAGCGCTTCGACGGGCCACCGCCGAAGCCGGACGCGCCGGGCGAAACCCCGGCGACGATCCTGCTGGCCGACGAGATGCTGGCGCGCCGGGTGATGCTGGTGCTGTTGACCGGGCTGTTCGCGACGGCGGCGTCGGTCGCGGTCAAGGAGTCGCTGCTGAGCGACGGCTTCAGCCTTTGGGACGGGCTGCTGCTGCTGCTGTTCTTTCCACTGTTCGGATGGATTGCGTTCGGGTTCGTGACTGCGACGATCGGGTTCTTCCTGCTCATCACCGGCATCCACCCCGGGACCGTGCCGATCCCCCGGCGCGACATGGCCTTAACCGGGCGAACCGCGGTGCTGATGCCGATCCATAATGAGGATGTGGCAGAGGTGTTCGGGCGGATCGCACGCATGGCGGAGATGCTGCGCGCGACCGGTCAGGGCGACCGCTTCGACATCTTCGTCCTGAGCGATTCGGGTCCGCAGGCGGAGCCGGCCGAAGTTGCGGCATGGCAGGCGCTGGCCAGCGCCCACGGACCTCGGCTCTATTACCGCCGGCGGACGGAGAATGTCGGACGCAAGCCCGGCAATGTCGCGGAATGGATCCGGCGGTTCGGCGGCGCGTACGACTATATGCTGATGCTGGATGCCGACAGCCTGATGAGCGGAAATGCCATCGTCGGCATGGCGCAGGTGATGGAGCAGCGCCCGACGATCGCGCTGTTGCAGACGGTGCCGGCGGTGATCGGGGCGACGACCCTGTTCCAACGGTGGATGCAGTTCGCCAGCCGGTTGTACGGGCCGATCTCCACCGCGGGGCTGGTGTGGTGGTCGGGGTCCGAAGCGACCTTCTGGGGGCATAATGCGCTGATCCGGGTGACGGCGTTCGCATCCAGTTGCGGATTGCCCGAATTGCCGGGGCGGCCACCGTTCGGGGGGACGATCATGAGCCATGACATGGTGGAGGCGGCCCTGCTGCGGCGGCGCGGCTGGCGTGTGCACATGATCATGATCGATGATACGTTCGAGGAATATCCGCCGACGCTGATCGACCAGGCGGTGCGCGACCGGCGCTGGGCGCAGGGCAATATCCAGCATCTGCGGCTGATCGGATCGTCCGGTTTTCACTGGATCAACCGGCTGCAGCTGCTGATCGGCGCATCGGCCTATATCACCTCGCCCGCGTGGCTGGTGCTGATCGCGACCGGGATTGCGCAGGCATTCTGGGGCGGGGCATCGGTGGTGGAGGCGACCACGTCGGTAAAGGTGCTGGTCGTCACGCTGCTGCTACTGTTCGGGCCGAAGGCGATGAGCATGATCTGGGCGATGGCCGATCCCGATCGCCGCGCGGCGTTTGGCGGGGCGCGGGGGATCCTGCGATCCGTGCTGCTGGACGTGCCGCTGTCCGTCCTGACCGCTCCGGCGATCGCGCTGACCCAGACGATCGACGTCGCGAACATCCTGCGTGGCCGAAAATCCGGCTGGAACCCGCAGAACCGAAAGAGTGACGGGCTGAGCGTGGCGGAGGTGATGCCGCGCTATATCTGGCACATTGCGATCGGGCTCGTCCTGCTGGTGGTGTCGGTGCTGGCGCCACCGCTTGGCCTATGGCTGTCCCCGGTGACGCTCGGCATGCTGGTCAGCCCGCTGCTGGCGAGCTGGACCGCCGGCGCGACAACCGGTGAGCGTTTCGCCGCGCGCGGCTATTTCCAGGTGCCGAAGGCGGCGATTGCCGAACCGGTGGCGATCCCGGCCTGATCGCGCCGCAATCCCATCGATCAGGCGGCGACATCGTCGGCATCGCGGGCATCGAAGGCGGCGCGGGCGGCCGCGACCGCATCGATATGGTCGAACGCCCAGCTGCCGAGCGCCGCAACCGGCACGCGAAGCGAGTGACCAAGTGCCGTCAGTTCATAGTCCACGCGCGGCGGGATGGTGGGGAACAGGGTCCGCGTCACCATCCCGTCGCGTTCCAGTCCGCGCAGCGTGAGCGTGAGCATGCGTTGCGAAATCCCGCCAATGGCCCGTTTCAGCGCGTTGAACCGTTGCGGCCCGTCCGCCAGCATCATCACGATCAGCACGGTCCATTTATCGCCGACCCGCGACAGGATCGAGCTGATCGCGGCGCACTCGCCGGGTGCATGCCGCTGCGCCGGGGTGGTTACATCGATGTGCGTGAGTTCCAACCTTGTGCCTCCTTGGCGATGTCCGGACGGTATCGCATATAGCCTGGGTCACAAAGTAATACTGAAAGGCGCCATCGTCATGAACCTTCTGCATCTCGATTCCAGCATCTTGGGCGATCATTCGGTCAGCCGGCTCTTGTCGGCAAAGGCCGTCGCCGCACTGACATCGGCCAATGCCGATGTGACGACGACCTACCGCGACCTGGCGACCGCGCCGATCCCGCATCTGTCGGGCGCCTATCTGGCGGCGGCGCAGAACCAGGACGGCGTGGCCGACGGCGCGATCGCCGACGATCTGGCGACCGGGCGCGCAGTGCTGCAGGAGTTTCTGGCGGCCGACACGGTGGTGATCGGTGTCGCGCTGTATAATTTCGGCGTGTCGAGCCAGTTGAAGGCGTGGGTCGACCGGATCCTGATCGCGGGGCAGACATTCCGGTATGGCGCGGACGGGCGCCCGGAAGGATTGGCCGGTGGCAAGCGCGTGATCCTGACGGTGGCGCGCGGCGGATTCTATGGGCCTGGCGCACCTGCGGCGCCGTACGAGCATGCCGAAACTTATATGCGTGCGGTGCTGGGTTTCATCGGCATTACCGATGTCACGGTGGTCGTAGCGGAAGGCGTCGCGGCCGGGCCCGAGCCGCGGGCGGCGGCACTGGCGGCTGCGGACCAGCAGATCGCTGCGCTGGCCGCCTGAATCGGATGGAGCAAGGGGCCGCCGATCGGCGGCCCCTTGCACAGTCAGGCGACCCCGTTTTTCCGGAAATGCGCGAGCATCCGCGCCCAGCCGTCGGTCGCGGCGGCGGGGTTGTAGCTGGCGCGGTAATCGGCGTGGAAGCCGTGTTCGGCGTCCGGATAGACATGGATGTCCGACCCGGTCTTGCCCGCTGCCTTCAGCGCGGCGCGCATCGCCTGGACATCCTCCGCCGATATTCCCTGATCGCGGCCGCCATAGAGGCCAAGCACCGGCACCTTCAGTTCCGCCGCACGCGGGATCAGGGCCTTTAGCTGGCCATACCAGGCGACGCCGGCGCGGATGTCGGGATCGACCATCGCCGCCCGCCACGTGACCGCCCCGCCCCAGCAGAAGCCGGTGATGCCGATCCGGTCGACCCGTGCGAACGGCCGCGACTTCGCCCAGGCGGTGGTGGCGCGGACGTCGCCGTCGACCTGTTCAACGCCGGCCTGTTCCACGATCGGCCGGATCTTCGCGATATCGGTCATTTCCGGCAGGCTGACGCCCGACCGGTAGAAGAAATCCGGTGCGATCGCGACATAGCCGAGCTTTGCCAGCCGGTGGCAGACGTCCTTGATATAGGCGTGGATGCCGAAAATCTCGTTGGCGACCAGGATGACGGGATGGCGCCCGGTGCCGGCCGGACGCGCGACATAGGCGGGCAGGGGATTGGTGGCGCCGTTGGGAATGAGGGCCTTTTCGATCACCAGCCCATCGACCGGGGTGGTGATCGGCGCGGCATCGGCGGCAACGGCGGCGACCGCATAACCCGCGAAGAACAATCCGGCGGCGGTGCGGCGGGTGACGTTGAAATCGGCGGGTTCCGATCCCTCCGGGCGGGTGAGCGTGGGCATGACGTCTCCTGTGATGGGCGGGATGGGGTTCAATCGGCCGGGGATTGCGCCTGGATCTTGTCCTGTGTCTTCGTTGCGAAGTCGCTGGCGTCATGGCGTTCGTGAAGCTGGCTGGCGGGATCGCCCATCACGCGATTGACCATGCGGCCGCGCTGGACCGCTGGGCGGGCGCCGATCTGATCCGCCCAGCGGCGGACGTTGGCATAATCCTGCACCTGCAGGAATTCGGCCGCGTTATAGAGGGTGCCCTGCACCAGCGCCCCATACCAGGGCCAGTTTGCGATATCCGCGATGCTGTAGGCGTCCCCGCCCAGATATTCGCTTTCCGCCAGGCGCCGGTCGAGCACGTCAAGCTGACGCTTCACCTCCATGGCGAAGCGGTCGATCGCATATTCGATCTTCACCGGGGCATAGGCATAGAAATGGCCGAAGCCGCCGCCCAGGAACGGCCCGCTTCCCATTTGCCAGAACAGCCAGGACAGGCAGCGGGCGCGGGGTTCGGGATCGGTCGGCAGGAAGGCGCCGAACTTTTCGGCCAGATGCATCAGGATCGCGCCCGATTCGAAGATGCGGATCGGGGTCGGCCCGCTGCGATCGAGTAGCGCCGGGATCTTGGAATTGGGATTGATCGCGACGAAGCCGCTGCCGAACTGATCGCCTTCGTTGATGCGGATCAGCCAGGCGTCATAATCCGCGCCGGCATGGCCGAGTTCCAGCAATTCCTCCAGCATCACCGTCACCTTCACCCCGTTGGGCGTGGCGAGCGAATAGAGTTGCAGCGGGTGACGGCCGACCGGCAGATCCCTGTCATGGGTCGCGCCGGCGGTGGGGCGGTTGATGCTGGCGAACTGTCCGCCGTTTTGCGGGTTCCAGGTCCACACCGCGGGCGGCGTGTAGGGGGCGGCTTCGGTCATCGACAGGCTCCGGCTGGTTGTACGCGCCGCACCGTTCTAGGGAGCAAGTGCGGCCGGTGGAAGCGCGCCGTCGCAAAGACATCATCGACGGAACAGGACGAGTGCGAATGCAGGATCGGCGATGGATGCGGGCGGGCGTGGGCGCCGCGATGCTGGCGGTGGGGATCTGCGCGGGTCCGGCGCGGGCGGAGCCGGCGCTGTGGTCGGTGTCCGATGCTGATTCGACCATCTATCTGTTCGGCACGGCACATGCGGCGCGCAAGGGATCGGAGTGGAAGACGCCGAAGATCGACGCGGCGATGCGCGCGTCGCGGGACCTGTGGCTGGAGATCGGCGACGATCTGGGCAGCAGCCAGTCGGCGATGGCGGGAATCGTGCGGCAGCATGGCATTGATCCGGCACGGCCGCTGTCCGCGAAACTCAGCCCGGCCTTGCTGGCGCGGCTGACCGCGGCGGCGAAGCCATATGGCATGACGATCGCGCAGCTGGAGCCGATGCGGCCCTGGCTGGCGGCGGTGACGCTGGGCACGCTGCCATTCCTGAAGGCGGGGCTGGACCCGTCGGCCGGCGCGGACCGGACGTTGCGGGCGATCGCGGTCACGGACAAGGACCGCATCCACGGACTGGAAACCGCCGAGCAGCAGATCCGATTCCTGGCCGATTTCAGCGAGGCCGAGCAGATCGCGTTTCTGGAAAGCAGCATCGACGATCTGGAGGAAGGGCCGCAGCAGCTGACCCAATTGGCGCAGGCGTGGGAGCAAGGCGATCTGCCCGCGCTGTCGCGGATGGTGGTCGACGAAATGCGCGAGAAGGAACCGAAGCTCTATGCCCGGCTGATCGTGGAACGCAACCGCGCCTGGGCGCAGCAGATCCGCACGCTGCTGGCCGGCAAGGGAACGGCGTTCGTGGCGGTGGGCGTCGGGCATCTGGTCGGGCCGGACAGCGTGCAGGTGCAACTGGCGAAACTCGGCATCCGCGCGCGACGGCGGTAGGGGATACCTGGAGCGGCGAGCCCGGATCGCAGACGGGATACGACGCTAGTGATGGTTCTCGCCCGACATTGGAAATGCGCAATAGGCTGCCAAGGGAAAACCGCCGATCGTGCGATCGACGGCTTTGCCACTTCGTACGGAGCGGATTGTGGTGCGGATTTACGCGGCGTACGAAACTTTCGCGACCACCGTTGGACGGCGACGCATGGCGAAGCCGACTGCGCCCATGCCAAGGATCATGAGGCCCCAGCTGGCGGGCTCGGGAACGGCGGCTGCGACCGGGGAGATGGTCAACTGACCATTTCCGAAGAACGGGTTGATCATAGTGAACGAACCCGTCAGGAATGTCGGACTTGCCGGCGGTCCAGTAAATAATGTCGGGTTGTTGAATTGGGTGAAACCGAGATTGGCGGCGTTGATGCTCAGGCTGGCGAATACGCCATTCCCAAAGCTGATCGTCGACGCGGTTCCGGATACTCCACCAAAGGTACCCACGACGTTACTGAAAGAAAACTGCTCTGACCCGAGGAACGTCTGCGAAAAATCGGGAGTAGGGTTTGACTCGAGCTGGAACATCGCTGTTCCCGAAGGCCCGGAAAAGTCGAAGAGCAGCGGTTCCGCATATGCGGGGGAAGCAGCCGCGACCATCGCGGTGGCCATGCCAAGTGCCAGTTTTTTCATAATGTCTCCCTACGCTAAAGGCCGAACGTGACGGTGGTATAACGTACACAGTTACGTTCCATTTCGGGAAAGGTTGCAGTAGCGCCGAAGAATTGCGGCAAGCCCTGTTTTTTAGTGGGCGCCGAGTAGGTAACCCGCCCCGCACGGTTGGAAGCTGCCGGATCGCGTCCACCGTTTTTCGTCAATTTGTCCAGTTTAGCCCCCTCTCTATGATGCATCATGGAACTTTCGGCGCCGCGGATCCGGCTTATTCTGCTCCACCATCATCCAATCAGGACGCCTATATCGTCAAATATTGCTGTTTTATAACGGATTGACATTTGGGTAAGCGGCCGAGGATTGACCTGGGGTTCATCAACAGGGCTATTCTGCGAGCGACGGTCAGTGCTGACCGTTCGCTTATGCATCGACTCCGATGGAGGATCGGGAGCCAGCGTGTTCGACCCGCTCTCTACGGCAAAGCCGGTCCGCCCAACCGATTTGCCTGCGTGCCATGTCCGGATTAGACCGCCGGCATGTCGACCCATATTTCCGAGCCCGTTCCCGCGGCGGGCAGTCTGAAACGCGTGACCGTGCCGGCCGTGCGGGCGCGGAAGGGCGGCACGCCGCTGGTCATGCTGACCGCCTATACTGCGCGTACGGCGGAATTGCTGGATCCGCATTGCGACATCCTGCTGGTCGGCGACAGCCTGGCGCAGGTGATCTACGGCCTGCCGTCGACGGTGCCGGTCACGCTGGAGATGATGTGCGCCCACGGGGCGGCGGTGGTGCGCGGAGCGGCGCACAGCCTGGTCGTGATCGACATGCCGTTCGGCAGCTATGAAATGTCGAAGGAGCAGGCCTTTGCGAACGCCGCCCGCATCCTGAAGGAAACCGGCGCGGCGGCGGTGAAGCTAGAGGGCGGCGCGGCGATGGCCGAGACGATCGCATTTCTGGGCGCGCGCGGCGTTCCGGTGATGGCGCATGTCGGACTGACGCCGCAGGCGGTGAACGCGCTGGGCGGTTACGGTGCGCGCGGGCGGAGTGCGGCGGAGGCCGACAAGATCGTCGGCGATGCACAGGCGGTGGCGGCGGCCGGCGCATTCGCGATCGTGATCGAAGGCGTGGTCGAGCCGATCGCCGTGGCGATCACCGAGAGCGTAGCGTGCCCGACGATCGGCATCGGCGCATCGGCGCGATGCGACGGTCAGGTGCTGGTGGCGGAGGACATGCTGGGGCTGTTCACGCAGACGGCGCGCTTCGTGAAAGCTTATGGCACGATGGCGGCGGGGATCGACACGGCCGCGGCGCGGTATGCCGCCGATGTCCGCGCGCGGGTGTTTCCCGGCCTGGAACAGACGTATCAGCCGAAGAATTGACACAGCTTCCGTTCAGGCGCGGTGGTCGCTAAGGGTGCTGCCAGTTTCTAGCGCCGGAGATACCGTTTGGCCCTCGCCCCCCAGAATGAGGATACCTTCTTCCGTGAGGTCGACGAGAATCTGCGTCGCGACCGGATGGAAAGCTTTGTCACGCGCAACGGCAAGTGGATCGCCCTGGCCGTCATCCTGTTCCTGGCCGCCGCCGGTGGCTGGATCTACTGGCAGCATCGCCAGACCCTGGCCGCCGAAGCGCAGAGCGAGGTGCTGACGCAGGCGCTGACCGACCTGAGCGAAGGCAAGGAGGCGGGCGTGAAGGCGCGGCTGGATGCGCTGGCGGCGGATGGCCATGACGGCTATCGCGGCGCGGCGTTGCTGGCGGAGGCATCGGCGGCGCAGATCCGCAATGACCGGACGGCCGCACTGGCCGGCTTTGCAAAGGTGGCGGGCGACAGCAGCCTGCCGCAGCCGATGCGGGATGCGGCGCTCGTTCGCCAGACCGCGATCGAATATGACAGCCTGCCGCCGGCCAAGGTGATCGAGCGGTTGAAGCCGCTGGCGGCGGCCGGAAATCCCTGGTTCGGCAGTGCGGGGGAAATGGTGGCGGTCGCCCATCTGCGGATGAATCGGCCGCAGGACGCGGGGCGGATCTTTGCCGCGATCGCAAAGGACGAAACGCTGTCGGCATCGCTGCGCGGGCGCGCGGTGCGGGTGGCAGGCGCGCTGGGCTTCGATGTGCCCCAGGGCGGTGAGGGAAATCTTCAATGACCAGGATGAAGTTCGCAGCCGCGCTGATGATGGCGGGCGCGCTGTCCGGCTGTGGCGTCTTCAAGGGATCGGGCAAGTCCAAGACGACCTTGCTGGGCGATCGCATCGCCGTCCTGACGTCGGAAAACGGGGCGGAACTGGACGCGTCGATCGCGGAGGTGCCGGTGACGCTGCCGGCGGCGGAACCCAATGACAGCTGGACGCAGTCCGGGGGCAATGCGCAGAAATCCATGGGTCATCTGGCACTGGGCGCCGCCCCCGCGCGGGCATGGACGGTGTCGATCGCGGGTACCAGCAAGCAGGTGCGGCTGGCCGCGCCCCCGGTGGTCGCGGGTGGGCGCGTCTATGTGATGGACACCGAGGCGATGATCCGCGCGATCGACGCCAGGAGCGGCGCGGTCGCCTGGTCGGTGCAGCTGGACGATCCGAAGGGCAATGCCCGTTCGCTGTTCGGGGGCGGTGTGAGCGTGGATGGCGAGCGCCTCTATGCCACCAACGGCGTAGGCGATGCCGCCGCGGTGGAAGCCGCGACCGGCAAGATCGTGTGGAAAAAGCGCCCGGGTGGCCCGTTGCGCGGCGCGCCGACCGTGTCGAACGGCAATGTCTATGTCGTTAGCCAGGACAATCAGCTGTTCGCGCTGAACGCCGACACCGGTAATACCGTATGGAACGAATCCGGCACGCTGGAGGCAGCCGGCGTGTTCGGCGTGGCGGCGCCGGCCGCGGCGCAGGGCACGGTGGTGGCGGGCTTTTCCTCGGGCGAGCTGACGGCGTACCGGTATGAGAATGGCCGCGCGGTGTGGCAGGATGCATTGTCGCGGACCAGCATTTCCACGGCGGTGTCGACGCTGAGCGATATCGATGCCGACCCGGTGATCGATGGCGGGCGCGTCTATGCGGTCGGGCAGGGCGGGCGCATGGTCGCGCTGGAACTGACCACCGGTCAGCGTCTGTGGGAATTGAACATCGCCGGCATCGCGACCCCGTGGGTGGCCGGTGACTGGCTGTTCGTGGTGACGGACGACGCGCGGCTGCTGTGCATCCAGCGCGCCACCGGTCGCATCCGCTGGATCAGCCAGTTGCCGCGCTGGCGCAACGAGAAGAGCAAGAAGGGGCGCATCGGCTGGACCGGCCCGGTGCTGGCGGGCGACCGGTTGCTGGTGGTCAGCACCGAGGGCCAGCTGCTGTCGGTAACGCCGGCGACCGGCGGTCTGGGCACGTCGATCGAAGCGGGCAAGTCCTTCTCGCTGCCGCCGGTGGTGGCGGGCGATGCGGTGTTCTTGCTGGCGGACGACGGGAAGCTGTCCGCCTGGCGGTGAGTACCAAGCGGGCCTGATCCAGACGATTCCGTTCGGTTCGAGCAGGGATCGAGCCTGTCGAGAGGCCATATCGAGAATGGCGCGGCGCCTTCTCGATATGCCGTCTCGAAAGGTTCGACGGCTGCTCGAACCGAACGGGGCGTGTCGAGGAGCGGGTTTTGCCAGAAATGGGTATGTGGTGAAGCGGTGGTCCCCCACAACTTTGCCGTGACGTGCGCCAGGATTTCGCTACATCGCGAGCATGGCTAAACTTCCCCTCGTCGCAATCGTCGGCCGACCGAATGTCGGCAAATCCACGCTCTTCAACCGCCTGGTCGGCAAGCGGATCGCGCTGGTCGATGATCGGCCGGGGGTGACGCGGGACCGGCGGGAGGGGGACGCGACCCTGCTGGGCATGGAATTCCGGATCATCGATACCGCGGGCGTGGAGGATGAGGATCCCGACACGCTGCCGGGCCGCATGCGCGCGCAGACGCAGGCGGCGGTGCGCGAGGCGGACGTCGCGCTGTTCCTGATCGATGCGCGGGCGGGGATCGTGCCGCAGGACGAGGAAATCGCACGCTGGTTGCGGTCCGAGGATACGCCCGTGATCCTGATGGCCAACAAGGCGGAGGGCAAGGCCGCGGAGGGCGGCGTGCTGGAAGCCTACGCGCTGGGGTTCGGGCAGCCGCTGGCGTTTTCGGCCGAGCATGGCGACGGGTTGGTCGACCTGTTCGAAGCGTTGCGTCCGCATATCGAATATGAGGGCTTCGACGATGTCGTGGACGAGCCGGAGGATGAGGAGAACGGCCCCCTGAAGCTGGCGATCGTCGGGCGGCCCAATGCCGGCAAGTCGACGCTGGTCAACCGCATCCTGGGGGAGGAGCGGATGATTACCGGCCCGGAAGCCGGGATCACGCGCGATGCGATCGCGATCGAATGGCAATGGACCGCGCCCGACGGGCAGGTGCGGCCGGTGCGGTTGATCGACACCGCCGGGCTGCGCAAGAAGGCGAAGGTGCAGGACAAGCTGGAGAAGCTGTCCGCCGCCGATGCGATGCATGCGGTGGATTTTGCCGAGGTCGTCGTGCTGCTGCTGGATGCGACGCTGGGGCTGGAGGCGCAGGACCTGCGCATCGCCGATCAGGTGTTGCAGGAGGGACGCGCGCTGATCATCGCGCTCAACAAATGGGACGTGGCGGAGAACCCGCCCAGCCTGTTCCAGGGCGTGCGGGCCGCGTTGGAGGAAGGGCTGGCGCAGGTGCGCGGCGTGCCGTTGCTGACGGTGTCGGCGGAAACCGGACGCGGGATGGATCAGTTGATCCAGGCGGCGTTCGACGTGCGCGAAGCATGGTCGAAACGCGTGTCCACCGGCGTGCTGAACCGCTGGTTCGAAAAGGCGATCGAGATCAACCCACCGCCGGCGCCGGGCGGACGGCGGATCAAGCTGCGCTATCTGACGCAGGCGAAGACCCGGCCGCCGGGGTTCATCCTGTTCGGGACGCGGGTCGATCAGCTGCCGGAAAGCTACAAACGCTATCTGATGAACGGGATCCGCAAGGATCTGGGGTTCGGGGCGGTGCCGATCCGGCTGACCGTGCGCGCGCCGCGCAATCCGTTCGATCGGTGAGCGCGGGCGCGCCCGTCCTGGTGGATGCGCGCGGCATGCGCTGCCCCTGGCCGGCGTTGCGGCTGGCGCGGGCAGTGCGGACGGGTGACACGGGGACGGCGTTCGTCCTGCTGGCCGACGATCCCAACGTCGCCGGCGAAGTCGCGGCACTGGCGGCGACGCATGGCTGGATCGTGAGCGCGACGGCGGGGCGATTCGACGTTTGGACCACGCCGCGTGCAATCCAATCTTTACCAAACCCTGCCTAAAGCGGTCATGACGATGATGTCGTGATCAAGAAGGTGGAAGCCGTGTCCGAACCCGACGGCGCACTTGTGGACTGGGTGGCGTTCAACCGCGCCCGATCCGAACTGGGAGCCGATTTCGTGCGGATCCTGGGATATTTCCGGGAGGACGGCATCAAGTCGCTATCGGCGATCGAGGATGCCATGCGCGACCGCAGCGCGACCGCGCTGGTGCTGCCGGCGCATACGCTGAAAGGTGATTCGGCGCAGATCGGGGCGATGCCACTGGCGCGCTTGGCGGAGCATGTCGAAATGACGGCGCGGCGCTGTATCGAGCATCGTGAAGCGCCAGACGAACTGCTGTCCGTGGTCGTGCGGTTGCGCCCGTTGTTCCAGCGGACGATGGCGCTGTGCGATCAGGCGGCGGCCCCGCCGATCATGCGCAAGCCGACTGGCTTTGGTCGAAAGGTCGTGTTCGGCCGGGCGTGACCGCGCCGGCCGACACGCGGTACGATCAGTCCGCGCCTTCGCCGGCCGGACGGGATTGCAGCTGGATATAGTTGGCGATCCCCATCTGCTTGATCATGTCGAACTGGCGTTCCAGATAATCGACATGATGTTCCTCGCTTGCCAGGATCTTCAGGAACAGGTCGCGGCTGACATAGTCACGGACCGATTCGGCATGCGCCACACCTTCGCGGAGCGCCGGGATCGCTTCCTCCTCCAGCGCGAGATCGGCGCGCAGCACTTCCTCGACATTCTCGCCGATCCGCAGCCGGCCGAGCAGCTGGAAATTGGGCAGGCCGTCGAGGAACAGGATGCGTTCCGACAGCCAGTCGGCATGCTTCATCTCGTCGATCGACTCGCCATATTCGAACTTGGCCAGGCGCTCGACGCCCCAATGGTCCAGCATGCGATAGTGCAGGAAATATTGATTGATCGCCGTCAGCTCATTCTTCAGGCAGAGGTTGAGCAGTTCGATGACCTTGGCGTCGCCCTTCATGGCGCAGTCCCCTTAATCGCGGTTCCCGATCCCCCTAGCGCGGAACGCGGGGCGGGGAACAGGGATTTCCTATCAGGCGACGGCGCGTTCCGCATCGATGATCTGACGGGCGAAGGGCACGCATTGGCCACAGCGGGCCTGTCGCCCGAGTGCGGCATAGGCGCGGCACGGCGTATGGCAGCCGGACCGGGCCGCGGCCCGGATGTCGTTTTCACGAATGGCATTGCAGATGCAGACGACCATATGGCTCCCTCTCCCGGAACGAAGCCTGTTTAGCGCTATTGCTACTAAGTCGCAATAGTTATGATCCGGTTACGGCGGGTGGCCGTGCCAGCCGGCGCCAGAGCCATTCGAGCGGGCCGTGGTTGTGGCGGGAGAGCCACGGCGCGGACCAGAGCAACATTACCGCCCACCCGCAAACCACGATCCCCAGCAGGGCAAGCCGATCCAGCCGGCCGTACAGCCCGCCGCCATAGCCGTAGAACAGCGTGGTCATGACGAGCGTGGTGCCGAGATAGTTGGTGAAGGCGGCGCGCCCCGCCGCGGCGATCCTGCGCCGGACCGGGCCGTTGCCGTCACCGGCCCACACGATCGCCACCGCAACATGCGCAAGCGCCACGAGCGGCCGAGCAGGCAGCGACCAGACCGTCGCCGCACCAAAGGCAACGACCGGATCGAAGTCATTGGCGCTGGTGCGGGCGGCGAGCGTCAGCATTACGGGCAGTCCGATGCCATAGCCGGTCAGGGCAACGACGGCATAGTGGCCGCGCGACCAGCGTCCCTGCAGGAACCCCGTGCGGAACAGCGCCATGCCGAGCAGCATCATGCCCGCGGTTTCCAGGCCGGTGACGAACAGCGTGACGAACGGCATATGGCCGTCGGCGACGATGCGATGATGGAGAGTTACGGCATAGGATCCCTGCATCTGGCGGATGTCGGCGGCGATCGCGGAAGGATCGACGCTGCCCAGCATCGTTACCATTGCCCGCCACGCGGCGGGATCGGACCGCATCGCCGCAATGCCGTGCAGCACCGACAGCGACAGCAGGAAATGGGCGGTGAGACAGAGCAGTGCCAGCCCGAGCAGGAAGGCAGGCCGGCGATCGGCGAAAAACAGCATCGGCGTGCCGATCACCGCATATTGGAACAGGATATCACCGGTCCACAACAGGTAGAAATGCGCGAGCCCGAACAGACCGAGCACCGCCAGCCGACGGGTATGCAGCCGGCCGTCGTCCATGCCGGACGCGACCGCGCGATCACGCAGCAGCAGGATGCCCGCGCCGAACAGCATCGTGAAGATGTTGCGCATCTTGCCATCGACCAGCACGAACTCCGCCAGCCAGATCGCCATATCCGCCGGCCCGGCCACCGCAACCGCGTGCGGGTTGAAGAACGCGCCTTCCGGCAGTGCGAAATTGCCGATGTTCATCAGCAGGATGCCCATCACGGCGAGGCCGCGCAGGATATCCAGCGTGACGATCCGCGCGGGCGGCGGGGGGTGCTGGTCCGAGATCCGTCGTTCCGCGATCAGGCGAGCGCGGTCGCGCCCATCAGGTGCGGAAAGAACGCCTCGTGCGCGGTACGCAGCGTCGCGACCGGGACGACGGCACCGGCCACCGCGATGTGATCGCCACCGACCGTGCCGATCCGGCTTGCAGGCACCGGCAGCGCCGGCATCGTGCCGGGCGCGACGGTGACGAGATAGCGTCCCTGATCCTCGCCGAACGCCTGCGCGGCGGTCAGCGCGGCATCGAGCGTCGCGCCGTGCCGGCCGGCCAGCGCCATTTCTGTCAGCGCGACCAGCAGGCCGCCGTCGGACAGATCGTGAACCGCAGTGGCGGTGCCGTCCAGAATCAGCGCACGGACGGCATCGCCGACGCGGCGTTCGGCGGCAAGGTCGACCGGCGGCGGCGGGCCATCCTCGCGTCCGTGGATTTCACGCAGCCAGATCGACTGCCCCAGATGGCCGGGCCCTTCGCCCATCAGCCAGATCTCGTCCCCATTGGCCTTGAGCGCGATCGTGGCGGAGCGCGTCCAGTCCGCGAGCAGGCCGATACCGCCGATCGCGGGCGTGGGCAGGATCGCGGACCCGGTGCCGTCATCAAGCTTGGTTTCATTATAAAGCGAGACGTTGCCCGACACGATCGGGAAGTCGAGCGCGGTGCAGGCCGCGGCCATTCCTTCGATACAACCGACGAACTGGCCCATGATTTCCGGCCGTTGCGGATTGCCGAAGTTCATGCAGTCGGTGGTGGCGAGCGGGACCGCGCCGACGGCGGTCAGGTTGCGCCAGCATTCGGCGATCGCCTGCTTTCCACCCTCGACCGGATCGGCGAAGCAGTAGCGTGGGGTGCAATCGGTGCTGATCGCCAGCCCCTTCTGCGTACCATGGACCCGGACGACCGCAGCATCGCCGCCGGGCCGCTGGACGGTGTCGGCACCGACCATGTGGTCATATTGTTCCCAGATCCAGCGGCGGCTGGCGATATCCGGCGACCCCATCAGCGTCAGCAGATCGGCGGCCAGATCGGTGGTTTCGGGCAGGTCGGTGAGCGGCGCGCGCGGCGGGGTGGGGACGTGCGGGCGGTCATAGAGCGGGGCTTCGTCCGCGAGTGGGCCGAGCGGGATGTCACACACGGTGGCGCCGTCGAACGTCAGCACCATGCGGCCGGTGTCCGTCACGCGGCCGATGACGGCGAAGTCCAGTTCCCATTTGGTGAAGATCGCCTCCGCCTCGGCTTCACGCCCCGGCTTCAGCACCATCAGCATGCGTTCCTGCGATTCGGACAGCATCATCTCATAGGGCGTCATGCCGGTTTCGCGACACGGTACCCTGTTCATGTCCAGTTCGATGCCGACGCCGCCCTTGGACGCCATTTCGACCGAGGAGGAGGTGAGGCCGGCGGCGCCCATGTCCTGGATCGCGACGATCGCGTCCGACGCCATCAGCTCAAGGCAGGCCTCGATCAGCAGTTTTTCGGTGAAGGGATCGCCGACCTGGACGGTGGGCCGCTTCTCCTCCGAATCCTCGGAGAAGTCCGCAGACGCCATGGTGGCGCCGTGGATGCCGTCGCGCCCGGTCTTCGACCCGACATAGACGATCGAGTTGCCGAGGCCGGAGGCGGCGGAATAGAAGATCTTGGCGGTTTCGGCGACACCCACGGTCATCGCATTGACCAGGATGTTGCCGTCATAGGCACGGTGGAAATTGACCTCGCCCCCGACGGTCGGCACGCCGACACAATTGCCATAGCCGCCGATGCCGGACACGACGCCCGCGATCAGATGGCGCATCTTCGGATGATCGGGCCGGCCGAAGCGGAGCGCGTTCAGGTTCGCGATCGGGCGCGCGCCCATGGTGAACACATCGCGCAGGATGCCGCCGACACCGGTGGCCGCGCCCTGATAGGGTTCGATATAGCTTGGATGGTTGTGGCTCTCCATCTTGAAGATCGCGGCCTGGCCATCGCCGATATCGACCACGCCGGCATTCTCACCGGGGCCGCAGATGACCTGCGGACCGGTGGTGGGTAGTTTCCTGAGGTGGAGCCGGCTGGATTTGTAGCTGCAATGTTCCGACCACATGACCGAGAAGATGCCGAGTTCGGTCAGGTTCGGCTCGCGTCCGAGCGCGTGCAGCACGCGATCATATTCGTCCGGGGAGAAGCCGTGCTCGGCGACGATCGCGGGGGTGATCTGGGTCATGGGCCGGCGGATAGCGGAGGCGGGCGGCATTGTCAGCCGCCGAGTTGAGGCGGCTGCGGTCCTCCCCCTTCGGCCGGAAGGGGGAGGACGGGTTCAGGCCTTGCAGGACTGCGCCGGCTTCTTGGGCTGGGCGATCTCGACCTTGTCGCCGTTGCCGGACACGCTGTACCCTTCGCCGGTGAACGGCGCGCCAACGGCGGGGGCGGTCAACCGGGTGTTGGTGCCGGCGCTTTCCGTGCGGATGTTGGCGCCGAGATCGTCGGAGAAGAAGTCGACATAGAGCAGGCTGCTGTCGGCGCAGCGATAGACCTTGCTGGATTTCACCGACGGCGGCAGCGCAACCTTCGGCGCGTTGGCGACGGCTTCTGCGGTCGGATCGACCGGGCCGCCGTTGACGGTTTCGGGCTGCGAATTGCAGCCGGCGAGGAGGGAAACCGCCAGAATGGCGGCGGCGAGGGGGAGAGAGCGGTTTGCCATGGTGCCCCGGTCTTCGCGGTTGCGGCATCGCGCGTCAAGGGGACAGTGCGTTACGTTTCGGGGCACCCGGACATTGCGATCATTGCGAGCCGGCGGATGTCCTCGCAGGTGCAGCATCGAACAGGCGGAGCGCGGCTATGGGCAGCCCAAGCCAAGCTGGGTTGGCCAAAGCCCGCCGCTATCCTATCTGCCGGTCATGACAATCGTTCCCGATACCCTCTCGCTGATCGGCAACACGCCGCTTGTCCGCCTCAACGGGCCAAGCGCGGCGACGGGATGCGACATCCTGGGCAAGTGCGAATTCATGAACCCCGGCGGATCGGTGAAGGACCGCGCGGCGCGCGCGATCATCGAGGATGCGGAGGCGAACGGCACGTTGCAGCCCGGCGGGACGATCGTCGAGGGGACGGCCGGCAATACCGGGATCGGACTGGCGCTGGTCGCGCAGGCCAAGGGCTATCACGCGATCATCGTGATGACCGAGACCCAGAGCCGCGAGAAGATGGACACGCTGCGCGCGCTGGGTGCCGAACTCGTCCTGGTGCCGCCGACCGCCTATTCCAATCCCGCGCACTATGTCCATACCAGCCGGCGGATCGCGGAGGAGACGCCGAACGCGCTGTGGGCGAACCAGTTCGACAACATCGCCAACCGGATGGCGCATATCCGCACCACCGCGCCCGAGATCTGGGACCAGACCGGGGGCCGGGTCGACGGCTTCACCTGCGCGGTCGGGACCGGCGGGACGCTGGCGGGGATCGGGCTGGGGTTGAAGGAGCGGAACCCGGCGGTGACGATCGCGCTGACCGATCCCCACGGTGCCGCGCTGTATGAATATTATGCGCATGGCGAATTGCGGGCGGAGGGCAATTCGGTGGCGGAGGGCATCGGGCAGAGCCGGATCACCGCCAATCTGGAGGGCGCGCCGGTCGATACCCAATATCGCGTGTCCGACGCGGAGGGGCTGGAACAGGTGTTCGGGCTGTTGGGCGAGGGGCTGTGCGTCGGGCTGTCGTCCGGGATCAACGTGGCGGGCGCCGTGCGCCTGGCGCGTGAGCTGGGGCCCGGGCACTGCATCGTCACCATCCTGTGCGATTCGGGTATGCGCTATCTCAGCACCACCTATAATCCGGTGTGGCTGGCGGCGAAGGGGCTACCGGTTCCGGCCTATCTGGCGCGCTGAGGCGGCCGGGTACGCATCGATCGTCCGGCAGGGCGCATTAGACAAGCGATGAACCGTGGCATAGGTTAAAGCGCTTCGGATGCGATGGTGCATAGGCGCCGGTGGTGCGAAGACATGGAGAACGCGATCGGATGCAGAGAGTTCGCATCGGATTGATGGGACTGGCGGCGGTGTTCCTGCTGGTTCTGCTGGCCGCCGCCTTTTTCGGGTTGGCGAGCGGCGGTGACGAGGTGGGGCGTCCGGGCGAACCGGGCCAGGCCGCCGGGACGCTGGCGAATGCCGCCGCGGCCGACCCCAAGGAACCGCTGGCCGAACTGGGTGTGGCGCCGGGCGGTGCCACCGAAGTCCAGAACATCGCCGCACCACCCACCGGTCCGGTGACGATCCCCGCGCCCGCCGCCCCCGTGCTGGCGCCACCCGCCGCAGGATCCGCCACCCGGCGTTGATCCGTCGCCGCAGATCCGCGGCCGACGTTCCCGAGAATCATCGACGCACCGGCGCCGGGCCATGCCGGCTCCGCCGTTCGCGGCCTGATTCTGCCCACCGAAAAATTCCGGGGCCGCGGGGGCCGTACCCATGAAAAACCATGCCGGCCCCGCCGCGCAAAATAGTTGCCCCAAGAGTTATCCACAGGCGCGTCGTCGGAACAAGCAAAGAACGATGGCGGATTAGCGCGATTGTGGCGCCTTCCCGCACAGACCAATGATCGGGACAATCAACAGCGTAGAACCATGAAGTGGTATTGAAACCCATGATGCGCCCTGATACCCCCATCGCAGTGTGAAGGGGCGGAAGCCTTCACGTACCGGGGCACACCCGATCCGATCGGGATCGAGCGGCACGGCGGCGGCTTCCAACGGGGTCAGTGCGTGGAAATCATCGATTTCTTCCACGGAGGAATTCTGAACGCGGTGGACGCGAAGGGGCGGGTGTCCCTGCCGTCCAGCTTTCGCGCCGTGATCGACCGTCGGGTCCGCCGCCATGCCCCGGAAGCCGGTTCGGACGATCGGCTGATCCTGCTTGGTGAACATGCCAAGCTGCCATGCCTGGAGGGTTTCGACCCGACCTATTCGCGGCAGCTGCACGAAAATATCCGCATGAAGGTGGCGGCGATGGAAGGCGTGGACGTGATGGAGGCCATGGACGACGAAATGGCCGAAGCGTTCGGATCCAAGGCCCAGATCGCCTATGACAGCGCCGGCCGCATGGTGTTGTCCGCGCCGATGCGCCGGGCGGCGGGCATCGCCGATGCCGCGCTGTTCGTGGGTGGTGGCGAGACGTTCCAGATCTGGAACCCGGACACGTTCCGCGAAGCGCGGGCCGACAAGCCGCGCCTGATCCGCATGCTGGATTCCCTGATCGCCGAACGGAGCGGGAAATGACCGGCGGCGCGGCCCCGCATATCCCCGTGCTGCTGGACGCCGTGATCGCCGGACTGGCGCCGGTGGCTGGCGAACGCCATGTCGATGGGACGTTCGGGGCGGGCGGCTATACCCGTGCGTTGCTGGCCGCAGGTGCGCAGGTGATCGCGTTCGACCGGGACCCCGATGCGATCGCGGAGGGCGCGCCGCTGGTGGCCGAAGCGGATGGGCGGTTGATGTTGCTGCATGACCGGTTCGGCGCGATGACGGCGGCGCTGGCGGCGCGCGATGTCGATGCGGTCGACGGGGTGACGTTCGACATCGGCGTGTCGTCGATGCAACTGGACCGCGCCGAACGCGGTTTCTCGTTCCAGGCGGACGGCCCGCTCGACATGCGGATGAGCCAGGAAGGCCAGACCGCCGCCGAGTTCCTGAACGAGAGCGACGAGGCGGAGATTGCCGACGTCCTGTATCATTATGGGGATGAACCGAAATCGCGGCGGGTGGCGCGCGCGATCGTCGCGGCGCGCCCGCTGACCACCACCGCCGAACTGGCCGCCGTGGTCCGGCGCGCATTGGGGCATCGTCCGCACGAGAAGAAGGATCCGGCGACGCGGACCTTCCAGGCGATCCGCATCCATCTGAACCGGGAACTGGACGAGTTGCGCGACGGGCTGGCGGCGGCGGAGGCGGTGTTGCGGCCGGGCGGGCGGTTGGCGGTGGTGTCGTTCCATTCGACCGAGGACCGGATCGTCAAACGGTTTTTGAAGGAGCGGAGCGGCGCGACGCCGGCGGGATCGCGGCACGCGCCCCAGGCCGCCGCCGCGACCGAGCCGAGCTTTGCGCGGCTGAGCAAGCCGATCCGCGCCGACGCGGCCGAAATCGCCCGCAATCCCCGATCGCGATCCGCCACGCTGCGCGTGGCCCACCGTACCGCGGCCCCGTCCTGGTCGTCTTTGAAAGGTTCCCTGTCATGATCGTGTTGCGTTTCCGATCGGTGGGTCTGGTCGCGGCGGTCGCGACCGCCGCGCTCGGATGCTATCTGGTGACGCAGCGCGTGGCGGGCGAGCGGCAGGCGCTGACCAAGGTCGAGCATCGCATCCTGCTGTCGCAGCGCGAGATCCGCCGGCTGAACACGGAGATCGAAACGCGCGGCCGGCTGAGCCAGCTGGAGCGGTGGAACAGCGAAGTCCTGGCGCTGTCGGCGCCGCGCGCGGGACAATATGTCGAGGGCGAGGTGCAGCTGGCCAGTTTCAACCATGCGGCGGCACCCATGCTGGACCCGGCGGTGGCGATGCCGGAATCGGTGACGCGACAGGTTTCCTATCCCACGCCGCAGCCGGCGCCGGATAGCGGGGCCATGCCCGCACCGATGCTGCGCCATGCCAATTACATCAGGCCAAAGGGTGGCATGACGGCGCTGCCGCAGAAGGTCGCCCTGAACAGCAGCGATTTCGCCGATGACCTGGCGGCGCTGGCGAAGAACGAAGCCGCGGCGAAACGGCCATAATGACCGCGACCCTGGCCCGGCCGGAGCGCGTCAGCGTCGCGGGGCAGCGGCAGCAGACGACTGCGACCGCACATTTTCGCCTGATGGTGATGATGCTGCTGTTCATCTTCGTCACCGGCATCGTCGGCGTGCGGCTGCTATGGCTGGCAGTTGCATCCGACGGACCGCGCGCGGAGGCATCGGTGCGCGGGCTGGTGCCCGAACGCGGCGATATCGTCGATCGGAACGGCATGCCGCTGGCGACGACGATCGATGCCTGGTCGGTGGCGGTGCACCCGAACAAGCTGGTCGGTGATCCGGCGTTGCTGGCATACCGGCTGGCCGAATTGATGCCGCAGAAGAGCGAGGCGCAATATCTGGCGATCCTTACGGGCCGCAAGAAATTCGCCTATCTCGCGCGGCGGGCGGTGCCCGAACTGGTGAAGGCGATCAACGCGCTGGGCGAGCCGGGCATCGAGTTCCGGCGCGAGCCCGAGCGGCTGTATCCGCAGGCGTCGCTGGCGGCGCATGTGCTGGGCTGGATCGACCAGAACGGCAATGCGGCGTCCGGGATGGAAAAGGTACTGGATGCGCAGCTGACCGACCCGGCGCGGCGCGGCACGCCGGTGGCGCTGTCGATCGACAGCCGGGTGCAGGCGGCGATGGAAACCGAACTGGCCGCCGCGATGACGAAGCATAGCGCGATCGGCGCGACCGGGCTGGTGCTGGACGTCGATACCGGGGAAATCGTGGCGATGGCGTCACTGCCGAGCTTCAACCCCAACCGGACCGGCAACGTGCCGTACGAGCTGCTGCTGAACAAGGCGGTGTCGAACGTCTATGAACTGGGGTCGACGTTCAAGATGCTGACCGTCGCCAACGCGATCGAGAGCGGGGTCGTGACGTCGATGACCAAGCGGTACGACGCGACCGCGCCGCTGGCGGTGGGTGGGTTCCATATCCGCGACGATCATCCGCAGAAGCGCTGGTTGAATGTCCCCGAACTGCTGGTGCATTCGTCCAACATCGCGACCGCACGGATCGCCGACGAACTGGGGCCCGACCGGACCCGCGCCTTTTTCAACAAGGTCGGTTTCGGCGAGGCGGCGGATATCGAGGTCGGCGGGCGCGCCAAGCCGCTCTGGCCGAAATATTGGGCGCGGACGACGACGATGACGGTCGCCTATGGCCACGGGATCGCGGTCACGCCGCTGCATCTTGCGTCTGCTTATGCCGCGCTGGTGAACGGCGGCGTCTGGCGACCCGCGACGCTGATGAAGCGGCAGGGCGTGGCGGTTCCGGCCGGGCGCCGGGTGATCAGCCAGGCGACGAGCGACCGGATGCGCCAGTTGATGCGGCTGGTGGTGATGAAGGGCACGGGCCGCAAGGCGGAGGCACCGGGTCTGCGCATCGGCGGCAAGACCGGGACGGCGGAAAAGCCGGACAAGGGCGGCTATGATCGCAGCGCGAACGTGTCGACATTCGCCGCGGTGTTCCCGATGGACCGCCCGCGCTATGTCGTGATCGCCATGCTCGACAGCCCGAAGGGAACCGCGGATACATTCGGCTTCACGACGGCGGCATGGACGGCGGGGCCGGTGATCAGCCATGTGGTGCAGCGGATCGGGCCGATGCTGGGCATCCGTCCCGACGACCGCGCCGACGTGGACGAAAGCGAGCTGTTGCCGTTGCTGTGGGAACCGAAGGGTGCCGATCCGAATGCGGTTGAATGATCTGATCGAGGGCGCGGGCGACGCCGTGGTGACCGGCTTTGCGATCGACCATCGCAAGGTCGCGCCGGGCACGGTGTTCGGCGCGTTCCCCGGCACTCGCTTCAACGGCGAGGATTATGTCGCGGCGGCGGTGGCGGCGGGCGCGATCGCGGTGGTCGCGCGGCCGGAGGCGGCGGTGGCGGGTGCGGTGCATGTCGCCGATCCGGAGCCACGGCGCGCCTTCGCCCGTATCGCCGCACGCTTCTTCGCGCCCTTCCCGGACGTGACGGTGGCGGTGACCGGCACCAACGGCAAGACATCGACCGTCGAACTGCTGCGCCAATTGTGGAGCCAGGAGGGGCGGCACGCCGCGTCGATCGGCACGCTGGGCGTGACGACGGGCGACGACCGCGTGTCGACCGGGCTGACCACACCGGATATCGTGACGTTCCTGTCGAACATGGCCGGCCTGGCGCGCGAGGGCGTGACGCACGCCGCATTCGAGGCATCGAGCCACGGCCTGTCGCAATATCGCACCGAAGGCCTGCCGGTACGCGCGGCAGCGTTCACCAACCTGACCCGCGACCATCTCGATTATCACGGCACGATGGACGCCTATCTGGACGCGAAGCTGCGGCTGTTCACCGAAGTGGTGGCGGCCGATGGCGCGGTGGTGGTGTGGGCGGACGATCCGGCGTCGGTGCGGGTGGCGGAGGCGGCGTCCGCGCGCGGCCTGCGCGTGCTGAGCGTGGGCGTGGAAGGGCGCGACCTGCGGCTGGTGACGCGCGTGCCGACCGCGCTGGGCCAGACGCTGACGATCGACGCCGCGGGCAAGACGCATGTCGTGACCCTGCCGCTGATCGGCGGATATCAGGCGGCGAACGCGCTGACCGCGGCCGGGCTGGCGCTGGCGACCGGGTCCGATCTGGGCACGACATTGGCGGGATTGGCGCGGCTGGCGCCGGTGCGCGGGCGTCTGGAACGGGCGGTGATTTCCAAGACGGGGGCGCCGGTCTATGTCGATTATGCACATACACCCGACGGGCTGGACGCGGCGATCGCGGCGTTGCGGCCGCATGCGAAGGGGCGGCTGATCGTCCTGTTCGGTGCCGGCGGGGACCGCGACACCGGCAAGCGGCCGGAAATGGGCCGGGTGGCGGTGGCGGGCGGCGATCATGTGATCGTGACCGACGACA
>NZ_DASVTO010000049.1:0-11616 GCF_036387535.1 Sphingomonas sp.
TTGACCTCGTCCCACTCGTAGTTGCTCAGCGCGGCGATCTGGATCTCGCTGTCGAAATGGCCGATGTTGCACACGATGCTCATCGACTTCATCGCCGCCATATGCTCGGCCGTGATGACATCGGCATTGCCGGTCGCGGTGACGAAGATGTCGGACCGCGTGACCGCTTCCTCCATCGTCACCACCTCGAAACCCTCCATCGCCGCCTGCAGCGCGCAGATCGGATCGACTTCGGTCACCAGCACGCGGGCGCCGCCGTTCCGCAACGACTGCGCCGAACCCTTGCCGACATCGCCGAAGCCGGCGACGGTCGCGACCTTGCCGGCCAGCATGACGTCGGTCGCGCGACGGATCGCGTCGACCAGCGACTCCTTGCAACCATACAGATTGTCGAACTTCGACTTGGTCACGCTGTCGTTGACGTTGATCGCCGGGAACGGCAACTGGCCCTTCTTCGCAATCTCGTACAGCCGGTGGACGCCGGTCGTAGTTTCTTCGGACACGCCGCGGATATTCTTCACGGTCTCGGTCAGATAGCCCGGACGACGCGCGATGAACGCCTTGACGACGCGCTGGAACTCGACTTCCTCGTCATTCTCCGGCTCGCCGAAGCTTTCCCCCGCTTCCAGCCGCGCACCCCACAGCGCGAACATCGTGGCGTCGCCACCATCGTCCAGGATCAGGTTGCAGGTGGTGTCGCCCCAATCGAAGATGCGGTCGACATAATCCCAATATTCGGCCAGCGTCTCGCCCTTGACCGCGAACACCGGCACGCCCGACGCGGCAATCGCGGCGGCAGCATGATCCTGCGTGGAATAGATGTTGCACGATGCCCACCGCACCTGCGCGCCCAATGCGGTCAGCGTCTCAATCAGCACGGCAGTCTGGATCGTCATGTGCAGCGATCCGACGATCCGCGCGCCCTTCAACGGCTGCGATACGCCGAACTCGCTACGCAGCGCCATCAGGCCGGGCATCTCGGTTTCGGCGATCTCGATCTCCTTGCGGCCGTAACCGGCCAGCGAGATGTCATGCACCAGATAATCGGTGAAGGTGTCGGCGGGCATGGTGGCCACGGGCAATCTCCGCATGAGGCCGCACCTGCGCGGCCATGATGGTGCGCGCTCTACCGATCGCTCGCGGCAGATGCAAATATAAAGATATCTTTATATGCCGCCCTTCGGATCATCAGGGCGTTCAGGCGTGCCCGGTTTCGCTGGCCAGCATCCGTGTATCCACCCCGGCGTGCGCGAACATCGCCTCCCACCGGGCAATCGCCGGCCGGTCGAACAGCAACGCGTCGGTCGCGGGCGTCGCGAACCAGCCATGCCGGGTCATTTCGGCATCCAGCTGCCCCTCGCCCCAGCCGGCATAGCCCAGCGCGACCACGAACCGGGTCGGCCCGCGCCCCTCTGCAATCGCACGCAACACGTCCAGCGTCCCGGTCAGCGCCCAGCGCTGACCGGCGTGCAACGTGTCCTGCCCGCTCCAATCCTGACCGTGCAGCACGAACCCGCGCCGCGGCTCCACCGGCCCACCGACATGCACCGGCACGTCGGGTGCTACGCCCACATCGATCTCCACCTGTGCCAACAATCCGTGCAGCCCCAGGGTCGGCACCACCTCGCCCAGGCCGATGCCCAGCGCGCCGTCCTCGTCATGCGCGCACATCGCAACCACGGCGCGCTCGAACCGTGGATCGCCGATTCCGGGCATGGCCAGCAACATCTGACCCGATAGAAACCGCGGCTGATCCATGCACACCATCCTAGCTTCCGGCGCGCCGCCGATCATCATGGCCGAAACAGCGCGTCGTCAGTCCGCACCGCTCGCGCCGCCAAACGCGCTCACGCCAATGGAACATAACGCACGACCGGGCCGGACGGCGCAATCGTCACGGATTCGCAGGGGGCGGAACCACCGCGGCGGGCGCTGGTGCCGGCGGCGTCGCCACCGCGGCATAAGGCGCACCCAGCGATGCGCGGACGATCTTCGACGGGTTCGCCGGCGGCTCGCCCTTTTCGATCCGGTCGACATATTCCATGCCCGACACCACCCGTCCGATCGGCGTATAGTTCCCGTCCAGGTTCAGATTGGGCGCCAGCATGATGAAGAACTGGCTGTTCGCGCTGTTCGGCTGCTGGCTGCGCGCCATCGACACTTCGCCGCGGACGTGCGGCATGTCGTTGAACTCCGCCTTCAGGTCCGGCAGCGGCGACCCGCCGGTGCCGTCACCCTTCGGATCGCCGCCCTGCGCCATGAAGCCCTCGATCACGCGGTGGAAGATCAGGCCGTTATAGAATCCCTGCTGCGTCAGCAGCTTGACCCGGCCGACATTCTCCGGGGCTTTGTCGGGACGCAACTGGATCACAACCCGGCCGCCGGTCGACAGATCGAGGTTCAGCGTGTTGTCCGGTGTCAGCGGCGGCGGCAGGAACGCTTCGACCGGGGTCGCCTGCGGCAATTTGGGCAGCGGCTTCGGCACCGTCGCCTCGCTCGGTTCAGGCCGCGCCTGCGCGAACGCCGCCCCGGAACAAAGCAGGCCGGCCACCGCCGCGACAAGGAAACTGTTACGCATCGTCATTCCACATCCCGAAATCCGCCAGGCGCCGATATCGCCGCCGGGCTGTCCCTATCCTGAATATCAGGCCTGACTATCACCGGTGCCCTTGCGCCCGACCGCCGCGACGCGTGCGCGGATCTCGGCATCCACGGTCGGCGGCACGAATTTGTGAACCGCCCCGCCATAGAGCGCGATCTCCTTCACCAACCGCGACGCAATGGGTTGCAACGCCACATCGGCCATCAGGAACACCGTTTCCACACGGTTGTTGATCTGCTGGTTCATGCCTGCCATCTGATATTCATATTCGAAATCCGCCACCGCGCGCAGGCCGCGCACGATGACGTTCGCGCCCACGCCCTCGGCAAAGTCCATCAGCAGCGAATCGAACGCGACCACGTCGATATCGCCGCGAATGCCGGCAACCTCCCGCCGCACCATGGCCAGCCGTTCGGCGACGGTGAACATCGGCGATTTGGACGGGTTGGTGGTGACGCCGACCACGAACTTGTCGACCAGCTTCGCACCGCGGCGGATGATGTCCATATGGCCCAGCGTGATCGGGTCGAACGTCCCCGGATAAACCCCGATCCGCGTCATGCCCCCGCCCCCTCACGATTGCGGATCACCGGTCCCGCTCCACCACGAACCGCGCGATCGCGCGCAGCAGGTCCGCTTCCGATCCGAACGCGTGCAGATGCCGGATCGCCTGGTCCACCAGCATCTCCGCCTGCGCCCGCGCGCGGTCCGCGCCCATCAGGGACACGAACGTCGCCTTGCCGGCGGCGGCGTCCTTGCCCACCGCCTTGCCCACCGCCTGCGCGTCGCCCTCGGTATCCAGCAGGTCGTCGGCAATCTGGAACGCCAGTCCGATGTCATGCGCATAGCCGCGCAACCCCGTCCGCCCGTCCGGTTGCACCCGCCCCATGATCGCGCCGGCTTCCAGACAGAAGCCGATCAGCGCCCCGGTCTTCAATTGCTGCAACCGGGTGACCGCGGTCAGGTCATAGGCCGCGGTTTCCGCCACCAGGTCCATCATCTGGCCGCCGGCCATCCCCGCCGGCCCGCTGGCCCGGCCCAGTTCGGCGATCAGTTCGACGCGGACATAGGGATCGGGATGCGTATCCGGTTGCGCCAGGACCTCGAACGCCAAAGCGTGCAGCGAATCTCCCGCCAGCACCGCGGTCGCCTCGTCGAACGCCTTGTGGACGGTGGGCTTGCCGCGCCGCAGGTCATCATCGTCCATGCACGGCATGTCGTCATGGATCAGCGAATAGACATGGATGCACTCCACCGCCGCCCCGACGCGGATCGCGCGCGCGCGGTCGACGTTGAACAGCGCGCAGGTTGCCGTCACCAGCAAGGGCCGCAGGCGTTTGCCCCCGCCGATCGCCGCATGGCGCATCGCGTCGTACAACCGTGCGCGGCCGTCGTCCGGCACCGTCAGCAGTCGATCGAAAAACGCATCGATCTCTGCGGACACCCGCTGGATCTCGGCCGGTACGATCATGGTCATGTCAATCGCCGTCGAACGGCGTGGTGCCGGTCGGCTTGCCATCGGCGCCCGCCACGATCCGCTCGATCCGTGCCTGTGCCGCCTGCAACCGCGCCTCGCATTGCTGCTTCAACGCGTCGCCTTCGCCGTAAAGCCGGATCGACTCGTCCAACGACGCGTCCCCGCTCTCCAGGCGCTGCACGATCGCCTCTAGCCGTTTCAGCGCGTCCTCGAAGGATAGGTCGCCGATGCTGTCCGTCTGTTCCGCCATGCCGGTCGTATTGGCGAAGGGCGGCCAAGGGTCAAGCGGACTTGCGGCCCGACGGCCCCGACTCTACGCATCCGACATGTCCGCAGACTCCCTGCCTGAAATCATGGCGCAGCGCGTGCCGCAGCTCGTTCTCGTGATCGCGCGCGCCGCCAATGGCGCGATCGGGCGCGACGGAACACTGCCATGGCACCTGCCGGCGGATCTGCGACGGTTCAAGGCACTGACCGCCGGCGCACCGATGGTGATGGGCCGCCGCACGTTCGACAGCCTGCCAGGGCTGCTACCCGGTCGCCGCCATATCGTGCTGACGCGCGATCCGCGCTGGACGGCCGACGGCGCGGAACCCGTCGCCGGCGTGGCGGAGGCCATCGCGCATGCCGCATCGGATCGGCTGTCGGTGATCGGCGGGGCGGAGATCCACGCGCTGTTCGAAGCCTGCGCGACGCGGATCGAAATGACCCATGTCGACCTCGCGCCGGCGGCCGATACGTTCATCCCGCTTCCGGATCCCGACCTGTGGCACATCGTCGCCCGCACCGATCATCCGCCCGAATCCGGACGGCCGGGCTACGGCTTCGTGACCTATGAGCGCCGGCCATGACGCCGGCCGGCGCGCGCAACTGCCCGATTGTCCCCGCCGCCGCGCCTTCCTATAGCCCGCCACCATGCACAGGCTGACCAGCGACCATCCGATCCCCGCACCGTTCCGCAACGGCGTGGTCGCGCTCGGCAATTTCGATGGCTTCCATCTCGGCCACCAGGCGGTCGTCGCGCGCGCGCGCGCCATCGCGCGGGCGGAGGGCCGGCCACTGATCGTCGCCACCTTCGATCCGCATCCCGTCCGCTATTTTCGGCCCGATGCGCCACCCTTCCGCCTGACGACGCTGGATCAGCGGGAACGGCTGTTCGCGGCGGCCGGTGCGGATGCGATGCTCGTGTTCGGCTTCGATGCGGCCCTGGCCGCGGTGTCGGCGCGGTCGTTCATTACCGACTGGCTCGGTACGCGCGTCGGTGCCGCCTGCATCGTCACGGGTGCCGACTTCACCTTCGGCGCGGGCAAATCCGGCAACGCGGCGCTGCTGGCCGACCCGGCCGTCATGGCCACGATCCGCAGCGAGGCCGTCGGTCCCGTCACCGATGCAGCCGGCCCGATCTCGTCCAGCCGGATCCGCGTCGCGCTGCAATCCGGTGACCCGCAAGAGGCCGCGCGCCTGCTCACGCGCCCGTTCACGATCGAGGCGGTGGTCCAGCATGGCGATAAGATCGGCCGCACCATCGGCTACCCCACCGCGAACATGGACATGGGCAAATATCTGCGTCCCGCCTACGGCATCTATGCGGTGCGCGGACATCTGCCGGACGGACGCGTGCTCGACGGTGTCGCCAATCTCGGCATCCGTCCGCAATTCACGCCGCCGAAGGAACTGCTTGAACCGCATTTCTTCAATTTCGGCGGCGATCTCTATGGCCAGCGTATCGAGGTCGCGTTGATCGCGCATCTCCGGCCCGAGGCGCGGTTCGACGGGCTTGACGCACTGGTGGCGCAGATGGACCGCGACAGCGCGGCGGCACGGCGGATCCTGGCCACGATATCTTGACCAATTGCCGTCAAGAGCGGCGGCTAACGCTGGTTCCCCCCTGCGTCCCCTTGCGCTAAGGCGGCTGACGATGAACGATACACCCGAAACGTCCGCACCGGATTGGCGCGCCACCGTCTTCCTGCCGAAGACCGACTTCCCGATGAAGGCGGGCCTCGCCGCCAGGGAGCCGGCGATCCTCCAGCGTTGGGCGGACACGGACCTGTACGGGCAACTGCGCGCCGCGCGCGCCGGGCGGGAACGCTTCATCCTGCATGATGGCCCGCCCTACGCCAATGGCGACATCCATATGGGCCACGCCATGAACAAGGTGCTGAAGGACATCATCGTCCGCTCGCAATCCCTGCTCGGCAAGGACGCGCCCTATGTACCCGGGTGGGATTGTCACGGCCTGCCGATCGAATGGAAGGTCGAGGAACAATATCGGAAGAAGAAGCTGAACAAGGACGAGGTCGATCCCGTCCTGTTCCGCGCCGAATGCCGCGCCTATGCCGAAAAATGGGTCGATGTGCAGCGTGCGCAGTTCCAGCGGCTGGGCGTTCAGGGCGATTGGGCCGATCCCTATCTGACGATGAAATACGAAGCCGAAGCCACGATCGTCGCGGAGCTTCTGAAGTTCGCCGAGAGCGGCCAGCTGTATCGCGGCGCCAAGCCGGTGATGTGGAGCCCGGTCGAAAAGACCGCCCTGGCCGAGGCGGAGGTCGAATATGAGGATATCGTTTCGACCCAGATCGACGTCGGCTTCGAAATCGTCGAAAGCCCGATCGATGAACTGATCGGGGTCCAGGCCGTGATCTGGACGACCACACCCTGGACGATCCCGGTCAACCAGGCGATCGCCTATCACCGGTCCTACGACTATCTGGTCGTCGACGTCGAAGGACGCAGATATCTTCTCGCCGAACCGCTGCTAGAGGCGTTTCTCGGCCGCATCGGCGCGACGGCATTCGATTTCCTGATGCTGGTGAAGGGTGAGGCACTCGAAGACAGCTTCGTTCGCCATCCGATGCACGCGCGCGGCGGGTTCTTCGCAAAGCTCCGCCCGCTGCTGTCCGCGGATTTCGTGACGACCGATGTCGGCACCGGGCTCGTCCACATGGCGCCGGATCATGGCGAGGATGATTTCGATCTCTGCAAGGCGCATGGCCTGGATCCGGTGTTCGCGGTCGATGGCGACGGCCGGTATCGTGGCGACTGGGCGTGGCTCGGCGGCCAGGGATCGGTCATCAATCCGAAGTTCAATGCGCCCGATGGCCCGATCTGCACCGACCTGCGCGACGCCGGCGCGCTCGTCGCCGCCTCCGCCGATTACGCGCACAGCTATCCGCACAGCTGGCGTTCCAAGGCGAAACTGATCTTCCGGGCGACCCCGCAATGGTTCATCCCGATGGACACCGGCCGGACCGGGCCCGACGCTGCATCCGATCCCGCGCAATCGAACACCGGCCACAACGCCGCCACGCTGCGCGAAACCGCGCTCGACGCGATCGAGCGCACCCGGTGGGTCCCGGAAAGGTCGCGCAATCGCATCCATGCGATGGTCTCCGGCCGGCCGGATTGGGTCATCAGCCGCCAACGTGCCTGGGGCGTGCCGATCGCGCTCTACGTCGATCGTGCGACCGGCGACTATCTGCGCGATCCGGCCGTCAACGCGCGCATCGTCGCCGCGGTCCAGCAGGGCGGTGCCGACGCCTGGTACACCACCGATCATCAGGCGCTGCTAGGCGACGACCATGACGCCGCCGGCTACGAACCCGTCACCGATATCCTCGACGTCTGGTTCGACAGCGGCTCCACCCACGCCTTCGTGATCGAGGCGCGGTACGGTACCGGCACGCGCGCCGATCTCTATGTCGAAGGATCGGATCAGCATCGCGGCTGGTTCCAGTCTTCGTTGCTGGAAAGCGCCGGTACCCGCGGTCGTGCGCCCTATGACGCGGTACTCACCCATGGCTTCGCGCTCGACGGCCAGGGCCGCAAGATGTCCAAGTCGGTCGGCAACGTCGTCGATCCGCTCAGGATCATCGACGAAAGCGGCGCCGACATTCTGCGCCTCTGGGTCGCCAGCACCGACTATTTCGAGGATGTCCGCATCGGCAAGGAAGTGCTGTCCAGCACCTCCGACGTCTATCGCAAGCTGCGCAACACCTTCCGGTATCTTCTGGGCGCGCTGGACGGCTTTACCGAAGCGGAACGCGTTGCGGCGGACGATATGCCCGATCTCGAACGCTATCTTCTCGATCGGCTGCTGCTGCTCGATGAGACGCTGCGGGCGGCGACGGACGCGTTCGAATTCAACCGCTACGCGCGGGCATTGGTCGATTTCGCGAACAACGATCTGTCGCAACTGTTCTTCGACATCCGCAAGGACTGCCTCTACTGCGACGCCGCCACCGCGCCCAAGCGCCGCGCCTATCGCACCGTGCTCGACATCCTGTTCCACGCGCTCGTCCGCTACGCCGCGCCGATCCTCTGCTTCACGGCGGAAGAGGTGTGGACCACGCGCTTCCCGGATGCGGGGTCGGTGCATCTGCTCGTCTGGCCCGAACTGGACGCCGGCTGGGGCGTCGGCGTCGACCGCGCCGAATGGGACAAGGTGCTGGCGCTCCGCGTCACGGTGAATGCGGAAATCGAACCCAAGCGCCGCGGCAAGGAACTCGGCGCCAGCAATGAGGCCCGCGTCACGATCGGCTATCCCGACGATCTCGATCGCCCGCGCGCCACCACGGCGGAGCTTGCCGAACTGCTGATCGTATCCGACGTCGGGTTCGAACATACGCTGCACGGCCCGACCGTGATCGTCCACCGCAGCGACGACCGGAAATGCGGCCGCTGCTGGCGCCTGCTGCCCGAAGTCACCGAGGACGGCGCACTCTGCGATCGGTGCGCGGAGGTGGTCGGTGCTTGATCGATCGGCCGGAAGGCCGTCGCTGGTCCGTGCGGTCCGAACAGACGTCGGGTGCCGTCGGGATGCGCTGTGGGGAACCCCACGCGCCGGACGGTCGCAATGACCCGTCCGCGTCCGCTCGGCTACGTCATCGCGATTGCCGTCTTCCTGATCGACCAGATTTCCAAATGGTATGTCGTCGAACGGCTGCGCTTGCCCGACCTGCTGCAGATCCGCGTCCTGCCGATATTGGATCTCACCTGGGTTCGGAACTTCGGTGTGTCGATGGGCCTGCTCACCGCCAGCACCGATGTCGCACGCTGGCTGCTGGTCGCGATGACGGGGCTGATCGCCGGCGGGGTTGCGGTGTGGCTCTGGCGGGAACGCAAGACGCCCGATATGCTGGCGCTTGGGCTCGTCCTTGGGGGTGCGCTCGGCAACATCCTTGATCGGGTGCGGCTGGGCTATGTCGCCGATTTTCTCGACCTGCATTTCGGGGTCGTGCAGCCGTTTCTGGTCTTCAATGTCGCCGACGCTGCGATTACAGTCGGCGTCCTGTTGCTTTTGCTCCGCGCTTTCCTGACGCGCGACGGGGCCGATCGTTCGGAGAATGTGCATGCGTAAGCTGATCGTCCTGGGCTCCGGCCTCGCCATGCTGGCCCTCTCCGCCTGTGGCGGCGGGAACAAGGGTGGCGTGTTCGCCGGCCGCTCCGGCCCCGACGAATTTGCGGTTGCGCGCCGTGCGCCGCTGGTTGTCCCGCCTGATTTCGCGCTGGTTCCGCCCAAGCCCGGCGCCCCGCGCCCGCAGGAGGCCGATAGTGGTACGCAGGCCCTGACCGCACTGTTCGGGGGTCAGGCGCAACGCAGCGCCGGTGAAACCGGACTGCTCGGCGCGGCCGGCCGCGTGACCGAACCCGGCATCCGCACCGAAACCGGCGGAGATACCAGCGTGGTCGACAAGGGCGCTGTCACGCGCGACATCCTGGCCGCTCCGGTCGGTGCGGGTGCGGAGGCCAGCGCCACCACCGGCGCCACGTCACCGGCCCCCGCCACACCGCAATAAACCGGCAACCCGGCCGCCGGCTCCATTGTGCCGGTGGCCCAGGGCGGCTTGCGCGGCGATGGGGCTGCCCGATCAAGCCGCGTCCGCGGCGTCCTGCGTATCGAACGGGATCGCCGCTATCCGTCGCTCGGGCCGGGCATCGATCAACCAGTCTTCGGCTTCTTGCCGATCCATGAAGTACCGGGCATCGCGTCCCTCGGCGGCCCGCTGGATCTGCAGCCTGGCCAGCGACCGCGACACCAGGAATGCGATCCTCTTCGATGCATGTCCCGAGTTGTGAAGCAATCCCGCAAATCCGCTGACGCTATCCTGCGACTGGATGTCCATATTCCGGATATCGACGAGCGTCAGGTGCTGATTGGGCCCGCAGCGCAGCTTTGAAAAGGCAACGGCCAGCTGGGTCGTGAAGGCCGCAATGTCCGCGGCCTTGAAGAAGCCGGCCATGGCGATCACGACAAGATGCCGCTCCAGATCAACATCGAAAGAAAATGTCGCGTCCATGTCCGACGCGTAGCGCGAGAGAATGATGATTTGGTTTCCGGACGTGCTTGCCAGCCGGTTACGCCGGTGACGCAGGGATAGAAAAGGGCTCTCCGGCGCGTGCCGGAAAGCCCTGTCTGCCGCGCACCGGCGGCCCTGCGTTCGGATCAGAAGGCGGCAGTCACCGCGAACACGAACTTCCCGTTGGCGATCGAGCCGGCCCCGTCCTGGCCGCGGCTGAAGCTCGGCTGCAGATAGGCGGCATCAGACGCCGTGATGTCGGTGTCGACATAGGCCACGCCGAGCGTCAGCGGAGAGCCTGGGATGGTGTAATCCGCACCAACCAACCAATCGAAATACTCGCCGGTTGGCGCGACGCTGGTCGCGAACGGACCGAGGCCGGTGTTGCCGTTGCTGTAGCCGATGTGCGCCTTCACGGTCAGGCCGGTGTTCGGCACGCCCGTGCTGATGTCACCCCACAGATACAGATTGTCGTTCTTGTCGTTCGGATTGTCGTAGCCGGTCCCGGCGTCATAATCGACCTGCGCGGCGATCGCGCCGGTAGACGACCACGCACCCAACGCCTGCTGCTTCGGCGCATAGGCGACGCCGGCGGTCAGGTTGACCGGACCGACCGTTCCCGACAACTTGGCATAAGGTTCGACGAAGTCGGTGTTGTTGTAACCGCTCGGATACATGTACCAGGTCGCCCCGACGTCCAGCGTACCACCGCCTACGGGCGCCTTGAACCCAGCGATCAGGTCCAGTTCCATGTTCGCGCCGCCGAATGTGCCCCAACCGGCCAGGTTGGATCCCCAAGTACCGACATAGAAACCGCTTTCATGCGCGATGGTGAAGCCACCCTGCACCGCCAGATTTTCGTCGGATTGGGACACGCCGCGGAACCGATAATCGGAAACCAGTCCGACGGAGCCCGTCACCGTGATCGGCTTGGTCGGCGCGTCCTGCGCAACCGCGGGCATCGCTGCCGAAAGTGCCAGCGTGGAAAGGCAGAGTGTGAACAGACGCATGGTGGAATCCCCCGTGACAGGTTTATGTCTCGTTCCCCTGCGCATCGGAGCGTTGCTCCTCTCACCTTTCGGGGGGAGCGACTGGCCAGCCGATGTTGCTTTTCCTCCACCAAATTACCGCAGTGCACAACCGGAAACTGTCCGTTGACGCTATGTCCCTTGGCAACAGTTACTGCAAAGACACAGCGCGTGATATTATCGTGCGCGGGCGAAGCGCTGCAGCCCCTC
>NZ_DASVTO010000050.1:0-2047 GCF_036387535.1 Sphingomonas sp.
TGCGCCTCGTCGTGGAACGGCTCCGGCGATTCACCGGGAGGAACCATGCTGTCAGTCGCCATCGAATCGAACCCTTGAGCTTCTCTATCGGGACGGGCGCCTTGCGTCTGGAGACGAAAATCGCGCCCACCAGCCCGATCCGTCCCCACGGCAGGCTGCCGGTCTGATAGACGGGGGTAACATGTTTTGCCAACCTGATTTTGCGGTGGGCCCGGTGGGTGGCTAAGGCGCGGCGATGCGCATCGCCCTCAACCAGCCCGACAACGCCGGCAAAGTCGGCGCCATCCTCCGCCTCGCCGCCTGCATGGGGGTCGGTGTCGACGTCATTGAACCGACCGGTTTCACCTGGAACGATCGCAAGCTCGCCCGCGCCGGGATGGACTATGCCGACGCGGTCGAGGTGACGCGCCATGTCGACTGGGCGGCATTCGAGGCGCAGGCGGCGGGCCGGCTCGTGTTGCTGACCACCAGCGGCGCGGTGCCGCTTCCCGACGCGGTGTTCCGCGACGACGACATTCTGCTGCTCGGATCCGAGGGCGCCGGGGTTCCGCCAACGGTGCACGACCGCGCCGACCTGCGCGTGCGGGTGCCGATGCGCCCCGGCTTCCGCTCCCTCAACATCGGGATCTCGGCGGCGATCGTTCTCGGGGAGGCGATGCGGCAGACCGGGTGGATGATCTAGCTCCCGGGATTTTACATCGCACGCGGCTGGCGGCAAAGGCGGCGGCATGGAACTCGACGACCAACAAGCTGCCGCCCGTGCCTGGTTCGAAGCGCTACGCGACCGGATCTGCGCGGAATTCGTCGCGATCGAGCGCGAGGCGGGGTCGGACGCTGGGTTCGATTATATAGCGTGGGACCGAGTCGATCCGTCGGGGCTGCCGGGCGGCGGCGGCGTGCGCGGGGTGATGAAGGGTCGGGTGTTCGAAAAGGTCGGGGTCAACGTCTCGACCGTCGGCGGCACCTTTGAAGGCGACTTCGCCAAGACCATCCACGGTGCGGCGGACAACCCGCAGTTCTTCGCGACCGGGATCAGCCTGGTGGCGCACATGGCCAATCCGCACGTGCCCGCGGTGCACATGAACTGCCGCTTCCTGGTGACCGCCAAACGCTGGTTCGGTGGTGGCGCGGATCTCAACCCGCCGCTGCCAATCGCGGCGGATACCGCCGACTTCCACGCGACGCTGCAGGCGGCCTGCGATCCGCATGATCCGGGCTATTATCCGCGATTCAAGCAATGGGCGGACGATTATTTCTACATCCCCCACCGCCAGGTGCATCGCGGCGTCGGCGGCATCTTCTTCGATCATCTGGAGAACGGGTTCGACGCTGATTTCGCCTTTACCCGCGCGGTGGGCGAGGCGTTCCTCGACGCCTATCCGCGGATCGTCCGGCGGCGGATGCACGAGCCCTTCACCGCCGCGGACACCGCCGCGATGCACGCGTGGCGCGGGCGCTACGCCGAGTTCAATCTGGTTTACGACCGGGGCACGCTGTTCGGGCTGAAGACCGGCGGCAATATCGACGCGATCCTGATGAGCCTGCCCCCGGTAGCGACATGGGACTGATCGCGGTCGCGGACGACGAGGTCGCGACGGTCGTCACCACGCTGGAAATGACGCAGCGCCCGCCGCTGCGCCCCCTGCCCGCGTCGCCGCTGCGGCTGGTGGCGTGGCCTTCCCCCTCACCCGAGCGCTATCGTACACTCTTCGCGCGCGTCGGCACGCCGTGGCTATGGTATTCGCGGCTGGTGATGGACGATGCGGCGCTGATCGCGATCGTCCACGACGCCGCGGTCGCCGTGCACGCGGTGACCGATGCGCAGGGCATCGAGATCGGCATGCTCGAGCTCGACCACCGCACCCCCGGCGCGTGCGAGATCGCCTATTTCGGGCTGGTGCCGGATCTCGCCGGGCGCGGTCACGGCCGCTGGCTGATGGCGGAGGCGCTGACCCGCGCGTGGCGCAAGGATGTCGAGCGGGTGTGGGTCCATACCTGCACGCTCGATCATCCACGCGCGCTCGGCTTCTACCGGGCGCAGGGCTTC
>NZ_DASVTO010000051.1:0-2000 GCF_036387535.1 Sphingomonas sp.
CCCGGTGATCGGGGCGGTCGCATCCAGCGCCACGCCGCGGATGGCCGCGAATGCCGCCGGATCCAGACGCCACGCAGCGACCAGCGCCAGCGCCACGATGACGCCGACGGTCGCGATCACATAGCCCGCGAAGAGGCCATATTGCGCCCGGCGGGAAAAACCGGGGCGCCTGTGCTTGGGCGGCGCCATCCCGACCGGTTCTTAGGCGGTGAGGAGGACGCCGCGGAACACCGGGTCTTCCAGCGCACGACCGGTTCCCAGCGCGACACAGGTCAGCGGATCTTCCGCCACGGTGACCGGCAGGCCGGTTTCCTCGCGCAGCACTTCGTCAATGCCCTGCAGCAGCGCGCCGCCGCCGGTGAGCACGATGCCCTGATCCACGATGTCGGCCGCCAGTTCGGGCGCGGTATTTTCCAGCGCGATGCGGACGCCTTCGACGATCGCCGCCACCGGTTCGGTCAGCGCCTCGGCGATCTGCGCCTGCGTGATCGAGATTTCCTTCGGCACGCCGTTGACGAGATCGCGGCCCTTGATGTGGATGGTGGTGCCCTTGCCGTCCGCCGGCATCTTGGCCGTGCCGACTTCCTTCTTGATGCGCTCCGCCGTGGCTTCGCCGATCAGCAGATTGTGGTTGCGGCGGACATAGGAGGCGATCGCCTCGTCCATCTTGTCGCCGCCGACCCGCACCGACGTGGTATAGGCGAGGCCCCGCAGCGACAGCACCGCGACCTCCGTCGTGCCGCCGCCGATATCGACCACCATCGACCCGATCGGCTCGGTGACCGGCATGCCCGCGCCGATCGCGGCCGCCATCGGCTCTTCGATCAGCCAGACCTGCGAAGCGCCGGCATTGGACGCGGCGTCCCGGATGGCGCGGCGTTCCACTTTGGTCGATCCCGACGGCACGCAGATCACGATTTCGGGCCAGCGCGGAAACCGCCGTTGGCCGTGAACCTTCTGGATGAAATGCTTGATCATCTGTTCGGCGACGTCGATGTCGGCGATGACGCCGTCACGCATCGGGCGGATCGCCTCGATGCTGTCGGGGGTCTTGCCCATCATCATCTTGGCATCGTCGCCGACCGCGCGCACTTTCTTGACGCCGTTGATGGTTTCGATCGCCACGACCGAAGGTTCGTTGAGCACGATTCCCCGCCCGCGCAGGTACACGACCGTATTGGCGGTCCCGAGGTCGATCGCCATGTCGTGCGACATAATCTTGAACAATCGCGAAAAAATCATCTTCCCGCCCATCTGGTCCGAATAGGATCGCGTGCCCCATCCGCCGATCACGGAATTGCTGGAGTGATCGACGGCTCGCGGAGACCCGGCGCTTGGGCTACAGGGCGGGGCATGTCAATACGTCGCCTCCCCGAGCATCTGGTGAATCGCATCGCGGCGGGCGAGGTGGTCGAACGGCCGGCCGCGGCGTTGAAGGAACTGGTCGAGAATGCGATCGATGCCGGGGCGTCGCGGATCGCGATATCCTTGGGTGACGGCGGAATTTCGCGGATCGAGGTGGTCGACGACGGGCATGGCATGGCGCGCGACGACATTGCGCTGGCGCTGGAGCGGCATGCCACGTCCAAGCTGCCCGACGAGGCGATCGAGGACGTCCGGACGCTCGGTTTTCGGGGTGAGGCGTTGCCCTCGATCGCCAGCGTCGCGCGGATGACGATTGAAAGCCGGGTGCGGGGCGGGGAGGGGTGGTCGCGCACCGTGGATCATGGAGTCGTCGCGGCCGATGGCCCGGCCGCGATCCCGCCGGGCACGCGCATCCGGGTTGAAGGGCTGTTCGAACGGGTGCCGGCGCGGCGCAAGTTCCTGCGGTCGCCAAGATCCGAATATGCGGCCTGCGTCGATGTGGTGAAGCGGCTGGCGATGGCGCGGCCGGAGATCGGATTTTCGCTGGAACATGACGGGCGGCGGACGATCGCGGTGACGCCGCAGGACAGCCGGCCGGCGCGGGTCGCGGCGCTGACCGATCGCGAGCTGCTGTC
>NZ_DASVTO010000052.1:0-8858 GCF_036387535.1 Sphingomonas sp.
ACCTGAACACCCCGCGCGCGCTGGCCGTGCTGGACGAGATGCAGGCCGACAAGGCGCTGTCCCCCGCCGATCGGCTGGCCGGGCTTGCCGAGGCCGAGTCGCTGCTGGGCCTGATGCTGACGAGCCTGACGCGCGGCGACCTGCGCATCCGGCCTGTCGAGGCGCGGATTGACGAAGCGGCCATAGCGGACCGGCTGGCGGCGCGTCGGGAAGCGCGCGCCGCCAAGGATTTCGGCCGATCGGATGCGATTCGCGGCGAGCTGACCGCGGCCGGAGTCGAGGTGATGGACGGTGATCCGCTGGGCTGGGACTGGTCGACGGATCGGGCGGGCGATCGGGCGGGCGATCAGGAGGCGAAAGCATGAAGGCCGTCCTGCCCGCCGCGGCGCGCGCGTTGATGGCGCCGCACTTGCCCGCCGATCTGGACGTGGCGTGGTTCGCGTCCCCGGCCGAAGCGAACGCGATGATCGCCGACGCCGATCTGGCGTGGGTCGACATGCAGCCGACCGAATTGGTCGCAGAGGCAATCCGGGCGGCGGGGACGCGGCTGAAATGGGTGTCGACCATCTACGCCGGGCTCGACGCGTTCCCGCTGGACGTGGTGCGTGCGCGCGGTGCGGTGCTGACCAACGGATCGGGCATCAACGCCATCGCGGTCGCGGAATATGCAATGCTGGGGATGCTGGCTGCGGCCAAGCGCTTCGACATGGTGGTGCGGCTGCACGATGCGCGCGAATGGACCCGCGAGGCGCCGGGCAGGATCGAGCTGGCGGGCAGCCGTGCGATCGTCATCGGCTATGGCACGATCGGCCGATTGATCGGCGATCGGCTGACGGCGTTCGGCGTCGACGTGACCGGCGTCACCCGGCGCGCGCGCGACGGCGCGATCGGCCCCGACGACTGGCGCGCCCGGCTGGACGAATTCGACTGGGTGGTGCTGGCCGCGCCATCGACCGATGCGACGAAGGCGATGATCGGCGCGGACGAGCTGGCGGCCATGAAGTCGACGGCCTGGCTCATCAACATCGCGCGCGGCGACATGATCGATCAGCCCGCGTTGATCGCCGCGCTGGAAGCCGGGACGATCGCAGGTGCCTTTCTGGACCCGACCGACCCCGAACCCCTGCCCGCCGACCATCCGCTGTGGCGCGCACCCAACATCATGATTTCCATGCACCTGTCGGGACACAGCCAGACCAGCATGTTCCAGCGCGGCGCCGCGCTGTTCCTGGAGAACCTGTCCGCGTTCCTGGCGGGCAAGCCGATGCGCAACGTCGTCGATCTCGACATGGGATATTGAGGGTGGCGCACCTGACCGTCGCTCATGCTGCCGACCGATATCACGCGTTCATCAACTGGATCGGCGACGGCACCGGCCTGCCCGACACGATCCTGCACATCCATGCCGGCATGCTGATCCTGCTGCTGGCGCGGCTGGTGACCGGGCGGTCACTGGGCAGTTTCGTGCCGCTGACGTTCGTGGCGGTGGCGGAAGCCGGCAACGAGATCATGGACCGGCTGGAATTCGGATCGTGGCGCTGGCCCGACACGGCATCCGATATCATCAACACGCTGTTCTGGCCGACGATCATCTGCCTGGCCGTGCGCCTGCGCCCGCTGGCCGCCGAGCGGCTCACGCGCAGGCGGCGATAGGCGCTTGTTCCGGCGGCCCCATTATTCAAGCGGCGCGGCGCGGGTGGCGAGCAGCGGCGGCACATATGGCATAGGCGCGTTCGGCGGCATGCGGGCGATTTCGTCGGCGATCGCCTGCGCGCGGGCGGCGGACGACGGATGCGTCCGGCTGCGGAACAGGCCGCCGTCGACATCGCTGCCGTGCATGCGCCAGAAGGTGACGGCGCTGGCCGGATCGTAACCGGCGTTGCGCAGCAGGTACATGCCGAGCAGATCCGCCTCGTTTTCCGTGCGGCGGAACAGGCGCCCGTTGCGGCCGAATTCGGCGAGCATGCCGCGCTTCACCCCTGCCGCGTCCAGCCGCCGGGCGTGATGCAGGATGTTGTGGGCGAGTTCGTGGGCGACGACGACGGCGACCTGCGCATCGTCATAGCGTTCGAAAAAGCGCGAGCCGATCTGGACGAGGTCGCCGTCCGCGGATGCTTCCATCCCCGGTCCCAGCAGCACTTCGAACGCGCTGCGGCACCCCGGCGATGCTGCGACGGTGGCATCGAAGCGCGTGCCCGCACGCAGCAAGGTCAGGGTGAGCGGTTGCGCGGCCGGCTGCCCCGCGATCAGCGCGCGCACCGCATCCCGCTGGGCGCTGCTGGCTGTGTTGCCGGGCTTGCCCGCCACGATCTGGCCGGCGACCGCGATCACCGCATCGTCGGCGGCGATGCCGGCACGCGCCGCGGCGCTATCGGGCACGACCGCTTCGACCGCGACCGGTGCCGCGAAGCCGAAAGCGGCGCGGGCGTCGGCGCGCATGTCCGGCGCATATTGGCCGATCGCATGGATCGCGAGGCCGGGCGTCGGCGCCAGCGCATCGCACAGGGCCGCATTGGCGGTGGTCAGCCGATAGGCGATCGTCGCCATCCGCAGATCGACGTCGCGCAAGGCGGCGAAGAAGCCCGGCGCAGGCGCCTGGGCGGCGGCGGGGACGCTCGCCAGCATCAGCGCGCAGGCGGCGATCGTTCGCGTCGGCATCGCGCGGCCATATCCCTGCCCCGGACAGCCAACAACCCCGCGCGGGCTTTTCCGTGATTGACCGCGGCGCGCGAACGGGCGCATGGGCAGGGCACCGAAATAAGACATAAGGCGCGAAGGAACATGGCAGCGAATTGGTCGCCGGACAGCTGGACCAGGGCCGAAGCCCGGCAGATGCCGCATTATCCGGATGCAGGCGCGCTGGACGCCGCATGCGATCAGCTTGCCAAATATCCGCCGCTGGTATTTGCCGGCGAGGCGCGCAACCTGACCGGGCATCTGGCGAAGGCGGTGACCGGCGAGGCATTCCTGCTGCAAGGCGGCGATTGCGCCGAAAGTTTCCTGGAGCATAGCGCAAACAACATCCGCGACACGTTCCGCGTCATCCTCCAGATGGCGGTCGTGCTGACCTATGCGTCCAAGCTGCCGGTCATCAAGCTGGGCCGCATGGCGGGCCAGTTCGCCAAGCCGCGATCGACCGACATGGAAACGATCGACGGCGTCGAGCTGCCCAGTTATCGCGGCGACATCGTCAACGATATCGCGTTCGACGATGCCGCGCGCCAGCCCGATCCGCAGCGGATGATCCGCGCCTATTCGCAAAGCGCCGCGACGCTGAACCTGCTGCGCGCGTTCGCGCAAGGCGGCTATGCCAACCTGCACCAGGTCCACCGCTGGACGCACGATTTCATGGGACGCAGCCCGTGGGCGCGCAAATATGCCGAGACCGCGGACCGGATCGGCGAAGCGCTGGAATTCATGGCGGCGTGCGGGATCGATCCGGAAACCGTACCGCAATTGGCGCAGACCGATTTCTACACCAGCCACGAAGCCCTGCTGCTGCGCTACGAACAGGCGCTGACCCGGCAGGATTCGCTGACCGGCGACTGGTATGACACGTCGGCGCACTTCCTGTGGATCGGCGATCGCACCCGCTTCGAAGGATCGGCGCATGTCGAATATCTGCGCGGCATCGGCAACCCGATCGGGATGAAATGCGGGCCGTCACTGGAACCCGATGCGCTGTTGCGGCTGCTCGACACGCTCAATCCGGCGCGGGTGCCAGGGCGGATGACGCTCATCACCCGCTACGGCCATGACAAGATCGAGGCGGGGTTGCCCCGGCTGGTGCGCGCGGTGATGCGCGAAGGGCATCCGGTGGTGTGGAGCTGCGACCCGATGCACGGCAACGTCGTCAAGACCAGCACCGGCTACAAGACCCGGCCGTTCGACCGCATCCTGGCCGAAGTGCGCGGATTCTTCGCGGTGCACCGTGCCGAGGGCAGCCTGGCAGGCGGCATCCATACCGAGATGACCGGGCAGAACGTGACGGAATGCACCGGCGGCGCGATGGACGTGACGCAGATGGACCTGGCGGACCGGTATCACACGCATTGCGACCCGCGGCTGAACGCCGGGCAGAGCATCGAGCTGGCGTTCCTGTTGGCGGAAATGCTGAACCAGGAACTGAAGGAGCGCAGGAAAGCCGCGTGATCGAAGGCGGCACCGAACTGCCGGCCGTCAGCCCTCGTGCGTGCGCGATGCCGCCCGGCCTGGCGATCCGTTACGACCGCCCGGCCGACGATATCGCCGATTCGATCACCGGCTATCACGTCTATTCCGCACAAGGATCGGCCGAGCGGGTCGACTGGTTCCTGCCCGGCACCGCCAACATCCGCATCGCTCTGGACGCCGGGGTGATCGCGGTGACGATCCGGCGACGGACCTATTCGCCGATACCCGCCGTCACCCTGTTCGGGCCCACCAGCCAGGCGATGCGTGCGGTCACCCACGGCGGCACGATGATCGGCATCGGCGTGAGCGCGCTGGGCTGGTCCCGGCTGTTCGCCAAGTCGGCCAGCACCTACCGCGACCGCATCGTGCCGCTGGCCGAGGCCGCCGACGCGGAGCTGGCCGACGCCTTGTTCGCCGCGCTGTCGGCCACCGACCGCGATCATCAGGTCAAGGCCGCGCTGGACGCCTTCTTTCGCGCGCGGCTGGGGCCCTATCACGCCGATGCGCCGCTGATCCGCCGGCTGATGGGGATGATCGTCGACGAGCCGGCCGATCCGCTGGCGGGGATCGCGGCGGAGCTGAACCTGCCGGCGCACACGCTGCGTCGCCTGTCGACGCGGCATTTCGGGTTCCCGCCCAAATTGCTGCTGTTGCGCGCGCGGTTCCTGCGCTCGCTCACGCGGCTGCTCGCCGCGGGCGAGCCGCTGGATTATTCCAAGATCGCGCCGAGCTATTTCGACGCCTCGCACTTCCTGCGCGACGCGCGCGCGTTCCTGGGCACCACGCCCAAGCGCTTCGTGGCGCAGCCGACCATCTTCCTGCAAGCCAGCCTGCGCGCGCGCGAAGCCGTGCTCGGTGCTCCCACCCAGGCCCTGCACGCGATCGCGCCAGCCACGCTTGACGCCGAACACCCCGCCCCGTAGACGCCGCGCTTCCGCCAGCAATGGCCCCTTCGTCTAGCGGTCTAGGACGTCGCCCTCTCACGGCGAAAACACGGGTTCGATTCCCGTAGGGGTCACCAAGCGTTTACAAATACTTAGCTTCCGATTTGCGGCATTATCCACGTAGCTTGGGTAATGGTTGGGGAATATACGCGCTGAAACGCCGTGAACTAAGCTGGAACAGAGTGCGACAAGTGGGGAAACATCGGGTCAGCCGTTGACTCCGCAGGGGTAGTCGCCCCAGCCTGCCCAACGTGCCAGGTCCGTTCCACCCACTTGTTGAGCAATGGAAGCTGTTGAGCGGGCCGGTGAGTTGGTCCCTGCCTAACTCCGGTGACGGACAAGTCGGCTTCCTTGTCCCGCTTGAGATCGAGGGCGTGACAGTCGTCGACTTCGCGCTTCGGGGCATTGCCTACGAGCAGCGCGTGGACGCTGCGGTGACGTTCCAGCTGGAGATTGGGACACCCGGGGTTCGCACACGCACGCCCCTCATTCGCCTTGATTGGCGCCCAATATCGCTGCAGCATAGAAATCCCGATCGAACGATGCTGGTCGGCGACCATGTCCATCCCTTCGATCTGAACTGGTTGGAGGTCGAACAGCGCATGCGCCGGCACAATCTGCCCTATGCCGCCCCGCTCTCCCAGGCGGTAGACAGCTATGGCGCGCTGATTGATGCTGCTAGGACGGTGTTTAGAATCTCAAACGTAGAAATCATTCCCCCGCCGGAATGGTCACCGAAGCTGATATGACGATGACGGAGACACGTGCAGTTGATCGAGCCGCTACGGTGGAAGCCGCGGCGCGATCGCTGCTGCTGGTCCGGCACGACGGCGAGGTCAGCCGTGTGGCTCTCCCGATCTTCTATCCGAGCGGTGCAGCCGCAACCGTAGAGGTCGCGCAGAACGGCCCCCAGTTCCTGATCTCGGACGCGGGGCTCGCCTACCGGGAAGCCGAGCTGATCGGCGCGGAGAACCTGTTCAACCGCAACGCCGCCCCGGTCGCTGAGCAATTTGGGATCGACGTGGGGAAGCGCGGTTTCACTGTTTCGGCGTCGGTTGATCAGCTTGCCGGGGCGATGGCCGACGTGGCCGCCGCATCCGTCCAAGTAGCACATAGGATCTGCGAGCGGGTGGCTCAGCGAAGCGAAGCCGCAATAACTGCTCATCTTTACGAACGGCTGGTGGCCGTCTTCGGCGCGCAGAAGGTGGTTCCCGAAGCAGAGATCGCAGGCGCGTCGAGCCATAAGTGGCGCGTCTCCGCGCTTGTCCACGTTGACGGGAAGGACATGGCATTCGAGGCCGTGTCTAACCACCACAGTTCGGTCTACTCGTCCGCGACCATGTTCCACGACCTGAGCCTGCTGGAACGGAAGCCCGTCCCGGTGGCGGTTGTAAAGGACAAGGCGTCGTTCGGCGCCTACCTGAGCATACTGTCACAGGCCGCGAACGTGATCGAGGACACCGTGCCAAATGCGGCACTGGAACGGCTAGCAGCCTAGGGTAGCCACCGATCGGCGGGAGATCAGCAGCTGGTTTCGCTGCCACCTGGTGGCTAGCTGACGAACATCGCTTCCACGATCGCCTGCATCAGCACACTCCGGGGCACGGGAACGCTGACGGTGGTGTAGCCCTGATTCTGCGCTCGTCGCTGTCCGTATAGGCCGATCCACTGCCGCCCATGCTGACGCCAAGCACGCTGTAGCGCGGGCACAGGAAGCAACACACAGGTCGCGGCCGGCGCGTGGGCGTAGGCGATGAAGTCGGCGGCAAGCGGTTTCTGCACCCATCCGGGCCGGCGCAGCCCCTCGTTCGACCAGCGCTCCAGCAGCACGTCGGGCCAGTCCTCGGTCCTGATCTTCTCGTCCACCGTGTAGGTGCGCCCGCAGGCGAGCGTCAGCAGCCGGTCAATGCCGCCGCGCTGCGCCCATCCGTCATGCTCGACCGCCACTGCCGACATCAGCGTCGGGAAGGCGCGTCGATAGATCGGGATCCACCAATCGTTGCCATACTGCGCGGCAAGCGAGTGGCTTTCCTCGAATCGATGGACGCGCGCGGGAGAACCGCGACCGCCTCGGTGTGCCGGAGTGCGGAGGGCGGGACGCAGTCCTGCCGGCATAGGCGGCGGCGACGGCCAGATGAGCGCGTTAGTCGTATGCTTCCTCCTTCTCGTGGTCGTGCCCGTCCTCGTCATCCTCCAGCAGATGTTCGAGGTCCGGGTCTCCATCGATTTCGTCGATGCGGTTGATCATGTGCTCGGTCAGGCGGGCTAGCTCAGCGCGCGGCAGGGACGGGATGGCCGCAAACATCGCGCGCATACCGACCAAGTCGCTGGGCCCGCTCCACTGCCGACGGCGGGTCCGGCGCCATCGAGGGCGTCGGCGCGGTGCGGCGGCGGGAGTGGTGAAGGCGTGACCCATCATGCTGCCTCCCCCATCTGCCGGCGCTCGATCGCGGTCTTGATCGCCTCCTGCCGTTCGGGCCGACCGATGATCTGGGACATGACGCTGGTGAGCACCTCGCCATCGCAGTCGTCGACCAGGAACGCGAGCTTGCGGCCGGACATCAGCGCATAGCCGCCGCCAATCTGAGCGAGGTCGGAGAGCCATGCCACTGGATTAAAGCTGGCGGGTTCGGGTGCGGCGCTCATGTCACCGGCCCTCCTTCAGGAAGGGGCCGCCCGGATTCCGAAAGGCGTGGATCAGCTGATCGAGATCGAGTGGCCAATGGTCGGCTGCAACGTGTCCCGCAGCCCGGCAATAGGCATCATGGGCGGGTCCAGTGTCGTCCTCGGCTTGCCCGGCGAAGCCGTTCCATTGATCAATGGCACCACACAACCCCTGCGCAAACGCATGAGGGATGATGGTGGCAATCTTGTCGTCATTCCGTGCGGTCGTCACCGGCCGACTGTTGCGGTCGAAGTTGTGCGCGTGCTGCACCATCCTTTTCGCGGCATCGACTTCCAGGAAGGCCCCAGCCAGCTCCTCGACATCGACCCACGGGAAGTCAGGCTCCGTGTGCGGCGGAGAGAAGAACGAGACCGGCCGGCCGTTGATGTCGGCTCTCGTGAGAAAACGGGGAACTGCGTGCGTCATGTCAGCGGTCCTCCGTTCTGGCGGAGGCGAGCTTGTCCATCTCATCCACCTTGGACTGTATGCGTCGGAGGTGATCCTCCAGCATGGCGAGCAGCCACAGGGCGTGGTTGTGCTCGTCCTGCGCCTGCTTCTCGGCGGGAAGGTTCCGAAACATCTCGGCGGCGGCGATGACGTGGACCGTGGCGAGGGCACAGGAGACGCCCTCCTGCAGTAGCGACTCGCGGACGACGTGCTGGTTGCTGTCAGGCATGTCTCAGTCCTCCAGTTCGACTGAGCGGAAGCGGCGGCGGTTCCAGACCCGCATCGTTCCCCGCTTGAACTGATCCCCGATCTGCTCGTGGTCGGCCTTCACCTCGGTCGCCATGAAGTCGAACAGCGTATCGATGGCGACGATGAGCGCGGCCCGTTCGTAGGGCGGCTCCTTCCCAGGCGTGTAGAGGTCGTGCGCAAGGTAGATGTGGTATTGCAGGATCAGCGCATCGGCCCACGTGGTCGGCACCTGGTAGAGCAGAGCGGTGCGAAGCGCGTCCGTCTCCGCCTCGGACATCGTCATTGCCTCGTCGTATCGGGCAGCCCTGAACTTGTCGGCCTCATCGTCGCCGAGCGCCAGCTTGGCGGTGTCCAGCACATTGTAGGCGATCATCGTGGCT